>JBPCRS010000142.1:0-21550 GCA_050996575.1 Solirubrobacterales bacterium
GCGCTCGACGGCCGCGGTCAGTTCCGCCCCCGAGTTGAGCGTGTAAGGGACGACGCGCAGTCCCCTCGAATGGGCTTCGGCCAAGAGCGATGCGTCGATCGGCCACTGCGGCGAGAACCACTCGTAACCTCTCTCCGCAGCGAGCGCCGGACCGCCCGCGTTGAGCGAGCCGAGCGTCAGCAGCGAGGTCTCGGCGAGGGCGAGGTCGGGATCGGCCTCGATCACGTCGATGTTGGGCGGCCAGAAGCTCTGCACGATCAGCCGTGAGGGCGGGAAACCGGAGCGCTCGATCTCGTCGGCGACAGCGCGTGCAGTCGAGTCGCCGGGGTCGAAGTCGGGCTCGGTGGGGTCGTTCTTGATCTCGAGGTTGAGCTCGGCGCCGCGGCGACTCGCCAGCCGCAGGACCTGCTTCAGCGGAGGCACCTTCGCGAGCTTCGTGCTCGCGGCGGCGAGCTTGACGGCCTCGTCACCGCGACCGAGAACGTCCACTCTGCATTGACGCCGGATCTCGGCGGCGGGCATCTCCGAGACGAGCCCCTCGCAGTTCGTCGTTCGGTCAAGCTCGGCGTCGTGGATCGCGAACGGGACGCCGTCGGCCGAGACCTGGGCGTCGAGCTCTACGACGAAGCCGCGCCGGACCGCGTTGCGGAAGGCGGGCATCGTCGCCTCGCCGAAGACCGGCACCTGCTCACCGGAAACGGTCGCGAATGCGCCGCCGCGATGGGCGTGGACGTACGGAGATGCGAGCGCGCTCGCGGGCGTGGAGATCGCCGCGAGCGAGAGCGCGAGCACCGCGACCTGGCCGGCGCGGACCGCCGATCTCTTGCCCCCGTTCGCCACGGCGCCAGAATACGCCGCCCGGGTGGGCGAGCACGCCGGTTCAGCTCTGGCGGGGAGCGCTCAGCCGCAGACGGGCCAATGGCCGGCGCCGCTCTCGTTCTTGAGCGCGACCGCGACTACGGCCTGGGTCTTGTAGTTGTAGACGATCGGGTCGCCGCCGGGGCTCTTCGGCGAAGCGGCCCAGGTCGCCTTGAGGAACTGGAAGGCGCCGCGGTACATACCGCCGCCGCCGATCGCCTTCGGGTCGCCGCCCGACTCGCACTTGGCGGTGTTGCGGGCCCACTTGCGTTCCTTGCTCGAGACCTTGTTCCAGAGGCGGTCGTACTTCGAGTCGCCGCCGGCGCTCGAGTCCTCGCCCTCGGGCTCGTCGGGGGTCGTGCCGATGCCGCCGGACGAGCTGGCGCCGGACGTCTCGACCGTGGCAAGGGTCACCGCGAACGTGCCAAGGGCAGCGATCGCGAGCACGCAGATACGCGCGGAAAGGCTTGAAAACTCCAGATTTGAGATCAACTAACGCTCCGCTCTCGGTCGCTTGCGGGGTTAGCTGACGGGCTCGCGCTCAGTAAGAGCTTTGCGCTACGCGACCAGCGGCCGCGATTCGCCCCAACTACTTGGGTCCCCCGCCCTTCGCATATGTGGTGCGAAGGCTCAGCAGGAAGTGCGAGAGATTAGCAGAGTGTTAGTGAAGCGTGAGTCACGCTGATTCTGCCTCCACCTGTCGCACCGCCTCGTCGATCCGGGCGAAGCGGCAGTCATCGGGTCCGAGGAGCTCGAGGAGCGCCACGCGAAGGGCGTTGAGATCCAGAGTGTTAGCCGCGATCATCGCTTCGATGTCGGCCCAGTCCTTGGTGCGGTCGAACATCGCTTTGAAGACAGCCAGTTCGACCGGGCCGAGTATCTGAATCTCGGTGCCCTCGAACGGAACCGTGCGTCGGTGGCGTGCGGCATCCTCATGAATCGGGACGGTGTTGAAGAACAGGTCGATCGGGGTCCGGTCCCACCAAAGCCTCGCCTGCCCCTGCTCGACTACTTGCGCAGCGACCCCTTCGGGCACCGCCACACCCTCCGGCAGCGCCTCGAGCGCTCGCTCGCAGTCCTCGGCGGGAATGAAGATATTGACGTCGATGTCGCTGGTTCCGCGAGGGTCCTCGGTCCAGTAGGCGAGTGCGATCGCTCCTCCAAACGCGTGCGGCAGGTCCGCTGCGGACAGCGCCTGATGAATTGCAAGCAGGCGGTCTGCGAGTCTCATCGGGGCGGACGTTCGACGTCGGCGAGTCGGGGGAAGCCAAGCGTTGGCCCGGGCCTGAACGGCAGCGCGTCGGCAAAATCCAGAACGTCAACGAGTGTCTGCCCTCGCCTGTCGAGCTCCGCCCTCGAAGGCCTGACCACGGGTCGCTCCGCCGGCTCGAGGGTAAGGCGCCAAGAGGCTGCCGCAAGTAGGCGGCTGAGTGTCGCGACAGATGGCTGCTTGCTTCCGGCCTCGTACGCGGAGACCGTCGCCTGGGATGTGCCGGCCCGATCAGCGAGCGCAGTCTGGGTCAGACCCGAATGGGTTCGAGCTTGGCGGAGAAGAGAAGCAGACTCCATAGACGGACTATATCTGATCAGATATGATCTTTCGTCTGTCACCCTAGCGTCTCCCCTGCCGCCCGCAGCTCATCCCACGTCCGCGCTTCGACGATCCGGCCGAGGCCGAGCCACTCTTGCTCATGGTCGGTCAAGTCGTCGACCGCGATCACTGCATCGCAGGGGACGCCGAGGCCCTCTCCCCCATCCGCGATCGGCATCAGCCGAGGCACGCCTCCGGCGTCGCGCACCCCGGCCGCGAGCGCCTCGGCGACCTCGGCCGCGGAGAAGCTGCCTTTGAACTTGTCGGGGGCGAGCAGAATCGGTGGCTTGGTCACTTAGTCTGGCGCGGATGATGAAGAACGCCCCCCGCATCCTCCCGTTTGTGATCGCGGTCGCGCTGCCGCCGGCGGGGATCATCATCGGCCTGTTGCAGATGACCCAGGAGGACCGCGAGCTCGGAGTGCGCCTGGTCGCGATCTCGCTGCTCGCGCTGGCCGTCTGGCTCTTTCTGCTGGTCGGCTAGCGCTAGCGCAGGAACGCCGCGATCAGCGCGGCGACGCGGACCGGCTCTTGTGCCATGAACGCGTGGCCGCAGCCGGGAAACCGGGCGAGCCAGTCGCCCTCGCCCGCGGCGAGCGCGATGGAGTTCTCGGGCATCACCACCTGATCGAGCGAGCCCGCTGCCGCCAGCACCGGAACGGTCGGCGGTTCACGCCCGGAGGTATGCCAACCCTCGATCGCCCGCTTCTGCTGGTCGAGTGACTCGGCCGAGAGCTGAGCGCGAGCCTCGGCGACGACCTCGCCGAAATCGCGGTCGATCTGCTCGGCGACGTCGGGTGGGAACAGCAGCCCGATCAGCCGGGTCGCCTGTTCTCGCGGTGTGCCGGAGTGGTCGGTCAGCCGGTTCCAGACCTCGGCCGGCGCGGAGATCGCCTCGGGGCCACCGGAGCGGCTGGAGATCAGGACGAGCGCCTCAACCCGCTCCGGCGCCAGCGCCGCAAGCTCCTGTGCGATGAACCCGCCCATCGACCAGCCGGCGATCGGAGCGGTCTCCAGCTCGAGGTGGTCGAGGATCGCGAGCACGTCGTCGGCCATCGCGTCGACCGACACAGGTTCGCTGCCGAGATCCGAGCCGCCGATCCCGCGGTTGTTCGGACAGATCACCGAGAAGGGACCGCCGAGGGCGCCGAGAAACGTCGGGTCCCAGTCGTCGGCGCTCCCCGCGTAGCCGTTGATCAGGACGAGAGGCGGGCCATCCCCGACCCGCCGCCAGGTCAGGCGGCCGGCGGGTCCGTCGGCCTCGGCGCGAGTCTCGTCGCTCGCCATCAGTCAGGGCGCGACGAGGCGAAGGCTCGGATCGAGTTCCGCGAGGACCTGGAAGTCGTCGTCCAGCGTCCACACTTCAAGGTCGTGGACGATCGCGGTAGCCGCGATGATCGCGTCCATCGCCTCCGCTTTCCGCCCCTTGTTCCGAGCCGCGGCCAACAGCCCTCCGAGCCTCTCGGCGACATATTCATCGAAGGGGAGCGCGATAAACGAACGCGCCCGTTCGAGCGTCGACTCGCGCAACGCAAGCAACGGCTGAGACCGCGCACGATTCACCCCGAGGATCAATTCGGTGAGCGTCGCGACCGAGAGCCGCGCCTGTCCACGCGGGCGTCCCGGAATCTGATCGCCGCTCGCCGATGCAATGACTTTACGTGCCTGGCGCGTCGGCAGGCCACAACTCGAACGACCCGCCCTGAATCGGCCGGATCGCACGGAAGTGGCGCTCGTCGAAGGTGAGGATCCGGCGGGTGCCGAGCTTTGCCGCAAGCACGACCGTCGCCAGGTCGGCGAGGCCTACGTCGAGGTCGGCGTAGCGACGATCGAGCTCGAGCGCGGCGGAGTAGTCGCTCGCATCGAGCGCCGGCGCCTCGTAGCGACGCTCGGCCAGATCCTCGAGGAAGGCACGGCGCGCAGCGGGCCCAAAGCGGTTCGCGAGCAGGTAGTCGATCTCCGCCGTCACTGGTGCAGCGATGTAGAGGCTGCCACGCTCGGACTCCAGCGCGCGGAGGATCTCCTCGCGAAGCGGCTCGGCCTGATCCGCAAGCGCGACGAGCGGCGCCGCGTCGAGAATGAGGGTCACCCGCCGAAGCCGCTCAGCAGCTCGTCCTCTGGGATCTCGGGAATTGGGCGAGGGTCGTCGTCGATCCGCGCGAACCCCGCCGCGAGCGCGAACTCGCCGCCGCTTCGGCCCGGCGGTATGTATGAGGCGATCGCCTCGCGGATGATCTCCGCCTGCGAGCGCTCCTCGGAGCGCGCCAGCTCGGCAAGCCGCTTCGACTCGCGCTCGCTCAGATAAACGCTGGTCTTTCGCACGATATGTAGGGTACTACGTAGGGCAGGCTTGCTACGGAAGCGGAACCACGAGCAAGAGCTCCTCCGCTAGTTCGTCGAAGCCGATCGAAGCCGCTGCTTCGGAGGAGAGCTCGGCGAACGTAAACGCCCCGGCCCCGGCGGGGCTGAGGTCGATGAAGGTCTCGCCGGACTCGAAACAGGCATCCCCCCGATCCAGATAGCAAGCCATCGCCTCGAAGACCGAGGCCGCCCAACCGACTGCCGCCGAGGGCACGTTGAGCATCACGAGCTCGGGGTGGTCATGGGTTGCCCGCAGCCCGGATGTCGAGAGGTAGCTGCCGCGGGCTTGGACGTCTTGACGAAGCCAGCCGCTCGCGGCGAGACCGTCGAGCGCCTCCGAGTCGAACACCCCCTCGATCCCGCGCCGCTGCTGCTCGCCGAGCAACTCGAGCTCGGCTGCCTGCTGCGAGCCCGCCGCAAGCGTGGGCGGCGTCACCTGAATCCTCAGCCAATCAGGCGCGAGCCTCTCGAAGCGCTCCGGCTCGTCCTGTGTCGTGTCCCGTCCATCCATCGCGCCAATCTTCGCCGTCGCCGACGCACACGTGACGCGCACTTTGTGTCAACTTCGTGTCGCAGCAGAAATCCAGCGGGCGTAGCTCTAGCTCGACCCCGCGTCGACCCTCTCCTCCGTCGTCGGATCGACCGGCGCGTCGCCGTCCCAGCCCATCCGCTCCGAGAAGCGCGGCAGCCCGTCGTCGGCCGGCGGCGCCCACGGTGCCGCGTAGTCGACGAATTGGTGGACTCCGGGCCGGATTCCCGGGTCCTGGTCGAGCGTCCCCATCCGGATCGCGATCAGGTCCGGGTTCTCCGGGTTCTGCGTGTAGACCTGGCTCCCGCACTCGGCGCAGAACGCCTTGTTCCAGCCGCCGTCGCCGGGCTCGTAGACCTTGAGCGCGTCCTCACCCTTCGCGATCGCGAACGAGCCAACCGAGGTCAGAGCGGTCACCGAGAAGGCCGTCCCGGTCCGCCGCTGGCAGCGCTTGCAGTAGCAGTAGGCGGCCCCGAGCAGCGGCTCGGAGACCTCGTAGGCGACGGCGCCGCACATGCAGCTCCCGGTCAGCGGGGCAACGGGTTCCAGCTCTTCGGACATCGGGGGTCCTCTCGTAGTTGGTGGGGATACCGATGTCCTACCCGATTGGCGATCCGGCAAGAGCCGGCTACGAAAGACCTTCCTTGGCGATTCGTTCTTTCAGGCGCGCCGAGGCCTTGGCATACGCGATCATGCGATCTCGCCTACCGATCGCTAGGACGCAAACGGAAGCCACGGCACCATCCGCGGGCTCGTTTCGGTAGACGAGCCGGAATCGGGGCTTGCTTCGCCAGCCCGGCAGATCGAAGCGGATCTTGCGAGCGCCTCTGAGGATCCGAGGCGGCCGATCGCCCATTAGTTCCCCCAGGTGGGCGTTGTCGTGGAGATCGACGACGAGGCCGGCGATCGCCTCCCTCAGTTCCACCCCGAGGTCGTTCGCGTCCGCCTGGGTCTCGGGGAGGAACTCGACCGCGTGGTCAGCGCCTGGGGAGCTCGTCGACGAACTCATCCATCCCGATCCCCTCGAGGAACTTTGCAGCGGAGAGGCGATCCCCACCCGTTCCACCCATCCGCTCATGCAGGAAGAGCGCTATACCCGCGTTCTCGAGCTCCTCCTCGAGTCCCGCAATTCGCTCCTCGGCTGCGTCCAGATCAATCGTCGGCACCAACGAGGCCGAGCGTTCCTCTCCTCGCGGCTGGATCTCCACCGCGTGGCGCTTCGGCGATCGCGCCGGCTTCTCATGCCCGACCGCCTTGCGGACCAAGTCCGGAAGACTCTTGCGGGCCTCCGCGGTGCCGAGCGTCTCGGACCTTTCGCCCCGTCCCACTAGTGCGCTCCTGTCATCAGTTGTACCACTAGTCGTACATTAACATCTGGACAGACGGCGGCCTGGTGCTCACGCGGTCGGGGCTTGGCTTTTTGCCGGTTCGGCGCCCTCGAGCCTCGGCTCGAGCTTCACCGCCAGCCGCGCCTGCGGGCCGACCTCGATCCGCGTGTCGACCGAGACCCGCACCGGCACCCGATCGCGCTCGAGCCGCCAGACGCAGCCGCGGCCGGCTCGCGCCAGACCTGCGCCTCACCGCAGCGGATCACGGTCCAGCACTCTTTCTCGTTCTCGTCCGCTTCGAAATCCCAAACGAACTCGATCCGATCACCGTCGAGCTCGGGTAGCTCGCCCGCCGACTTCAGCCTGAGCGTGTGGAGGCGCTCGGCACCAGCCGCGTCCCGCAGCCGCAGGTGAAGGGCTCGTCGAGGTCGAAGTCGAGGTAGGAAACGTGTCGGGCCATCAATTATCTAGTCGCGTCGGACCCGCTCCTCCTGGCGCCGATCAGCCCGCAAGCCCCGCGGTGAAGCCGATCGTCGCACCGTTGCCGATTCGTGCGTTCGGCTCGCGCCCCTCGGCGAGCGCGTAGAGGTCGGCGATCACATGCCGCTCCGCCACCCTCACCTCGCTTCGCCGAGCGAGCCAACGGTTCGCCGAGCGGCGATCGAACGGAAGAAACTCGACCTCGGCCGCGCACCTGCCCGAGCGCCGCACCGCCGGGTGCAGCCGCTTCATCGGCTCGTTCGTCGTCACCAAGAGGATCAGTCGCTCGGCCTGGCCGAGGAGGCCGTCGCAGAGGTTGAGGAAGCGCGAGAGCCCGTGGCCGACGAGGCGGCGCGCATCGCCGGTGAGCAACTCGCCGGAGTCCTCGAGAACGATCAGGCGGTAGCGGTCGTCCTGACCACCGGACCCCGACGGAGGCGAAGTCAGCACCTCCATCAGGTAACCGGCGTCGGCGCCGAAGAGCTGGTCGGGGTCGGTGACGATGTGGACGTCACACCACTCGCGCCATTCGTATGCGAGGGCCCGCAGGGCGTGCGTCTTCCCCGTGCCGGGATCGCCGTGCCAGACGATCGTCTGACCAGAGCGCTCCGGCCGAAAGCGGCGCAGGAGATTGTCGAGCGAGCGACGAGTGGAAGCGACGTAGTTCGCCGAGACCTCGGGCCAGCGGGTGACGTCGAGCGTTCGCGACGTCCACATCGCCGAGCTGTCGCTCTTCCACGAAAACGAGAAGGAGACCCGCGGAACCTCCGGCGGGATCTTGGGGACGGGCAAGGCGACCCGAAGCTGCTCGAGGACGCGCTCTACCGCTTTTTGGTCGTGGCCAGCGAGATTCGCCGTCACCCGGCCCATCTGGATCCGTACCAGGACGAGCACATCGTCAACCACCATGACCACGGTCTCGATCGCACGAAACACGGTTCGAAGCAGTGTCGTCGCGCCATCGATCGTCGGGATCTCGGCTTCAGTCGGCCACGAGTCCCCCTTCCTGAACGCGAGCCGATGCCGGTGCGCATGCTCCATGTAGAGCGCGTCGGACATCGAGTTCGGCTCGATGCTCGTTCGCGTCGCACGGGCCGAATGCCAGATGCCCTCGGTCAGGTCAGATGTAGGCGTCTCCTGGTCCATGGCCGATGTAGGAGAGTCGGCCGTCGCGCCGGGTCCTGACGGAGCGGGGTAAAGTCAGGGGACTGAAGGAGCTGCGGTGACCACTTACGGCGTGATCTACGAGCAGGGCAGCGACGGAAGTTGGCACGCTTCGGCCGCAGATCTTCCGGTTTTCGCGTGCGGCGATACGAGAGAAGAGGCCGAACGCGAGATCCGCTCGGCGATCGCTTTCCATCTGGAGTATTTGGCCGAGGAAGGCCTTCCGATACCCCAGGTCCGAAGCACCGTCGGGACCGTCACGGTCTAACGGCCGCGATCGCCTCGAGCTCTTCGACCTTGCGCTCGAACTCGTCGATCAGCGGCGAGGTGACACCAAGCCGCTCGAGCGCGGCCCGGTAGGCAACGACGAGGCCGCGGTAGCGAAGGGCCTGCTGTTCCTTGCCGCGTGAGAAGCGCGTCCAGAGCCCCTCCCCCTCAGCCGCGTGGTCACGAACGATCGCCGTTGAGTTGTAAAGCTTGTCGGCGAGCGACACCCGTAGCGCCTCCGCCGAGATCTCCTCAGCGACATGCTTCGCGTAGCGCTCGCGGCGCTCCTCCCAGGGCTCCTTGACGTCGGCGCTCGTCGTGTCGCTGCACTCGCGCACGATCGAGGCGACCTTCGGCCCGAAGCGGCGCTCGATCTTCTCGAGCCGCTCCTCCCCGCCCTGGTCCTCGGCGGCGTCGTGGAGTAGCGCCGCGATCACCTCGTCCTCTGAGCCGCCGGCATCGATCACGAGCGCGGCGACGCCGAGCAGATGGCCGAGGTAGGGATTGGTTGTCCCTTTCCGGAGCTGTCGAGCGTGAAGCTCGTAGGTGTAGGTCAGGGCGTCGGCGAACTCCGGGCCCAGTCGCACCTTGTCGTCGTGCTTTGTGCTCAAGTCGTGGTGAATCTAAGTCTTCGCCGGCTCAAGCGGCGCCTTCTCGGGCGCGGGCTCCTCAGCCGGCACCGGGTCTCGCTCGGGCACCGGCTCCTCGGCCGGCTTCGGCTGCTCGATCGGCTCGACGACGATCGTTCGCGACGGCCCGGGCAGGCTCATGAAAAGCTTGTCCATATGAGTTGAGTCGGCGCACGACCCGATTCCTGACGACATCGGTCAGAACGGATCCTCATCGTCGGCCTTGAGCTCTTCCGCGGTCGCAAGCCGAACCGGACAGCGTGAGATCAGAAGCTGAAGGCCCGAGCGCTCGCCACTGCGAAGCCGGCGCCATTGCCAGATCACGCGCGCGTCGATGAACTTGCCCGCGGCGAGCAGTCGGCGCACCCGACGCGAATGCAGATGGGGCAGATAGCCGACCTGGACCCGCTCGTGTTCGTCCCAGATCCCAATCGTGCATCCGCGGCGGAGGTTGTCCTCTCGCACGAGCTTGACTCGCCGGCCGGGATCGAAGCCGCGGTCGCGCAAGCCGGAGAACTCCTCCGTTCGGCTCACCTTCGTGACAATCGTCCCGGGTAGCTGCGCCTCCGGGCGCACCTGTTGTGCGAGCGGCGTCGCGCTCACGAGTATGTGAAACCCGTAACCGCCGATGGGCTCGTCGAACCTGTCGAGGAAGCCGTCGGCGCCGGGAGCCAACACCACTTCACTTCCGGCTATGACCAGCTCCTCGACCCGGTTCGGATCAAGGCCCGCCCATCCTCGCGCCCGCATCGTTCGCAACAGGTCGGCAGGGTCGCGGACGCAGACCAACTCGAGCTCGTGCTTCTCAGCCGCGCGCCGCGCGCTCGAGTAGCGGCTTCGCGGGTCGTCGCCGAACGAGACGAGTGCCTTCGGGCGCGCCCACTCAGCACGAAAGCCGTCCACGTGAACTTCCACTCGCCCCCACGCCTCGACAATCCCGATCACGAGGCGTCGACCTCGCGACCAGGAGGTGTGGCGCTGGCGCTGCAGCCGCTGGGCTCGAGATGAGCTCAGGTGGTAGGCGTAGAGGCCGCAACCGCAGCCCGGAGCGGGGGCCTCGTGCTCGACGCTTTCGAGGCAAACCGCGCGCACTGCCTCGGCCGCCGGCCAGGTGAACGGCTTCGCGACCGCGCCGAGGCTTCCGTCCGTCCGCAGCGACCAAGAGCGAAGACCGTGAATCGCGCCGGGAAAGAGCTCGGGCTCGCGTTGAGCGGGGGACCGCATACGATCAAAGTCGCCCCGTCGAGCACCTTTCTGACCCCCCGTCAGGAATCGCCCTCCCAGCGCGACTACACATTCAGAACGACTTTGGCGCCCTTCCGAAAGAGAGACGAATTCGAGCTCGACGCCCTCACCGACGAGGAGGTCATCGAGTACATCATCGACGCCCGCGCGGCGGGCGAGGGCGACGCCGCAATCGTTGCCTTGCGGATCCTCGTCTACGGCTACGAACCGAAGCTGCGCAGCTTCGTCCGCGGCAAGGTGCCGAGCCACGAAGTCGACGAAGTCCTGATGAAGGTCCTCGACAGCGGCTTCACCTCGGTCTTCGAAGGCGAGGCGATCGAGTCATTCCGCGCCTGGATCTACATGATTGCCCGCCGGCGGATCGCCGACCACCTTCGGCGCAAGCGCCTCACTGAGACCCCGCTTCCGGACGAGCACGAGGCCGACGACGAGATCTTTGGCGACCTACAGGCCCACGAGGACCAAACCGGCTTCGTCGAGGTCGCCGAGATCGTCGAGCTATGCCTCGCCGAGCTCAGCGAGCCCCATCGCCGCGTCATCGACCTCGCCGTCTTCGCCGGCTACACCGCCGCCGAGGTTTGCGAGATCGTCAACGACGATTTTCCAGACCTGGACACGCCGATGTCCGAATCAAACGTCGACAAGATCAAGAGCCGCTTCCGCAAGTGCCTGCGGAAGTTGCTCGGAGACGACTAGGAGGAATCGATGGCCAGCGTCGAGCAGCTCCTCGCCGACTTCACGGCGGAATTCCGCGAAGCCGGCGAGGCCGACCCGCGCAAGTACCTAGGCCAGGTCGAGGGGGCCGACCGGCGCGAGCTCGCGGTCCTGATCGATGCCGCGATCGAGCGCGCGCCGCGCCGCTCCTGGGATCCAGCCGGCTTCAAGGGCTCCTTTGCCGAGCGGGCTGTCGAGCAGCTCGCCGTCGGGCTCGAGCCGGAGGGTGAACCTCTGACCGAACTGCTTCCAAAGCTTCGGAACGAGCGCCAGCTGCGCCGCGACGAGGTCGTCGGCCGACTCACCGAGCTGCTCGGGCTAAGCGGCGAGCAACATGAGCAAAAGGTCGCCCGCTACTACCACCAGCTCGAGCACGGCATCCTGCCGGCCACGGACGTCTCGGCGCGCGTATTCGATGCCCTCGGCTCGATCTTCGACCAAAGCGCGGCTCGGCTCCGTGCCGCCGGCCGGCGAATGTCCTTGAGCGACGCCGACGGAGCGGCTTCGCCGGCGTTCGCGCGAACCGCCCGCCCAGGCCCGCCCAGCGAGATCGCCGACGCCGACGCCGACGCCATGCCCGCAGCGGCTCAGAGCGAAGACTGGGACGAGGTCGACGAGCTCTTCCGCGGCGGCCAGTAGGGCGTCAGCCGACCGCTCACCCCGACGACTCTCTTAGAGACAATGAGCCGCCACCCCAGAGACATCGGAGTCTCGCCGGACGGCCCGCAGAGAGGACCACAGATGAGACTTATGACCAGACGCATTTATGACTTTGCCCTCGCCGAGGGCGACTTCCAGCTCGCCGAGCTGATCGCAGATCGCGTCGGCAGCGCCGCCCTGCGCAGCCCGATCGGCGCTCCGACGGAGCTCGCCGAGCGCGCGATAGAACGCATCGCGAGGCGAATCGGTTTGATCGGCTAGGGCGGGTACGATCGCGGCGATGGAGGAAGACGGGGTCGATGTCGAGGCACTCGAGGCACGCGCCGAGGCGGTGCTCTCCTCGGTCCCCGAATGGCTCTGGGACGGCGAGACCCTGCCGGTGCCGATCGACGCGATCGCCGACACCTGCTTCGGGCTCTACGTCGATGAGGTCGACGATCTGAGCACCGCGCCCGGCTGCCCCGAGGTCGAACCCGGACAGACCCTCTCCGGCCTCCTGCTCCCCGAATGGGGCGAGATCTGGGTCAACGCCGACGAGGCCGCCGACCCGATCTGGGGTGAGCAGCGCTGCCGCTTCACCGTCGGCCACGAGCTCGGCCACTGGGTCCTTCACCGCACCGGCCAGCAGAGCCTTTTCTGCCGTCCGGCAAGCGTCAAGGAGGAAGGCGAGCAGGGCGGCGCCGAGGAGTCGCGACCGCCCCTCCCCCAGACCGAGGAAGAGGCGAACGTCTTCTCCGCGGCGCTGCTCATGCCCCCCGAGTTGATCCGCCACCACTACTACGACTCCGACCGCGACTTCGAGGAGCTCTGCCGGCGCTTCAAGTGCTCTGGGGCGGCGATGAGCCGGCGGCTGCGGGCGGTCATCGTCTAGCTCCAGATCGAAGCGATCGGGGCTGCGACGATCTTGTCGCCGAGCGAGTAAATCCGCGGGCCGGTTGCACCCCCCTTCGGTTCTCGAGTGGTAGGCCGAGGCCGGGTCTTCGGCGCCCTAAGTGCGGCCACCGGAAACCCGCCCTTGAGGGCGAGTTCGACGTAGTGGCGAAGATTAGTAGCCCCTTCATGCAGCTATTAACTACCCGTTTCCGCAGCCTGAGCCGGCGGCTCGGTAGTAGGTCAGTTTGCATCGGCGTGTCTGGGCCGCAGTTCGCGTCCAGCCTGCTCGGCTACACGAGCGATCAGCTCAACTCCGCTGAAGCTCAGCAGGCACAGGGCGTCGCTGACGTCTACATAGCAACCGAGCCGTGCATCGCTCACATCACGGGAGCGCCGATGCCGACATTCATGCTGAAACCGATCTTTATCGCGGGCGTTTGACGCCTGTAACGGACATACAATGTGGAAATGGGCGTACTTCAAGGACTTGCCGCTGAGCTCCACGCCGAGGAGCGGACCATTAGGCGTGCGGTCGCTCAAGGAACGATCCGGGGCCGGCGACCGAGGCCCCGGCAGCTCCGCTTGGAACCCGGCGAACGCGAATACCTACGCCAACACTGGCCGTTGATTTCCGCCCTGCGACGCGCCTTGCGCACCCAGCGGCGCACCCGTCTCGTAGTCCTCTACGGCTCGATGGCACGGGGCGACGGTGATCAGGATTCGGACCTCGATCTGCTGGTCCACCTCGACGACGACCGCCCGCTTGCCTCGGTACGCCTTGCGATCGAGCTCGAGCGGGTCAGCGACAGACGAGTAGACGTCGCTCGGCTCGAGCGAGTCCAGACCGAAGCCCCTTTGCTGCTCGACCGGGTACTCGCCGAGGGCAGGGTTCTCGTCGACCGCGATCAGCGATGGCCGGCTCTCCTGTCGCAGCGGCGAGCGCTGCGGGCGCGGGCGCGGCGCGACTACGAACGGCAGATGTCCGCGACGGCTTCGGCGATCGAGCAGTCGAGATCCTGCGTGAAGCACTGCCCGGTCTGATCTTGGCAACGCGCAATTGGCTTAGCCGTCACGGGGTCGAGTTGGGCTGAAAATCCTCTGCCTCGAACGGCTGGCCTGTGTGCTCGCAGATTATCCGGAGGTCCTTGTCGAAGGCCCACAGCGTGAACTCCGGGCCGGCGTGTTCGGCGATGGCAGCGATCAGGTAATCGGCTGCCGGGCGAAGATGATTGCCGTCGGTTCCCCCAGCGATCTCCCTTTGCACCTCAACCGCGCGAGTGGAGACCTCCTCGTTGAGCGGAAGCCAGTCGATCGGCTCGAAGAGATCGGCGAAGACGGCCTCGTATTCCTCCCCGTTGCGCGCGCGGTGCATCACCTCCAAGACCACCGGCGGACAAGTCACGATCTCGTCGGCAGCGAAGCGTTCGGCGAGCTTCTGCTTGATATCGAGGCGTCGGTCCCCTCGAGCCCAGGCCCAGATCGAGCTATCAGCTAGGTAGCGGGCCATCAAATGCGCGATTGGCGCATCTGATCGAGATCCTCAGGCGTGACCAAATCGTGTTCGTCGGCGAGGATCGCCTCAGCGCCCCGCCGAAGACGCTCGGCACGATGGACGCGACGCAGCGCCTCGTTGACCGTGTCCTTGTACCCGGTCGTACCCAGGGCTGACCTGGCTCGCTCGAACGGCTCGATCTCGATATCGATCGTCGTCCTGTGGATGCCTCGATCCATATCGGCAATATAGCAAACTACCGTGCCATCGTACATACGGCAGCTTGGCGTTATACAGATCGCCGCCTGACGACCCGCAGGCAGTTCTCGAGCGTCAGGTCATCGCCCCCGGCCGCGACGTTGTCGCTATGTCCGGAATCGAGCAAGCCTTCCAGCGCCTCAACGAGTTCGTCACGGTGCAGCGGAACTCACCGCAGGGCCTGACGCTCGACTCGGTCCTGCTACTTCAGGAGTCGGTAGGCATAGAAAACGAGGCTCGACTGGCAATCGCGGAGCAGCTCAGAGCGATCGAGGGCGTCCCCCACCCCGACAGCGGCCAGATCCTCTACGGCCTGATCGTCGGGCTGATGGCAGCTCAGCTCGAGCGCGAAGCACGGGCTTGACAACGTCAGAACGAGGCCCCGCACGACGACTCTCCTCTTATGAGTGAAGAAGAGGAAGAGGGCATGGACGACGACTTCGAGGAGCTCTTCGAGCGCCTCTTCGACGCGGACGCCGAGGATGACGTACCGCAAAGTCCCCGCTGGCGCGCGACGATCCGCAGCGAGAAGCTTCAGTTGACGAGTTGGGCCCCCTGGCTCGCCGGCAACGGGCCCGCGGCAAAGCTCTTCGAGGGATGCGAGAGCGCCGGAGTCGCGATCGCCGACTTCAGCGTTGCCGGCGATGACGCGAACGAGCTGATCGTCCGCTTCCACTCGACCGGCGACGACCTCGACACCACCGAGGACGTGATCGTCGATTGGGCGACGAAAGTCGGCTACCGACGTGTCTGGCTCTCCGACCGACTGGTCAGCCTCGAGCCCTCGGCGGCGCAGATCGGCGCGGCCGAGGTGCGGTGTCCAACCTGCGCCGCGGAGTGGCGCGCCGACAGCCCCGACTTCTGGGTCACCGTCCACAGGGCCAAGCAATTTCCGAACTGGTGCTTTCTCTGCGGCTGCGAGCTCCCGCAGTGGACGGTCACCGCCGACTACCGGGTCGCGCCAAAGGCTGCGAAGCGAGGAGCCGAGCACGGCCGCTGGCAGACTCCGCCCGAGGAGAGCGCCGAGGAGCCGGGCTCTTGAACCCCCTTTCGGCCACGCGCCCCAGGCTCTACCTCAACCACGCGGTCGAACTCGAACGCTTCATCGCGCTCGAGTACGGGCGGGTGGAAGACGGGCAACTGGAAGAGAACTGGCGCGAGGTCGCCGGAGGATTCTGGTGGTACCACGAAGTTCCCGAGGGGCCTTGCCTGGGCTTTGCCGTCAAGGAGCTCGCCGACTTCAACCCTGAAGCTCCCGAGGTCGAGGAGATCTGGTCGGGACCAAGGTTCGACGCACCGCTTCTCGGTCTGACCGATTCCTCCGCGGGCGAGATCGCGGTCGCCGCGAAGACCTTCTTCGACGAGGTGCCTTCGATCAACCGCCTCTACTTCAATGCCGCCGCCGGGGAGGAAGGCCGCACGGCGCTCCAGCTCTGGCGCCAGTGCCTCGAGGCCGGCGACTCGATGGCCCACTTCGGGCTCGGCTACACGCTCTTCGAGCTCGATCGCTTCCACGAGGCCTACCGCCACCTCCGCCACTACACCGAGATCTCACCGGCACACCCCTGGAACTGGGTTTGGTTCGCGAAGGCCGCGGCAGCGATCGGCGAGATCGAAGAGGCGATCCGCGCCTACGAGCGGGCGATCGACCTGACCGAGGCCGGGCACGAGAAAACCGATGCGCCCGAGCTGCTCGCCGCACTCCGCGCCGACACCCGTCGTCAGGAATCGGATCCCGCCGCCGACTCACCCACTAAGGAGGAACCAAATGCCCACAGAGACAGCTGAAAACCCGAACACAATCGCCGCCCAGCTTGCCGAGCCGCTCGAGGTCGGAGATCCCGACATCGCCGGTCCGCTCGCAGTCTTCCCGCTATTCGGCCCCGAGCCGGGTCGCGAGTACCGCGCCTACGCCGACGCGGTCGCCGACGGTGTCGAGATCCGCGAGCTCCCCGGTGGCGCCTCGGTCAACAACCTCGTCATCGACAATCCGACCGAGCACGAGGTCCTGCTCTTCGAGGGCGAAGAGGTGCTCGGCGCGCAACAGAACCGCTCCGTGGACATCACCGTGCTGGCGCCGTCGCGCGCAAAGGTGACGGTGCCGGTGAGCTGCGTCGAGGCCGGCCGCTGGGACGGCGCTCGCCACGACGAGTCGATGCGCCAGGCACCGCAGGCCTCGAACCCGCGGATGCGCCGGATGAAGTCAGTCCAAGTCCGCGCCCGTGCGATGGCCGGCGCCGAGGCTCGCGCCGACCAGGGCGCCGTCTGGGAGGAGGCCGACCGGCTCGCCGACGACTACGGCGCCGATGCGCCGACCCGCGCCACCCATGACGTCTTCGAGTCACGCCGCCACAGCCTCGACGAGCTCTGCAACGCGATCGCACTCCACGACAAGCAGATCGGCGCGATCGCCTCCTACGGCGGCGAGCTCCAGGTCCTCGACCTGGTCAGCCGGCCGACCGCGTTCGCCTCCCTGCATCGCAGGATCGTCCAGGGCTACGCGCTCGACGCGCTCGGTTCGGGCGCGGGTCTCGACACCGCCCCCGCCGAGACCGCGGCCGGTCGCGGCTTCGCCCTGCTCGTATGCGACTCCGAGATCGCCCAACGCGAGCGTGGAGTCGGAGTGGGCGAAAACGTCCGCTTCGCCGCCAACGGAGTAGCCGGATCGGGCCTCGTCGCCGAGGGCGAGCTGATCCAGCTGACCGCCTTCCCGGGTGACGAGTCAGACCAAGACTTTCGTCGGACGGTCCCGCAGGGCCGAATCCGAAGGCCGTCGCGTAGGCGGTAGGAGAGCCGCTCGCGGACGGGTCCCGGTGCGACTACCGGCGCAACGTCGGCTTGAAATGAACGACTCCCCAGACCAGGCTCACCGCTGCCACCACGCCCGTGATCGCCCAGCCGAGGACCGGCTCAGACCATCCCAACAAGAGCCCGAGTATGAAGACCGGGACGCCGACTCCGAGCATCCAGCCAGTAATGCTCCAAAGGTCTCGGTACATGGGCTCAGTTTACCCCCAACACCAGCGCGATTAGATAGGCGATCAGCCCGAGCACGGCGCCGGCGAAGCCGCCCAGGAACGCCGCCCACTGGACCGCCTGGCGAGGCCTTCGAGCGATCAGTGCGATAGCGGTCAAGCTCACGGTCACGGATCGCTGAAGATCGAGTGCGATCCCACCCGACGCCATCGAATCCCGGTCTCCCCGTCGATCTCAGCCCACTCCCAGGTGGCACGCCCATCCGGGTCGGAGAAGCTCCAGGTCATCTCCCAGACGCCGGGGGCACCTTTGACTCCCTTGACGCGAAGAGCGCGGGCCCATTTCGCGCCAGGATCAGCCAGCCGGCGCACGAGAGCAGGATGGAATTCCTCCCGCACCGTCCGCCTGAACTCTTGCTTTTCGTCGTCTGCGAGCTTGCGGTAGTCGCGCTTGAAGTGCTCGGTGCGCTCGTACTTCACTCGTCGTCGAGGTCCGCAAGAAACTCGTCAACCGAGCCGAAGCGGGCGGTCCGCCCGGCCTCAATGTCCGCCGAGGCTTCGCGCTCCATCCGCTGCCACCGCTCGGTCCAAAACCAGCGCTGCTCGGCGGGTACCGGCACTTGGGGGCGAAGCTCGATCACCCCGTCCTCGCGCTCAGCCACTTCAACCTGCGCCCCGGGCTGATCAAGGTGGTGTCGCTTGCGAACCGCCGAGGGGAGGCTAATAACCCCTCGCTTCTGCACGGTGACGAAGTGGCGTTCAGGCATGTGTGCAGTATAGCTGTAATACGGCATTGCCGTTAGCCGAGTAGACCCCGCGACAACGCCTAGAGAATACAACTTAGAGGCAGAATACGCCTCTATTGTGTATTCTTAACGCATGGATCTCACTACCGTCCAGATCATCGAGTTCTTTCACCTCTCGTTCCTCGAGGCTTTGTCGGGACGAGTGGAGCCCACCCGCTATGTGCTCAAGGGGGGCGCGAGCCTGCGCTACTTCTTCGGCAGCGTCCGTTATTCGGAGGACATCGACCTGGACATCCTCGACCTCGAGCCATGGAAACTGGCGGACAAGGTCAGCGAGCTTCTGTGCTCTCCGACGGTGGCCCTCCTCGTGCGCCCTCAAGGGTTGAGTATTGGTGACGTCAACCCCATAAAGCAGACCGATACGACTCTACGCTGGAAGGTCGCGATCGACGTGTCGGGGCGCTCAAAGCCGGTTCGGACCAAGATCGAGTTCAGCAATCGCAACGGGGAGGAGCGCTACGAGCTGGAGAAGGTTCGAAGCGAGATCGTCGAGCGTTATGCCCTTAGGCCGCCGAACGTCCAGCACTACACCGGTGACGCACCTACTGAGCAGAAGGTGTGCGCACTAGTCGGGCGCTCCGAAACGCAAGCGCGAGACGTCTTCGATCTCGAATTGCTGCTTCGCCGCCGGCCGCTTCCAGCTGGTTCGCTCGATGCGGGAGTCCTCACAGATGCGGCCGAGCGGGCGCTTGAACTGCCGTTCACGGCCTTCAAGGACCAAGTTGTTCGCTTTCTGGAGCCGGCCGCGGTCGAGCTTTACGACAGCCAGACTAAGTGGGAAGACATGCAGACCTTCGTCGCTCAGAAGCTGCAGGACGCGCGATGAGGACGACTGACTCCTACAGCGATCTGCGCCGCCTTGGGCAGCCGGTTGTGACCACTCGTGATGCTGCGGCGCGCTGGCACAAGGACCAGCAGGTTGCCGGGCGACGCCTCCGGGCAATGGAAGGGAGCGGGCTCGTACGTCGCTTGCGCCGTGGGGTGTGGGCGCTTGATTCGGACGTCGAGCCGTTCGTCGTGGCCCCGTACCTCACCGCGCCGTTTCCGGCGTACGTTTCCTTCTGGTCTGCGCTTGCCGAACACGGGATGATCGAACAGATCCCGAGGCACATCTCGGTCGCGTCAACCGCCCGGACCCAGCGGATCACGACGCCGATCGCCGATTACCAGATCCACCACTTGACTCCAGAACTGCTCACCGGCTTCGAGGGCTCGGCCAGCACGGGCTACGTGGCGACACCGGAGAAGGCCCTGTTCGACGCCGTCTATATTCGCGCGGCCGCCGGCAGCAAGGCCTATTTCCCAGAACTTTCCCTGCCCGCGGGTTTCGATGAGGCCGTGCTGAAGGACTTGACGAACAGGGTCAAGAGCAAGCGGCTGCGAACGCTCGTTTCCCGGCAATTGCGAACCACCGTGCGGCAAGCGTCATAGGCTCCGCCAATGGCGCGCATGTACCCGCGGACCCTCGAGGGCGAGCAGGTTAAAAGCAGGGCCGAGAAGCGCCTCTTCGGCCTGCTCCGAGACCAACTCCCCGACGAGTGGGAGGCCTACCACTCGGTCAGCTGGATGATCCGCGACCCGGGCACCGGCGCCGAGGACGGAGAGATCGACTTCGTCCTCTGCCATCCCGAGAAGGGGATCGTCTGCCTCGAGGTAAAGGGAGGCGGGCTCGAGTGCAACCACGGCGAGTGGCACCGCCGGATGGACGGCAAGCGCGAGCGGATGGCCGACCCGTTCAAGCAGGCGATCGACCATCGCTACGACCTGAGCCGGAAGATCGACCAGCTCGACGGCTGGCGCGGCAAGGACCTCTTCCTCACCCACGCGCTCTGCTTCCCCGACATCTCCGTCCACAAGCTCGTCCTCTCCCCCGACGCCCCGCCGGAGATCGTCATCGACATGAACGGCGTCAAGGACCTCGAAACCTCGATCGAGTCCGTGCTCGCCTACCACCAAGGCGCCCGCGAGAAGCGCCGAAACCCTGGCGACGACGGCGCCGAGATGCTCCGCGACCTGCTCGCCCGCGAGATCCGCATCGACGTGCCGATGGCCGCCGAATTCCTCGAGGAGGAAGAGCGGATGATCACGCTGACGCTGAACCAGGCGGCAGCACTCAACTCGCTCGCGCGAACGAAGCGACTCGCGGTCGCCGGCTGCGCCGGGTCGGGCAAGACGATGATCGCGGTCGAGCATGCGAAGCGTCTCGCCGCCGCCGGCAAGGACGTGCTCTTCGTCTGCTTCAACCGTGGCCTTCGCGATCACCTGCGACAGCGAGAAGCGAACACAGGCGTCACCTTCAACACCTTCCACGGGCTCTGCTTCGCGCTCGCCAAGAAGGCGAAGATCGAGTTCTCACACGAGCCCGGCCCGGACGCCCCGCAAGAGTTCTGGAACGAGGAGATGCCGCTCGCCCTGATCTCCGCAAGCGAGGAGCTCGGCCCCGCCTACGACGCCCTGCTTATCGACGAAGCGCAGGATCTCCGAAACGACTGGCTCGAGGCGCTGATGACGACGCTTCGCGACCCTGAGGACAATCCGGTCTGGCTCTTCCTCGACGCGAACCAGCGCGTCTACGAGCACGACTTCGAGGTACCCGACGAGTACGCCCACTTCGACCTCTCCGAGAACTGCCGAAATACACAGGCGATCCATCGCGAGGTGGTGAAGAAGTACGAGGGTGAGGTGACTCCGACGGTCGTCGGCCCACCGGGGCGCGACGTCGACCTGATCCTCACCGACGATCAGCCAGGCACCGTCGCCGCGATCATCAGCCGACTCTGCGAAAAGGAGGAGGTCCCGCCGCAGGACGTCGTCGTCCTCTCCGCACACGGCCACGAGTCGGGCAAGTCGGAGGTCCTGGAGGCAAACCTCGGGCGCTTCAGCTTCGTTAAGGAACCAAAACCCGTCGGCCCCTACATCCGCTTCTCTTCGATTCGGGGCTTTAAGCCTGGATCCACCGAGCATCCACGCCTGATCCGTCCGGCCCGATCAACAAAATGACCTCCTGAGCAGGCAAAAAGCGGCTGATTAGAGCAGCCGCGGCCTGACGTCAGGAGGTCACTCACATGGTGAACGGTCAAGCGGCGGTCGCGAAGCCCGATTCGGTCGCGGTCTGCTTCGACGACGAGCGGCTGGTTGCCGGCGCCGGCGTGGTCTTGGTCGCCGCGCTCGTCAAGCGGCTCGGCATCGAGCGGCTGGTCGAGAAGATGGTCGACCTCGGCGAGCGCGCGGGCGCCGCCCGCCCCGGGCGCAAGGTCTTGACGCTGGTGCAGGCGATCTGCCTCGGAGCAGATTCGATCGACGACTGCGACATCCTTCGCG
>JBPCRS010000057.1:0-16046 GCA_050996575.1 Solirubrobacterales bacterium
GGCCGAGAAGGTCGAGGAATCATTGAGCGTGGCGTCCCGGGAGGCACGCGAGCGAGCGAGGACAAAGAGGTGCGAAGGGCCATGCGTGCCCAGGCGTGCGTGGAGTCGTGGGATCAGCCATCTAGGGTTCCGTGCCCGTGATCCTCTGCCTGGGCGAAGCGATCGTCGACCTCGTCTGCGAGCGCGAGCTCGATGCACCGAGCGACGCCGAGGAGTTCCGGCCGTGCTTCGGCGGTGCGCTCGCCAACGTCGCGGTTGCAGCGCGCCGGGCCGGCGCCGACGCCGGGCTCGCCGGCGGCGTCGGCGACGACCCATTTGGCAAATGGCTCCGCGGCAGGCTCGCCGAGGAGGGTGTTTCGCTCGAGCGGTTCTCGTCGGTGCAGGGGGTAAAAACGCCAATCTAGGTGATCGCGTTCGATCGCGATCGCGAGCCCGACTTCCACGTCTACGACGAGGGCATAGCCGAGACGCTCTGCTCTGCCGAGCCGCAGATCGAGGCGGCGATCGACGCCGCCGAAGCCTTGCTCTTCGGCTCGAACACCCTTTTCGGCGAGCGCGAGCGGGCGCTGACGATGCGAGCGCGAGAGCTGGCCCTAGAGCGCGGCATCCCGGTGCTCTTCGACCCGAATCTTCGACACCACCGCTGGCACGACCTCGAACAGGCGCGGCAGCTCTGCCTCGACGTCTGCGACGGGCTCTTTTGTCTGCGCGCGAACGCGGAAGAGGCCGCCTGGCTCGCCGGCTCGGACGCGAGCGACGAGGGCGAGGCCGCCCTCGCAATCGCCGCGCACGGCGCAGTGGTCGCCGTAGTCACCCGCGGCCCGAACGGCGCGATCGCGCGCGGCGCTGCCGACGCCGATTCGCCCGGGATCGAGACCGATGTCCTCTCGCCGCTCGGCGCCGGCGACGCCTTCTTCGGCACCCTCGCGGCGGGCTATGCGCGCCGGGGGTGGGAGCTCGGCGCCACCGCCGAGGTCATCGACGAGGCAAATCGCGCCGGAGCGCGCGCATGCACGACCTGGCGGGCCGTCTCGTGACCGGGTTGCCGGCCGAGGGCAGCGCTCCGCCGCCACGACGGGCGGCGAGCGCCAGACCGGCCGCAGCGCGGGTGCCGCTCGCATCGGCCGCTCGCGCCGCCGGCTGGGCTCGTCCCCGCCGCGAGCGAGTGCGCGCGATCCGCGATCGCCTTCGCGCGCTCTACGGCCGACCGGCGAACGAACCGCACGGCGAGCCTGTTCACGAACTCGTGCTGACGATCCTCTCGCAGAACACGAACGACCGCAATCGCGATCTCGCCTATGCACGCCTGCGCGAAGCGTTCACCGGCTGGGAGGAGGTTCGCGACGCCGCCCCGCTTGCGGTCGCCGACGCGATCCGGCCCGGAGGCCTTGCCGACACCAAGGCGCCGCGGATCCAGAACGTGCTCCGCCTGCTCGGCGATCCGATCGACCTCGATTGGCTGCGGGCGGCCCCGCGCGAGGTCGCGATCGGCTACCTCACCGGCCTGCCAGGGGTCGGCAGGAAGACGGCTGCCTGCGTGATGATCTTTTCCTTCGACCGACCCGAGATACCGGTCGACACCCACGTTCACCGGGTCGGCGGAAGGCTCGGCCTGTTCCGCGAGCGCGCCCCGTTCGGCGAGGCTCATGAGGAGATGCGAGCAGTCACCGAGCCGGCCGACGCCTACGAACTTCACGTAAACCTGATCACCCACGGTCGCCGCGTCTGCCGGCCGAAGCCCCGCTGCGGGCAATGCGGCTTACGCAAGATGTGCCCGGCCTTCCGCGAAGGACGGGTTACGCCGTTGTCCTGAGTGCTACTAGGCGGCGACGAGTGGGACTGATTCGCGGCGCGCCTCTCGGACTCGCTGGCGATACTCGCGGCAGCCCTCGCAGCCGACCAGATGCTCGCGCAGGACCTTTCGCCGCAGCGATCCTCCGCGCAGCTCGCTCAGCTGAGAGCGAATGTCTACACAACTCGTCTCACGCGCTTCGCGACTCTGCGTGAGCGAATGCCGGGCGCGAAAGACGAGCGCCTTGACCCGGTCGCGATCGGTGTCGAGCGCCCTCGCGATCTCCTCGCCGGATGCCGAGCCGAGGCTCGAATGAAGCAAAGCAGCGCGTTGCTCGGCCGGCAGGCGCGAGATGTCCGAGAGCATCGACTTGAGCTCCTCGCGGGCCTCGACCTCGCTGGTCAGGGCCTGGGTCGTCGACTCGAGCGCAACCGGGTCGGTCGCCGTTTCGCGGCGGCGACGGATCACGGTCAGGCACTCGTTGCGAGCGATCGTGTAGAGCCACGGCCGGATCGCGATCTCGCTGTCGGTCCGTCGCAGCGATCGGTAGGCCTTCATCATCGCCTGCTGGAGCGCGTCCTCGGCATCGTGCCCCGAGCCGAGCATGTGCCGGCAGAAGCCGAGCAGCTCGCCGGCGTGCCGGTCGTAGATCTCGGCGAATGCGTCGTCGTCTCCGGCGCGAACCCCGTCGACCAGGCGCTCGTCATCGGCAACTCGCGCCGAAGCGGTCGTAACCCCCATTGTCAGTCATCTCCCGTGTCGTGCTGTTGGCAGCGATGAAGCTGCCGGAGTAGGTTGAAACGTCCGCCGTTGCCATTGGTTGGCGAGTTACGAAAAAGAAAGTGCCACGGCGCGGCCGCTGGGCATAGGGTCGGCGGCGGGAGTAACCGAACGAAGGAGCTTGATGGACCTCGTCGCGACCGCCCGGCACGCTCGCATTGGCGCTACTGCGATCGCGCTTTCGATGATCGCAACGGCGATTTTCGCTTCGCCGGCGGCGGCCGCGGTCGGTGGATTCCAATACGGGGTCACCGCCGGAGAGGTCACCTCGAGCTCGGCCGTGCTCTGGGCGAAGACGAAGAAATCGGGCAGGGTCACCGCCGAGGTGGCCACCGACGGCAAATTCAAGAAGGTCGTCGCGAAGGCGAAGACGAAAGCGAAGGGCTCCAACGACAACACCGTCCAGGCCGAGATAGACGGGCTGAAGGCCGGCCAGGCGCTCAACTACCGCTTCTGCGAGAAGAACGGCCCGTGCAGCGACAAGGGCAAGTTTACGACCGCGCCGAAGGCCTCGAAGGCGGAGACGATCGAGTTCGCCTACACCGGAGATACCGACGCAACCGCAGCTCAGGGCTCAACCAGCCCGTTCTTCGGGACGTTCGAAGCGTTCAAGGCGATGCAGAAGGAGGACAACGACTTCAACGTCCACATGGGCGACACGATCTACTCCGACTCCGAGGTGGCGGGGGCGCCGCCGGCGCTGACGGTCGAGGAGAAATGGGCCAAGTACCGGCTCAACCTCGAGCAGAAGAACTACCCGAAGCTACGTGGCTCCGCCGCCTACTACACCAACTGGGACGACCACGAGTTCATCAACGACTTCTCGATCCCCGAGGACGGCGAGGCCCTCTATCAGGCCGGGGTGAAGGCGTTCACCGACTACGCGCCGGTCGACTACAGCGAGGACGACGGCCTCTACCGGACCTTCAAATGGGGCAAGAACCTCGAGCTGTTCATTCTCGACGAACGCTCGTTTCGAAGCGCAAAGGCGTCGGATCAGTGCATCAACCCTGCCTCCGGGGCCCCGGACCTCGCGCCAACCGCACCCGAAAGCAAGCGCCAGCTCTTCTCGTCGTTGATCCCCTCGCTCTCGCAGCCGGTCAGCCAACTCTGCAAGGACACGATCAACTCCTCGCAGCGGACCCTGCTCGGACAGCCGCAATTCAACCAGTTCCTCGCCGACATCGAGAAGTCGAGCGCCAAGTGGAAGGTGGTCCTGAACGAGACCCCGATCCAGCAGTTCTACGGCCTGCCCTTCGACCGCTGGGAGGGGTATGCGTTTGAACGTATAGCGCTGCTCAACGCGCTCGAGGCGGCGAATACCCAGAACCTCGTCTTCCTGACGACCGACACTCACGCCGCGTTCGCCAACGTGATCCGCACCCGCACGTTCGCCGATGACGTCGCACCCCCGAACGCCGCGGCACTCCCGCACGACACGCCCTGGAACGACTACATCATCGGCCCCGTCGCGACGAACACGTTCTGGACCGAGATCGACTCGACGACAAACTCCCCGGGCGCCGGGAAACTGCTCTCGCAGGCCTTCTTCAAGCCCCCACCCCCCGACGGCGTGGGGATGTTCTGCGCCCAGGGCGACGTCAACAGCTATGGCGAGATCACGGTCTCGGGCTCGAAGCTCGTCGTCGACTACAAGGACGAGAAGGGCCAGCCGGTGCTCGACGTCGACGGTCAGCCCTGCGGGCCGTACACGGTCCCCGCTCAGTAGCCACCGCTCCGCTGAGCGCAATAGGGTGTTACAAGCAGGGCGCCGGCACGGATGCCGGGATCGCACCCTGAACGACTTAGGAGGAAGACCTTGAAGCTGAGAACTCTCGCCACCTGCGCAGTGGCGCTGGGCGCGATGGCGGTCCCGGCGACCGCAAGCGCCGCGAAGGACAAGGAAGTCACCGTGATGAGCCGCAACCTCTACCTCGGCGCGGACCTCAACCCCGCCGTCGGAGCCGCTGACATCCCCAGCGCGATCGACGGCGCGGGCGTCGTCTACAACCAGCTCGTCGCCACCGACTACCCGCAGCGCGTCGTCGCGCTCGCCGGTGAGATCAAGCGCGAGAAGCCCGACCTCGTCGGCCTTCAGGAGGTCGCGCTCTGGCACGAGCAGATCCCGTCCGACCTCGGCGGGCCCCCGATCGGTCCGGGGACTATCCCGGCGAGCACTGTCAAGTACGACTTTCTCCAGTTGCTCGAGGATCAGCTCGCCGTTCAAGGCGCGAAGTACAAGGTCGTCGGCACCCAGCAGGAGTTCACCGGAGAGCTCCCTGCCGACGTCAATGGAGTCAATGAGCAGGGCACTGTCGCCGGCGAGGACCTCGACATCCGGCTGACGATGCGCGATGTGATCCTCGCGAAGAAGGGCGTGAAAACGTCCGGGTTCAAGTCGGCGAACTACGTGAACGCGTACCAGACCGACATCAGCGGCATCCCGGTGACCGCGGATCGCGGATGGACGTCGGTCAACGCCGAGGTAGGCAATGCGAAGTTCCGCTTCGTCAACACCCACCTCGAGTCGTTCGACGACGGCACGATCCGCGAGGCTCAGGCCGAAGAGCTGCTCAAGACCGGGCTCAAAGGCAAGAAGACGAGCGTCCTCGTCGGTGACCTCAACTCTGATCCGAGGGATAAGAGCAATGACGGGCTCGCCTACGACGCCTTCGAGAAAGCCGGATACGGGCGCCGCGTGGTAAACGGGAACACGTTCGGCCACACCGCCAACGTCAACGACCCGAACGATGCCTCTGAGTTCGTTCTCCAGATCGACCACGTCCTGGTCAACGATCCAAAGATCAAGCTCGACAAGAAGGGCTCGACGCTGCTCGGAAAGAAGACGAGCGAAATGACCGCCGGTGGCCTCTGGCCCTCCGACCACGCCGGCGTCGTCAGCAGCCTGGTGTTCCCGTAATGCGGAGGATCGCGATCACGGCCGTCACGCTGGCAGCGCTCGCGCTGCCAGCGGCGGCTAGCGCCACCAATGACAAGGCGACCGAGGTCGACGTGATGAGCCGCAAGGTCTACCTCGGCGCCGACCTCGGGCCGGCGATCGATGCACCGGACCTGAACTCGGCGATCGACGCGGCGGCGGTCATCTACCGCGAGGTCGAGGCGACGAACTTCCCTGAGCGAGCGGTCCCGCTCGCGAAGGAGATAAACGACGCCCAACCAGACCTCGTCGGCCTGCAGGAGGTCGCGCTGTGGCGCGAGCAAATACCGAGCGACGGCGGCTCGCCGCCTTCCGGGGTGGGAGAGCCGGCAACCACTGTCAAATACGACTTCCTCCAGTTGCTGATGGACGAGCTCGACGCGACCGGCTCGAAGTATCGAGTCGTCGGCGTTCAAGAGGAGTTCGATGCCGAGCTGCCTGTGGATCTCGACGGCAGCGACTCGACCGGGTTCCTCGGCGGTGACCTCGACGCGCGGCTGACGATGCGCGATGTGATCCTGGCGAGGAAGGGCGTCACGACGAAGGGGCTGAAGAAGGGCCACTTCGAGACTCGGTACGAGCCGGTGATCGGTGGCGCGGTGACGCTGCCCGTCGACCGCGGCTGGCTATCGACCGAGGCGACCGTCGACGGAGCCAAGTTCCGCTTCGTCAACACGCACCTCGAGGCATTCGGCGAGCCGACGATCCGCGAGGCCCAGGCGAAGGAGCTCGTCGCCAAGGGGGGCCCGGCCAAATCGAAGAAGGACGTCGTCCTGATCGGCGACTTCAACTCCGATGACGACTCGGTCAAGGGTGATGACAGGCTCGCCTACGCGGCGCTGACCAAGGCCGGATTCCTCGAGCGTCAGGCCGCAGCGTTCGCGTGCTGCTACCCGAGCATGACCGACCCGTCGCTGAAGTTCGATCACCAGGTCGACCACGTCCTGGTCAACAGCAAGAAGATCGGGCTGGCGAAGAAGAAGTCGTTCGTGACCGGCAACGACAAGGGTGAGATGACGCCGAGCGGCCTCTGGCCCTCCGATCACGGCGGAGTCTTCAGCGCGCTGCTCTTCCCGTAGCGCGGGTAGTATCCGCGCGTCTTGAAGCGCTCGTCCGTCGTCATCTTCGTCGTCTTCGCGCTGATCTTCGTCGTCGCGATCCCTTACCTCGCGATTTCCGGCGAGGGCGACCCGGGATCGACCGAGGTCAAGGTCGCTGCCGTTGACGAGGAGTCGCGCGAGCTGTTCGCGACCAACTGCGGCTCCTGCCACACACTCGCCCGCGCCGGCACTGACGGAGTCGTCGGGCCCAACCTCGACGACCTGCTCGGCGCGGCGACGCCCGAGGGCAACTACCAGCGCGTACTGAGCGCG
Source organism: Solirubrobacterales bacterium (assembly GCA_050996575.1). Taxonomy (GTDB): domain Bacteria; phylum Actinomycetota; class Thermoleophilia; order Solirubrobacterales; family 70-9; genus DASUSH01. The sequence continues at coordinate 6,884 of JBPCRS010000057.1, forward strand.
ATCGACAACGGCGTCGGAGGCCGCATGCCCGCCGGCATCCTCGCCGGAGTTCAGGCCGAAGAAGTCGCCGACTTCGTCAGCCGCGAAGCGGGCAAGTAAGTCCCGGTTCCAGCGGCCGAGCCTGCCTCCCCGCGGAGAGCCCTCCGCGAGACCGAACTCGAGCGGAGGATCTCGCGCGTGTTATGATCTGCTGCGATCAGACTTAGATTTTTGACTATGGAGGAACTATGGGTAAGACGATAGGCATCGACCTCGGCACGACGAACTCGGCGATGGCCGTGCTCGAAGGCGGCGAGCCGAATGTGCTCGAGAACTCCGAGGGCGGGCGCACGACCCCGTCGTTCGTCGCTTTCACCGACTCCGGCGAGCGGCTCGTCGGCACGGTCGCCAAGCGCCAGGCGGTGATGAACCCGGAAAACACGATCTTCTCGATCAAGCGGTTCATGGGCCGCAAGGAGGCCGAGGTAAAGGAAGAGGAGACGATCGTCCCCTACAAGGTCGTCGCCGGCCCCGGCGGTGACGTTCGCGTCGAAGCCCGCGGCGAGACGTACTCGCCACCCGAGATCTCGGCGATGATCCTGCAGAAGCTGAAGGCCGACGCCGAGGCGAAGCTCGGCGAGACGGTCGACGCGGCAGTGATCACCGTTCCCGCGTACTTCAACGACGACCAGCGCCAGGCGACCAAGGACGCCGGCAAGATCGCCGGCCTTGAGGTGCCGCGGATCATCAACGAGCCGACCGCGGCGGCACTCGCCTACGGCCTCGACAAGGAGGACGCCGATCAGACGATCCTCGTCTTCGACCTCGGCGGCGGGACATTCGACGTCTCGGTGCTCGAGATAGGCGACGGTGTGTTCGAGGTCAAGGCGACGGCCGGCGACAACCACCTCGGCGGCGACAACTGGGACAAGGCGATCGTCGAGTGGATCGTTGCAGAGTTCAAGCGCGACCAAGGGATCGACCTCTCTGCCGACAAGAACTCGCTGCAGCGCCTCTACGAGGCCGCGGAGAAGGCGAAGATCGAGCTCTCGGCGACGCAGGAGACCTCGATCAACCTGCCGTTCATCACCGCCGTCGACGGCCAGCCCAAGCACCTCGAGATGAAGCTCTCGCGGGCGAAGCTGAACGAGCTCACCTCGGACCTGCTCGATCGCGTCGTCAAGCCGGTCAAGCAGGCGCTCGCCGACTCCGGCACGGAGATCGACCACGTGGTCCTCGTCGGCGGGATGACGCGGATGCCGTCGGTCCAGGAGAAGGTCAAGGGCCTGACCGGCAAGGACCCGCACCAGGGCGTCAACCCGGACGAGGTCGTCGCCGTCGGCGCCGCGATCCAGGCCGGCGTGCTCGCCGGCGACGTCAAGGACGTGCTGCTGCTCGACGTCACCCCGCTGACGCTCGGGATCGAGACCAAGGGCGGCGTGATGACGAAGCTGATCGAGCGCAATACGACGATCCCTTCCCGCCAGGCCGAGATCTTCTCGACCGCCGACGACAACCAGCCGTCGGTCGAGATCCACGTCCTGCAGGGCGAGCGCGAAATGGCCTCGGGCAACAAGAGCCTGGGCAAGTTCCAGCTCACCGGGATCCCTCCGGCGCCGCGTGGGATGCCGCAGATCGAGGTCGCGTTCGACATCGACGCGAACGGGATCGTCAGCGTCACCGCGAAGGATCTCGGCACCGGCAAGGAACAGAAGATCGAGATCAAGGGCGGCTCCGGGCTCTCCGACGAGGAGGTCAAGAAAATGGTCTCCGACGCCGAGTCGCACGCCGACGAGGACCGCAAGGCCCGCGAGCTCGCCGAGGCGCGCAACGTCGGCGAGAACGCCGCCTACCAGGCCGAGAAGCAGGTCGAGGAGCTCGGCGAGAAGCTCGACGACTCGGCGAAGTCCGAGATCGCCGACGCGATCGCGGAGCTGAAGGCGGTGCTCGACTCAGGCGACGTCGAGCAGATCAAGGCGAAGACGGAGGCGCTCCAGACCGCCTTCCACAAGTTCTCCGAGCAGATCTACCAAAACGCCCAGGCCGAGCAGGAAGCGGCCGAGGGTGCTTCGGAGAACGGGGCGTCATCCGCCGACGACGAGGAGATCGTCGACGCGGAGGTCGTCGACGAGGATCGGTCCTAGGAAATGACCGAGGAACGAAGCGCTAAGGCGCCGCCGCCCGCTGAGGCGGCGGCGCCAGAGGCAGCTCCGCCCACGGTTGCGGAAGAGGCCGCGGGGGAAGCGGACCTCGACGCGCTGCTTGCCGACGTCACCCGCGAGCGCGACGAGTACCTCGCGCTCGCCCAGCGCGCTCGGGCGGACTTCGACAACTTTCGCAAGCGCTCGGCTCGCGACGTCGCCGACGCCGAGCGCCGGGGGAAGACCGCCGTCGCCCGCGACCTCGTGCCTGTGATCGACAACCTTGAGCGGGCGCTGCTCGCGGCCGGCGTCAACCCCGACGGCCCCGACACCGAGGAGATCGAGGCTTCGACCCAGGAGGTCTCCGCCCAGCAGGCTCTGACCCAGGGGGTCGCGCTCGTCTACCGGGAGCTGAAGGCGGCGCTGCAGCGCGCGGGCGTCGAGGCCTACGACCCTGCCGGCGAGCGCTTCGACCCACAGTGGCACGAGGCGCTCTCGACCCTGCCGGCCGAGGACGCGGAGGCGGGCACCGTCGTCGAGACGCTCGAGAAGGGCTATCGCCTCGACGGCCAGGTGCTGCGCGCCGCCCGCGTCGTCGTCGCCGGATAGGACCCGACAGTGGCCCGCGACTACTACGACGTCCTGGGAGTGTCGAAGAGCTCCTCCGCCGAGGAGATCAAGAAGGCCTACCGCAAGCTCGCTCGCCAGAACCATCCCGACTCGAACCCTGGCGACCCGAAGGCAGAGGATCGCTTCAAGGAGATCCAGGAGGCCTACTCCACCCTTTCCGATGAGAAGAAGCGAAAGGAGTACGACTCCGGCGGAATGTTCGGCGGTCGTGGCTTTCCGGGAGGCGGTCCCGGCGCGGGCGGTCCCGGCGTCGTCGACATCGGCGACATCTTCTCCTCGCTGTTCGGCCGCGGCCGAGGTGGCGGCGGAGGGAGTCCCGATCAGATGCGCGGACGTGACCTCGAGACCGAAATACGGCTCTCCTTCGAGCAGGCGATGGAGGGGACTCAAGTCTCGGTCACGGTGCCGAAGCAGTCGAGTTGCAAGACCTGCGGCGGCAATGGCGCGGCACCCGGCACCGCGCCGAAGGTATGTCCGCGTTGCGGCGGCCGCGGCGTCGACTCGCAGAGCCAGGGCTTTTTCTCGATCAACCAGCCGTGCCCCGAGTGCGGCGGCCGCGGCCTCCTCGTCGAGCAGCCGTGCCCCGAGTGCAGCGGCACCGGCTTGACCCTTCAACGCAAGCGCTACCGGGTCAACATTCCCGCCGGGGTCCGCGACGGCACCCGGATCCGGCTCGCCGGCAAGGGCGAGGACGGGCCGCTCGGCGGAGCGCCCGGAGACCTGTTCGTGACCACCCGGGTCGCGCCGTCGCCGGTCTTCGAGCGACGCGCCGACCGCAACCTCGAGGTCGAGGTGCCGATCACGATCGCCGAGGCGGTCGAGGGCGCGACGGTCGAGGTGCCGACGCTGCGCGGGACGAAGCGAATCCGCGTCCCGGCCGGGACCCAGCACGGAACCGTTCAGCGCCTGAGGGGCGAGGGGCCGCCGAAGCCCGGCGGCAAAGCCCGCGGCGACATCCACTACAAGCTCGAGATCGAGGTCCCGCGTGAGCTGAACACCGAGCAGCGCAAAGCACTCGGCGAGTTCGCGAAGACGCTCAACGATCGCGACCCGCGCGAGGCCCTGCTGCGCGAGGCGCGCACCAAGGCCGCGGGTCAATCCGCCGAGGAGGGCAAGGTAGGCGCAACATGAGGATCGAGCAGACCCGCGGTGTATTCATGATCTCGGTCGCCGCCGAGCTCGCCGAGATGCATCCGCAGACGCTGCGGATGTACGAGGCGCGCGGGCTGATAACGCCGAAGCGCTCGCCGAAGAACACGCGGCTCTACTCGCAGGCGGACGTCGAGATGCTGAAGAAGATCCAGCGGCTGACCAACGAGGAAGGGCTGAACTTGGCCGGCGTCGAGACGGTGCTCGAGCTCGAGGGGCGGCTGCAGAAGATGCGCGCCGAGATGGCGAAGTTGCGCGAGCAGACCGGCCAGATGGAGCAGCGGATGGCCGACGAGATGGAGAAGGTGAAGCGCTCGCTGCGCGCCGAGATCGTTCCCTACGGGGCGTACGACTCAGCCGAGATCGGCGGCCCCGGTAAGGGGGATCCGGTCAAGATCCGCGTCGAGCGGTCGGCAAGCAAGCGCTCGGCCGATTCCAGCTGAGTTCGCCCCTCTGGGATATTCACGATCTAAGTCATAGTGACTTAGATTTATGATAGAATACTTGCCGATGCAACCAGACCGTTTTACCGTCAAATCGCAGGAGGCCGTGGCCTCCGCGCAGCGGCTTGCCGCTGAGTCGCGCAACCCCGAGGTCGCGCCTCCCCACCTGCTGCTCGCGCTTATTACGCAGGAGGAGGGGCTGACCGTTCCGGTGCTGCACAAGCTCGGCGCCGACGTCAGCGCGATCACCGCTCGAGCCCGCGCCGCGGTAGGTGCGTTGCCGACCGTAAGCGGAGCCGACGAGCCCGAGGTGAAGCCCTCGAAGTCGTTCATCGCGGCGATTCAGCGGGCCGAGAAGGAGATGACGGCGCTCGGCGACGAGTTCATCTCGACCGAGCACTTCCTGCTGGGGATGACCGACAAAGCGTCGGGCCTCGCCGACGTGATTCCCAACCGCGAGTCGCTGATCAAGGCGGTGGCCGAGGTACGCGGTCCGCACCGTGTAACCACGCCGACGCCCGAGGATCAATTCCAGGCGCTCGAGCGCTACGGTCGCGACCTGACCGCCGAGGCGCGCGAGCAGAAGCTCGACCCGGTGATCGGCCGCGACGAAGAGGTGCGGCGCGTGATTCAGGTCCTCTCGCGAAGGACGAAGAACAACCCGGTCCTGATCGGCGAGCCGGGCGTCGGCAAGACGGCGATCGTCGAGGGCCTCGCGCAGAGGATCGTCGACGGCGATGTTCCCGAGTCGCTTCGCGACCGCAAGGTGATCGCGCTCGACATCGGTGGCCTGCTTGCCGGCGCCAAGTACCGCGGCGAGTTCGAGGAGCGAATGAAGGCGGTGCTCAAGGAGGTGCAGGCCGCCGACGGCCAGATCGTCTTCTTCATCGACGAGCTGCACACGATCGTCGGCGCCGGCGCCTCCGAGGGCGCCGTCGACGCTGCCAACCTGCTGAAGCCGATGCTGGCCCGCGGCGTACTGCGGACGATCGGCGCGACGACCCTCGACGAGTACCGCAAGCACATCGAGACGGACGCGGCGCTCGAGCGCCGCTTCCAGCCGGTGCTCGTCGGCGAGCCCGACATCGCCGACACGATCGCGATCCTGCGCGGGCTGAAGGAGCGCTACGAGCGCCACCACGGCGTTCGCATCGCCGACTCGGCGATCATCGCCGCGGCGACCCTCTCGGAGCGCTACATCGCCGACCGCTTCCTCCCCGACAAGGCGATCGACCTGATCGACGAGGCCGCCTCGCGGCTGAAGATGGAGATCGAGTCGGTCCCGGTCGAGATCGACGTCCTCGACCGCCGCGTCCAGCAGCTCGAGATCGAGCGCCAGGCGCTGCAGAAGGAGTCGGACAATGCCTCGAAGGAGCGCCTCGGCGCAATTGAGGCCGAGCTCGCCGAGCTCAAGGAGCGTTCGGGTGAGATGACAGCGCGCTGGCAGAACGAGAAGGGCGCGATCGAGGCGATCAAGACCGCCAAGGCCGAGCTCGACGACGCCCACCGCGAGTCCGAACGGGCCGAGCGCGACGCCGAGCTCGAGCGCGCTGCCGAGCTCCGCTACGGCCGGATCCCCGAGCTCGAGGAGTCGGTCGCGGCGCAGGAAGCGCGGCTCGCCGAACTTCACGCCGACGGCGGCTCGATGCTGACAGAGGAGGTCACCGACGAGGACGTCGCCCAGGTGGTCGCGAAGTGGACCGGGATCCCGGTCAGCCGCCTGCTCGAGGGCGAAGTCGAGAAGCTGATCCACATGGAAGAGCGCCTGCACGACCGCGTGATCGGCCAGGACGAGGCGGTCGAGGCGGTCTCGAACGCGCTGCGGCGCTCGCGTGCCGGGCTCTCGGACCCAAACCGCCCGATCGGCAGCTTCCTCTTTCTCGGCCCCACCGGCGTCGGCAAGACCGAGCTGGCCCGGGCCCTGGCAGAGTTTATGTTCGACTCCGAGGAGGCGATGACCCGAATCGACATGTCGGAGTACATGGAGAAGCACTCGGTCTCGCGACTCGTCGGCGCCCCGCCCGGATACGTCGGCTACGAGGAGGGGGGGCAGCTGACCGAGCAGGTCCGCCGCCGGCCCTACGGCGTGGTCCTGCTCGACGAGATCGAGAAGGCCCACCCCGATGTCTTCAACGTCCTGCTTCAGATCATGGATGACGGCCGGCTGACTGACGGCCAGGGCCGGACGGTCGACTTCAAGAACACGATCCTGATCATGACCTCGAACGTCGGCAGCCAGTACATCGTCGACACCGCGGGCGACGAGGCGCTCCGCGAACAGGTCGAGGCGGTGCTCGCCGACACCTTCAAGCCCGAGTTCCTCAACCGGATCGACGACGTCGTCATCTTCCACCGGCTCTCGCGCTCGGACATCACGACGATCGTCGACCTTCAGGTCGAGCTGCTCGCCGGGCGGGTACGCGAGCGCGGGATCGAGATCGAGCTCTCAGATGAGGCGCGAACCCTGCTCGGCAACCTCGGCTACGACCCGACCTACGGCGCCCGCCCGCTGAAGCGGGTGATCCAGAAACAGCTCGTCGACAAGCTCGCGCTGCGTCTGCTCGAGGGCGAGTTTGGCGAGGGCGACACGGTGAGGGTCGATGCGGTCGACGGGGAGTTGGTCTTCGAACGCACGGGTTCTACCGCCGAGCCTGCGCCGACGCCGGCCTAGATGATTGCTCGCGAGATTCCGGCCGCGGCGGCGCCCGCCTCGAGCGTCTCGAGACCGAACGCCTCGACCGGACCGAGCGCGCCGCTTGCTTCGATCGGGGACTCGAGTGCTCGCATCGCCGCCCAGGCGAGCATCCCGGCGGTGAACTCGTAGCCGTCTGCGCCCTCGAGGTGGACCTCGGCAAGCGTGGAACCGGAGTGGTCGAGCGCCTCGCCGACGATGTAGGAGCCGGCGGCGGCGCGTTGCTCGGCTGACGGGCCGCCGCTCGAGCCCTTGACGAAGCGGTCGGTGAGCGCCGACGTCGCGGCCTTGGCGCCGGGGATCCGCATCACACCGGTGCTAACAGCGGCGCCGATTGACATCGCCTTCGAGCGATTGCCAAACCAGCCGAGGTAGGCGTCGACCTCGGTCAGGCCCGGGAAGGAGTGGGGCAGCGCGAAGTGCTCGGAAGCCGCGGCGGACACCGCCTGCCGCGACTTGCCGGAGACGTCGAAGGAGCGGACTCGCTTCGCCGCCCGCTCGGTGAGAAGGCGGCCGCCGCGGAAGGCGTAGCCGGGCTCGACCAGCGCGCCCGCGGTCGAGGCCTTGGTGCCGCCGCTCGGCCCGAACGGCCCCGTCGTGAAGTAACCGGTGCGGACTTTTCTCGCCGCCTCGCCGGCCTCGGTCAGCGCGAGCGCGCCGGCGAGGTTGCCGGGAACCCAGTCGTAGCCCATCGCGGTCAGCAGCGCGCACTCGGCGCGGGCGGCGTGCGGTCCCCAGTGCTCGAAGACGCGGCGGATGAAGGCGGGCTCACCGGTCGAATCGATGTAGGTGGCACCGGCGTCGATCGCGGCCTCGACCGCGGGGCCGCCGAAGCGGGCGAAGGGCCCAACCGTGCTGATCAGGACGTCGCCCGGCTCGATCAGGCCCCGGACGCTCGCCGGTTCGGAGACGTCGGCCGTCGCGGTCTCGAGGCCGCCGCCGAGCTCTCCCGCGAGAGTCTCGAGCTTACCGGGGCTGCGCCCGGCGAGGACGGGCTTGGCGCCTCGATCGACAAGCGCCCGGGCGGTCAGATCGCCGGTGTAGCCCGTTGCGCCGTAGAGGACGATTCGTCCAGCCATTCGGGGCGCACCCTAACCAGTCGTCGAAATCACCGCTGGCATACTCGCTCGATGCGCGTCGGTATCTCCTCATGGTGGTTCAACCGCGGCCAGGCCGTCGTCGGCCGCCAGCTTCGCCACGCCTTCGACTCGCTCGGCCACGAGACCTTTGTCCTGGCGCGCCCCTCGCGCGACGTCAGCGTGCGGCCGAGCTTCGTCGACCGCACCGGGATCTGGGATCAACCCGGGGTGACCGAGGCCTCCGACTACCAGATCCCTCGGCACGAGATCCTCGAGTGGGCGCACGATACCGAGATCGAGGTCTGCTTCTGGGACCAGAACTACCAGCTCGAAGAGATCGCGGCGCTGCGCGCAACCGGCGTGAAGACGATCGGCAGGTTCGTTTGGGAGCAGTTCAAGCCCGAGCACGTCGAGGATGCCAAGCGCGCCTTCGACGTCGTCTACTCGATGCACGAGGCCGAGCGCGAGCGCTACGCCGGCCTCGGGATCGAGAGTCCCCGGGTCCACTGGGGAGTGCATCCCGAGCTGCTCGATTTCGCGCATGGTCTCGAGCCGAGGCGACCCGACGGCACTGTCCGTTTCCTCTTTCCCGGCGGCTTCATGTCGAAGCGCAAGCCGATCGATCCGGTGCTCGAAGCTTTCCGGATAACCAACGACAAGCGCTTCCGGCTGATCGTCAAGGCCCAGGTCGACCGCAAGGCGCGCAAGGTCGAGCGGGCCGCGAAGCGCGACCGCCGGATCGAGCTGATCACCGAGGACCTGCCGACCGACGAGCACCTGCGCCTGTTCGGCTCGGCCGACGTCTCGCTGGCCCCGAGCCGCTGGGAGGGGCTCGGGCTGCACCTCTATGAAGCGATGGCGTTCAACTTGCCGACCGTCGTCAACGACAGCGCGCCGATGAACGAGGTGGTCGAAGACGGTGTCAACGGGGTTCTCGTCCCCGGCCACCACGACGGCGACGCCCCATCGGGCATCCCCGCCTACGGAGTCGAGCCGCGCGAGTTGGCGAGCGCGATCGAGCGGCTCGGCGATGACGGCGAGCGCGAGCGA
>JBPCRS010000081.1:0-18455 GCA_050996575.1 Solirubrobacterales bacterium
CGATAGAAACAAGCACGACGCGGGGGGGCTCGACCGATGACTCTTGAGGGCGACCCCCCCTCTCACCTGCGACCCGTGCTGGGGCCTGGGGGGGAGGCGCCGGCGCCTTCGCTAGAGCCCGCGGCGGCCTCTGGGACGCCGGGCTTGACCCACCCGACCGGAAAGACGCGCTCGGGCTCCTTCGTCACCGATGTGATCGTCGACCTCGGCTACGCGCCGCGCGAGCGAGTCGAGGCGATCGTCACCGAGGCTCGTGCCGCGGGTCGCTCGCCCGAGCGTCTGCTGATCGAGCAGGGCGTGGTCGACGGCGATCAGCTCTCGCGCGCGATCGCCGAGCGCTACGGCCTCGACCACATCGACCTCTCCGCTTTCAAGGTGGACATGGCAGCGGCAAATCTGCTCTCGGAGACCCTTGCCCGCCGCTACAAGGCGGTGCCGGTCGGGTACGTGAGCGAGGACGTCTTGCTGCTGGCGATGGCCGACCCGACCAACGTGCTCGCGGTCGACGACATCCAGATGATGACCGGCCTCTCGTGCAAGCCGGCGATTGCCCCCGAGGAGGATGTGGACTCGCTGATCGGTCGTCTCGACACCCTTCAGCACGCGGTCAGCGAGGCGATCGAGGAGGAGGGCGGCGAGGACGCCGAGATAACCGATCTGCGCGAGTCCGCCGACGACGCGCCGGTGATCAAGCTCGTCTACTCGATTCTCGGCCAGGCGGTTCAGGAGGGTGCCTCCGACATCCACTTCGAGCCCGAGGAGAAGGACATGCGCGTCCGCTTCCGGGTCGACGGCATCCTCTACGAGGCGGCCCACGTGCCGCGGCGGATGGTCGCCGGCGTCGTCTCGCGGATCAAGATCATGAGCGATCTCGACATCGCCGAGAAGCGCGTTCCCCAGGACGGCCGCGTCTCGGTCAACGTCGACGAGCGCAAGATCGACCTGCGCGTGACGACCCTGCCGACCCAGCGCGGCGAGGGAACGACGATCCGCATCCTCGACAAGAGCCAGGCGCTGCTCAGCCTCGACGAGCTCGGCCTCGACGGCGAGGGCCGCGATCGCTTCGAGTCGTCGTTTCGAAACGCCTATGGCGCGGTCCTCGTCACCGGTCCGACCGGCTCGGGCAAGTCGACGACTCTCTACGCGGCGCTCAACGACCTCAACGCCCCCGAAAAGAAGATCGTCACGATCGAGGACCCGGTCGAGTACCAGCTCGCGGGAATAAACCAGATCAACGTCAACCGCCGTGCGGGGCTCGACTTCGCCACCGGCCTGCGCTCGATCTTGCGCGCCGACCCCGACATCATCATGGTCGGCGAGATCCGCGACGCCGAAACGGCGCGGAGCGCGATCGAGGCCGCGCTCACCGGTCACATGGTGCTGACGACGCTGCACACGAACAGCGCCCCGGGCGTGGTCACGCGGCTGCAGAAGATGGGGATCGAGAGCTTTCTCACCGCCTCGGCGGTCGATTGCGTCGTCGCCCAGCGGCTCGCGCGCACCCTTTGCTCGAGCTGCAAGACGCGGACCGTGATCCCGGCGAAGTCGCTCGCCGATGCCGGCTTCCGTACGGGCGCCGACGTCGAGGCCTACGAGGCGGTCGGCTGCGGGCGCTGCAACTCGACCGGCTACCGCGGACGCTCCGGCCTCTACTCGGTGATGGTGATGAGCGAAGGGATCCGCGACCTGACGATCGAGGGCGCGCCGGAGTCCGAAGTCGCACGCCTGGCGCGCGAAGAGGGCATGCTGACGCTGCGCGAGGACGGTCTCGCCAAGGTTCGCGAGGGCGTTACCTCGATCGAAGAAGTCGCCCGCGTATCCGTTTAAGCTCAAGCCCGGACGCCGAGCGGCCGATTAGGAGATGGGATGAACCTCGACTTCGCTGAAGTGCTCCAGCGGATGGTCGCTGAGCGGGCCTCTGACGTACACCTGACCGCCGGCCGGCCGCCCGCAATCCGCGTGCGCGGACGGATCATGCCGCTCGATGAGTACCCCGTGCTCGACGGCCAGCAGACGCGCGAGGTCGTCTACTCGATCCTCAACTCCGACCAGCGCAAGCGCTTTGAGAACGAGCTCCAGATCGACTTCGCCTACATGATTCCGGGGGTCGCCCGTTTCCGCGTCAACTGCTTCTTCCAGCGCGGCGCGATTTCGGCCGCCTTCCGCCACATCCCCGAGGAGATCAAGACCCTCGAGTCGCTTGGGTTGCCGCCAATCCTGGCCGAGATGACCCGCAAACCGCGCGGCTTCGTCCTCGTCACCGGCCCGACCGGATCGGGCAAGACGACCAGCCTCGCCTCGATGATCGACCTGATCAACCGCGAGCGCGAGGAGCACATCCTCACGATCGAGGACCCGATCGAGTTCCTCCACTCGCACCAGAAATGCATCGTCAACCAGCGCGAGGTCGGTTCCGACGCGATCGACTTCCCGAGCGCGCTGAAGTCGGCGCTGCGCGAAGACCCCGATGTGATCCTCGTCGGCGAGATGCGCGACCTCGAGACGATCTCCACAGCGATCACCGCGGCGGAGACCGGTCACCTCGTCTTCGCCACCCTGCACACGCAGTCGACCGCGCAGACCGTCGACCGGATCATCGACGTCTTCCCGCCGCACCAGCAGCAGCAGGTGCGGATGCAGCTCTCGATCGCGCTCGAGGGGATCATCACCCAACAGCTTCTGCCTACCTCCGACGGTGCCGGCCGCACGGTGGGCTGCGAGGTGCTGATCCCGACCCCGGCGATTCGCAACCTGATCCGCGAGGGAAAGACGCACCAGATCTACTCGGTCCTGCAGACCTCGGGCGCGACCGGGATGCAGACGATGGACGCGCACCTCGCACAGCTTGCGCGGATGGGGCAGATCACGCGCGAGACGGCGGAGCGGCGTGCGTCGGTGCCGGAGGAGTTGAAGCGGCTGCTTGGAGCGGGTCCGGCCCAGCCGTCACCCGCTCGAGCTCCAGGTTCTGCAATTCCGGCCGGAAAGGCCTACTAGGCGATGGCGACCTACGCTTTCAGGGCAGTCGACGTCGCCGGCGTGCCCTCGCGCGGCGAGCTCGACGCGACCTCGAAAGCCGCGGTGAGCGAGCAGCTGCGCGAGCGCGGCCTGATCGTCCTCGACGTTTCCGAGAAGCGCGAGCAGATGAAGCTCGAGAACATCTTCAAGCGCGGCGTGAAGATGCGCCCGCTGGCGGTCTTCTCGCGCCAGTACGCAACGCTGATCGCCTCCGGGATGCCGATGTTGCGCTCCCTCTACACGCTCGAGGACCAGACCGAGGACGAGAAGCTGAAAGAGGCCATCACGCGCTTGCGCCAAGACATCGAGGCGGGGAGCTCGGTGTCGCAGGCGATGGAGAAAAGCCCAACCATCTTCGACCCCTTGTACCGCTCGATGGTCGAGTCGGGCGAAAGCTCGGGACGCCTCGAGGAGGCGCTCGACCGGATCGCCTACCAGCTCGAAAAGCTCGACGCGCTGCGCCGCCAGATCCGCTCGGCGATGGCCTACCCGGTCGTCGTCTTCGCCTTCGCCCTGATCGTGATGATCGCCGTGGTCGCCTTCATCGTCCCCGTGTTCGTGGGCGTCTTCGAGGAGATCGCCTCGGAGACGCCGGGCGAGTCGTCCGAGCTTCCGTTCATCACGAAGATCGTCAAGGGCGCCTCCGATGGGCTGACCGGCAGCTGGTACATCTTCCTCCCGGTCCTGGCAGTGATGGTGATCGCCTTCCTCCGCTGGAAGAAGACCGATACCGGTCGTCGGCAATGGGACCGAGTGAAGCTGCGGTTGCCGTTCTACATCGGCGACGTCATCCACAAAGTTTCGCTTGCACGCTGGTCGCGGACTTTCTCGGGAACGGTCGCCTCAGGCGTTCCGCTCTTGCAGTCGATCAAGATCACGGGCCAGACGGCCGGCAACAGCGTGATCGAGGACGCGATGGACGAAGTCTACGACTCGGTCAAGCGCGGCGGATCGATCGCGAAGCCGCTCGAGGAGCACCCGACCTTCCCGCCGATGGTCTCGCACATGGTCGCCGTCGGCGAGGAGACGGGCCAGCTCGACACGATGCTCGGCAAGGTCGCGGATTTCTACGAGGCCGAGGTCGACGCCAAGGTCAAGGCGCTCACCTCGCTGCTCGAGCCCGTGATGATCATCTGGGTCGGCGGCATCGTCGGCTTCATCGTGATCGCGATGTACCTGCCGATCTTCAGCCTGTACGACAAGATCCGCTGAGGAAGCTCAGCCGCGTTCCATCCGCCGCCGTGAAGCGCCCCGTCGCGCGGCGGAGCTCGAATCGAATCGGCGACGGACCGGCCCCTGTTGCGACGATTACTGCCCTGCCATCGTCCTCGACCCCAACGATCACCGCTGGCTCGACCACATCGGCGGTGACGATCGAAACTCGGTCACCTTCGCGTGGATAGCCGCGCGGAAGTCGCATCGGCACGGATCCTCGCATGAGCTGGGCGAACCCGCTCGGCTAAGAGGGCGCGTCGGGCTCGGGATCGTCGGGCTCAGCGGCGTCGGGTGACCGGCGGTCCTTGCCGGGGTCCTTCGTCAGCGGCCCGCGCCAGTGCCGGGCGAACGGCAGGCGCCACTTGTCGGGCGCGATCACGCCGTGCATCGCCTCCGGTCCCCACGAGTTCTGGAAATAGGGCTGGACCGGCAGGTCGGCATCGAGCATCGGCGCCGAGATCTCCCAGAGGCGCTCGATTCCCTCGGCGGTGGTGAACAGCGTGTGGTCGCCCATCATCGCGTCACGAATTAGGCGCTCGTAGGCCTCGAGGGTGTCCTCGTGGTCGACCTCGGAGAGCGAGAACTGAAGGCTCTGCTTGTCGAGTTGCATGCCCGGGCCCGGCCGCTTGCCATAGAAAGAGAGCGAGAGCCGTGAGCTTTCGTCGAGGTCGAAGGTGAGGTGGTCGGGACCGTGGCTGCCGACTCCCGAGCCCTCCGGGAACATGCTCTGCGGCGGCTCGCGAAAGGCGATCGAGATGATCCGCCAGCCCTCGGCCATGCGCTTACCGGTGCGCAGGTAGAGGGGGACGCCGGACCAGCGCCAGTTATCGACCTCGCAACGCAGCGCGACGAAGGTCTCGGTCACGGAGTCCGAGGCGACGTCGTCGTGGCTGCGGTAGCTGTCGTACTGGCCGCGTACCACCCGCTCCGGGTCGAGCGGGCGCAGCGATCGGAAGACCTTGTTCTTCTCGATCGTGATCGCCTCGGGCTCGAGCGCGGTCGGCGGCTCCATCGCGACGAAGGCGAGGATCTGGAAGAGGTGGGTGACGACCATGTCGCGGAAGGCGCCGGTCTCCTCATAGAAGGCGCCGCGATCCTCGACCGATAGCGTCTCCGGCACGTCGATCTGAACGTGCTCGATGTGGTTGAGGTTCCAGATCGGCTCAAACAGCCCGTTGGCGAATCGCAGGGCGAGAATGTTCTGCGCCGCTTCCTTGCCGAGGAAGTGGTCGATGCGGAAGACCTGGTCCTCGTCGAAGACCTCGTGCAGCTTCTGGTTGAGCTCTCGCGCGCTCGCCAAGTCGGATCCGAACGGCTTCTCCATCACAATTCGAGAGCGTTCGACCAGACCCGAATCGCCGAGCAGCTGGACGACACTTTCGGCGGCCGCCGGCGGGATGCTGAGGTAGTGAAGCAGTCGGGCGTCGGGCCCGAGCGGTTGTCGCGCCGACTCGACGGCGGATGCGAGCGCCTCGGGCCCCTCGGTCACGTCGACGTGGGTAAACAGCCCTGCGAATTCACCCCAGCCGGCTTCGTCGATCTCTTGGCGGCCGAACTCATCACTCGCCTTGCGGGCAAGCTCGCGAATGCCCTCGTCGCCTAGTTCCCCCCGTGACGCGCCGACGACGCGGAATTCGGGCATCAACCCGCTGGCGTAGAGGTGGTAGAGGCCGGGCAGGAGCTTTCGTTGCGCGAGGTCTCCGGTCGCGCCGAAGAGCACGATCACGTGCGGTTCGATCGGCGGCAGCTTTGCGGCCGCGGCATCGGTCGGCTGGCTTGCCATCGGGCGCACCGTAACCGAAAGGCGGCGACCGGCGCGATCGACTACTACAGGCCTCTCGCTGAGGGCCGCTCAGCCGGTCCGCGGCTCGAGCACTACGAGCGGGATCGTCCGGTCGGTCCGCTCCTGGTAGGAGGCGTAGCCGCTGTAGGTCTCGACGGCCATCGGCCAGAGCCGATCATGTTCGGCCGAGGTCGCGACCCGTGCGCGCACAAGGCGCTTCTCGGAACCGATCTGGACCTTCGTGTCGGGGTTCGCGGCGAGGTTGTAAAACCAGGCCGGGTTCTTCGGGTAACCGCCCTTGGAGGCGACGATGACGACATCGGCGCCGTCGGTGAAGTAGACGAGCGGCGCCGTGCGCTCGATCCCGCTCTTCGCGCCAACGTGGTCAAGCAGCAGCATTTTCGGCGTACCGGGGAACTTGTGGCCGACGATGCCGTTGGTCGCCCGGTAGAGGGTCGAGTGGGCGCCCATCAGCTTGCCCAGGACAGGCCAGCTTCGGTCGGCTAGGTCGAGGTAGCTCATTCAGGTGGGTCCGGTCAGGTTCCAGTCGAAGCGAGACCAATCTAGCCGCACCCCTGGGTTCGAGCGTAGCCACTCGGCCTCGGCTCTAGGCAACAACGGCAGCGCGAACGCCATCGGCCCGCCTACGACATCGAAATCGGCTCGGTAAAGCTTGATCAGCCCCGGCAGGACCAACGTCTTCGCCTCGCGGTCAAGCTCGCTCTCCGCCTCTAGGTAGCCGCGGGCGGCGCCGTCGAGCTGAGCATCGAGGCCGGCGGCGTCGTAGGCGCGGATCGGCGGGCAGGAGACCGCGCCGCAATTGAGCGCGAAATGGATCCGAGGGTCGGGGTGGACGGGCGCAGCGCCAAGCCGCGGGTCGGTGCCGGAGAGCGTCCGCCGAAGCGCAAGCGGCGCCCGCCGGTTCCCCCGCAGCAGGCCGTGCTCGATCACGTCGAGCGTGTAGTTGCGCCCGCCGACCTCATAGCCGGTTGAGCGAAACATCGAGCGGTGGCGGAAGAGGTGGCCTTGGCGGGGCCGCTCCCCCAGCGCGTGAAGCAACCGGGCGTTGTAGGCGTTAAGCCAGAAAGCGATTCGCGCCGCATCGCCCTCGATCGCCTCGGGGCCGACCGTGCGCAGCTCCTCGACCAGCGGGTCGAGTTGCTCGGCTTCGAGGTCACGGGCCGCGCCAAGCAGGCGCTGCGATATGTCGACGGGTTCCAGGCGGCGATCGTACGATGCGGGTGCGATGAGCAGGATCGCCTTGCTGGCAAATCCCGATTCAGGTTCCGGCGAGGCGGAGTCGGTCGAGCGCGCGCTCAGCGGGCACGGAGCCGAAGTGAGGCGGTTCGCGATTGACGACGCCGAGCAAGCGCTAGAGGCAGGCGCCGATCGGATCGTCGTCGCCGGCGGCGACGGGTCGATCGGCTGCGCAGCGGACCTCGCCTCACGTTCGGGCGTCCCGCTCGCGGTCGTCGCCGTCGGCACCGCGAATGACTTCGCCCGGGTGCACGAGCTCCCCGACCAGCTCGACGATGCCTGCGAGTTCGCCGCGCGGGGTGAGCGCACCCGCTCGCTCGAGCTCGGCCGGATCGACGGGCGAGCGTTCGTCAACGTCGTCAGCCTCGGCCTTTCACCGGCCGCCGCGCGCCGAGCGAGCGAACTCAAGGCGCGACTGGGCCCGCTCGCCTATGCGGTCGGTGCGATCCGCGCCGGGTTCAGTGCGCAACCCACCTGGTGCCGAGTCGTCGCCGACGATGGCGAGGAGCTCTTCTCCGGCCAGGCTTGGCAGGCAACCGTCGCCTGCTCAGGCGCGTTCGGAGGGGGCTCCCAGGTCGAGGCCGACCCCACAGACGGCATGCTCGACGCGGTCGTCGTCGAGTCGGGTTCTCGCTTGAGGCTGATCGCCCGAGCGCATGGCATGCGCTCTGGCCGGCTCGAGCAGCAGAGCGGCGTCCACAAGCGCAGAACCCGCACCGTCGAGCTCGAGTTGAAGCCGGACACATCACTCAATGTCGACGGCGAGCTAATCACGCGTTCCGGCATCGTGCGGTTGACGGCCGAGCACGACGCGGTCGATCTGATCGTCGGCTGAGTGAGGTGTTCAGGCCGGTGGATCGCGGGGCTCGGCCTCGCGCGCCAGGCCCTCGAGGTCGAGCGGCGCGTTGAACATCTCCACCGCGCCGGAGTCGTCGCGGGGCCACTCGGCCTCGGGTCGGTCCCAGTAGAGCTCGATCCCGTTCTGATCGGGATCGCGCAGGTAGAGCGCTTCGCTGACACCGTGGTCGGTGGCGCCGTCGAGCGCCACGCCGGCCTCGGCAAGGCGTCTAAGCGCGACGGCCAACGCAGCCCGGGTCGGGTAGCGGATTGCGACGTGGAAGAGCCCGGTCGTGCCCGGCGGTGGGGGAGGGCCGCCGGCGCTCTGCCAGGTGTTGAGGCCGATGTGGTGGTGATAGCCGCCGGCGGAGACGAATGCGGCTCCCTGCCATAGCTGCTGTACCTCGAAGCCGAGAACGTCGCGGTAGAAGCCGAGCGAGCGGTCGATGTCGGCCACCTTGAGGTGGACATGGCCGATGTCGACACCGGGGTCGATCGGGCTCTCGGGGCGGTCGCTCATCGTTGTGCCCTCCTGACTTCGATTGTCGCGATCGTCCCCCTCGACCGGAAGCGAACGTCGTGCTCGCCCTGTTCTTCGAGCAATAGGTCGAAGTGAGCCGGCGACCCCGGCCCCGCGAACTGGAGCAGGCCGAAGTCGGGCAGGCTGACCTCACCCGGATCGGGGCTGGAGACGAGCAGCGAGAGCTGGTCGCCCGGAGAGACCTCGATTCGCTCAGGACGAGCGCCGCGCCCGCCGAGGCTGACCTCGGCCGAGATGTGCTTGCTTTCGGACTGCTTCCCGGTCCTCGCGGCCTCAGCGACTGGTTCGGTCGTGGTCGTGGTCGTCGACGAAGTCGTGGACGACTCATCGTCGCGGTCCTCAGGCGGCGGTACCAGTGCAGCGGCCAGGGTCGAGATCGCGAGCAGGACGACCATGATGATCAGAAGTCGTCGCGCGGCCATCGCATCCGAGATTAGGACCTGCAAGTCGCGCCACGACCTACCTGGGCAGCAACCCGCGGTTCACCCCTGGGGGCTAGCACCCAACGAATGACCAGGGAATGACTAATTTTCGCTAAAGGTCCACCGCCCGCTGCCGATAGGTGAGCCAACAGGCCAGAGTCCTGGTGTCAAGGGCAAACCAGTCGCGAGGCTGGGGCGCAATGCCACGGGGCTCAGAATGAGCAAGCCGGGCTACCGCCGGGACGCACACCCAGGGTAGGAACCAGGCAAAGGGACTCTGGCGGAGACATGAGGCAACAAAACCCAGAGGAGGGTTTCAATGCAGAAGCTCCGTGAGAGAATGGGCCGCGAAGAGGGTTTCACCCTCGTCGAGCTCTTGGTCGTGATGCTCATCCTGGGCATCCTGGCCGCAATCGCGATCCCGTCCTTCTTCAACCAGCGCGACAAGGCGCGTGATGCCGAGGCGAAGGCGGCGGCGCGGACTGCTCAGACCGCGATGGAGACATCCGCGACGGACAACAACGGTTCGTACGCTGTTGCTACCTCGGACCCCACATCTCCGTACGCTGCGGGGAGCCTCCAGGCGATCGAGCCGACCCTCGGTGACGTCGGTGCGCGGCTGACTATCCCGGCACAGACTGCGGACAGCTACACCGTTCAGGTCCAGTCAGAGACCGGTGCCACCCAGCTGTTCCGAATCGCTCGGGCCGCTAGTGGCACGACGACGCTTGAGTGCGACGTCGACGCTAACGACGGTTGTCCGACCAACGGGCTCTGGGGCTAGCGGCTCAGCACACCAAGCCACAGATTGCGCTCGCCCCACCAGAGGGTCGAGCCGGAAAGGGCGGGCCTCCGGGCCCGCCCTTTTTTTCTTTAGGGGCTGTTGTGAGCCCGTCGACTCGGCTTCAGGTCCGAGGCCTCTGAGCCGATGAAGGTCGTGCGCCGGGTGCTCTCGGCGCTGAGGGCGATGCGAATCGAGAGAAATATAAGGAAGCGGCTGCTTGACAACGGCGGGTACATGCTCGTCGAGCTCCTGACTGCAGCGGCACTTTCGTTACTCCTGGTGGGCACATTCGGCTACATGATCGTGACCGCGGGTCGGGACCAGCCTCAGATCGCCAACCGCTCGTCGCAGGTCGACCGCGGCAGGGTGGCGCTCGAAAAGATCACCCGCGAGCTGCGCGAGGCCTACTTGGTAAACGGTACGCCCACGTCATCCCAGCTCTCCGTCAACACCTTCGTTCGCAGCTCGACCTGCGGAGGGACGGGATTTCTCACCCCCAACCAGTCTGCGATCGCCTGCCGGGTCACCTTCACTTGCACGACAACAGCGTGCTCGCGCACTGAGGCGAACACAAACGGAACCAACGCCGGCCCCGCAGTCCTGCTCGTCGACGGTCTGCGTAGCTTCAACATCTTCTCCTACGGCCCCAGCGCAACCGACCCAGCTCACGTGACCGTGACCCTTGAGTACCCCAACGAGGACGGCAGCGAGTCGATCACGGTTTCCGACGGCGCGGAGCTCCGCAACGACACGTGAGACACGCGCGCCGAGAGGACGGGTTCACGATGGTCGAGACGCTCGTTGCGATCATGATGCTCGTGCTCGGGGTGGTGGCGACGCTGAGCCTGCTCGATGCGTCGCGGCGAACCAACTTTCGCGCTGAGCAGAGCCAGGCGATCAACAATGTCGCCCAGCGAGAGCTGGAGGAGATCCGCTCGCTCGAGTACGACCAGATCGCCCTCATTGGCGCACCCGCACACAACGCCGACACAAACCATCCGGGAAACCGTGTCTCGACCAACGGCGGCACGTTCGACCTGAATGCGGCGGCTGGGAGCACGGAGAATGCGACTCTCGTCGTCTCCGGCGGGACGCTCGAAGGCGGCGGCCAGGTCGCGGGCGCGCAGGTGGCGGCCACGGAGCCGTTCGACACGGGCGATATATCCGGCGACATCTTCCGCTACGTCGTCTGGCGCGACGATCCCAAGTGCCTGCTTGGGAGTTGCATCGGCGGCGTCCAGGACTTCAAGCGGTTGATCGTCGCCGTCAAAGTCGACGAGACGGCGGTCGCCGGCTACGGCCGCACCTACCAGGAGTTCCAGACCGACGTGATCGACCCTGACGCGAGCACTCTGACGAGTGATCCGACCGGTGGGAACCTGCCGACGACAGCGCAGCAGTTCTGGCTCTCGGATCAGCGGTGTGTTGCCGGGCTCGGCGATCCGACCCCGTATACCGCTCCGCTTGGTGACGCGACCAACAACACAACGGGGACTTGCGCTGGAACGAATATGCCCGACGCCCTGCGCAGCGAGGCGCCTGAGTGCGCCAACGCCTGTGCTCCCCCGCCGGACACTGTCGACTACGCCACGGATCTTGAGCCGCCGGACCCGCCGAATGACGACAAGGGCCTTCAGCTCCTCCGGCAGAGCTCGAATGGCTGCTCATCCAGCGTCACCGATCCTCAGCGAATCCATTGGTGGTCCACAAAGCAACTGGTTACGACGGGAGGGTTTGCGATGTCAGGTGCGTCGACGCTTGAGCTCTGGACACGCTCGATCCACGATGTAAGGGTCCAGGGGTCGGTTTGCATATACCTGAGGTACCAGCCGATCACGGTCGGGGTTGACTTGCTTGGCGTCCCGATCTACCTGGAGAGTCCTCGATCGGCACTTCCGCTGACCTCGATTTCCAGCCCGACGGCTGGATTTTCCTGTAGCCGGGTTGATCTTGGATTGAATGGAGTCGGCACCTGCACGACAACGATCTGGCCCTACGGCTCGTGGCAGAAGCTGAGGATCAATCTCCTAACGAGTCCAACAACCATTGCAACCAACAGCCGTCTCGAGATTGGGATCAGCGTCGAGCGCGCAAACACTCCGCAGGACGCGCTCCAGTTCCTATACGACCACCCCACCTACGACAGCCGTTGGGAGGTCATCACGACGTCGGCGCTCTAGCGGAGCAATACGCCTGCCGATAGGTTGGCCCAGGATGGAGCGCGAATAGGTGCAGACAGCGGTCACGAGTGGGTTCGCGTTCCTCTTCGGCTGCGTGATCGGCAGCTTCCTCAGCGTCGTCGCCTACCGGTTGCCGCGCGGCGAGTCGTTCGTCGGCGGGCGATCGCACTGTCCTGCTTGCGGTGCCACGATTGCCGCCTACGACAACGTCCCGGTTCTTTCCTGGCTGATTTTGCGCGGGCGTTGTCGCACCTGTGCAGCGCGCATCTCCGTCACCTACCCGCTGATCGAACTTGGCACCGGGCTCGCGTTCGCCGCCGCCGTCGCCGTTCATCTCGAAGCCGCTGAGGGCCTTGCGACCGGGCCCGATGCAGCCGGCCTCGCAGCCGGCCTCGTTTTCATCGCTGTGCTCGCGACGATCACGCTCGTCGATCTCGAGCGGCGAATCATCCCGAACAAGGTCCTGCTGGCCGGGGCGATCGTCGGCCTGCCGCTCTTGCTCTTCGCCGATTCCGAAAGCGCGCTCGATCGCGCGATCGCGATCGCAGCGGGCGGAGGGGCTCTCTTCGTCGTCGCCTTCGCCTACCCCCGAGGAATGGGCATGGGCGATGCCAAGCTCGCGGCGTTGATGGGCCTCTTCCTCGGTCGTGCAGTCGCGCCCGGCCTACTGATCGGCTTTCTTGCCGGTGCGATCGTCGGCGTCGCGTTGATCGTCCGCGGTGGCGCCGCAGCTCGCAAGCAGGCCGTTCCCTTCGGCCCGTTTCTTGCCCTCGGCGCCGTCGTCGCGCTTCTCGCCGGCGAGGAGATCGTCGACTGGTACGTGGACGAGTTCTTCCCGGATCCCTAACCGGCTCAAGTTTCCTGCTCCAAGCGCCGATCTTTCGCCTGGGGACTGCGAATGCCCGGACGGGCGCCCGCGCCCAAGTTGAATTCAAATGCTGACGCTGAATAAGAGCAAGGGGATGGTTGGCCTCGATCTCGAGGCCGGCACCGTCGCGGCCACCGAGATCCAGGCCAACGGTTCCGTGCGCGTCACCGGCGCCGGCGTCGTACCCCTTCCCTCCGGCGTGATCCGCGAGGGCGAGGTGGTTGATCCCGAGCAGCTCACCGCCGCGCTCAAGCGCTTGTTTGCGGAGAACAACCTTTCGAAGACCGTCCGTCTCGGGATCGCGAATCAGCGGGTCGTGGTGCGGACGCTCCAGCTCCCGGCGCTCGAGAAGCGTGAGGAGATTGAGACCGCGATCCGCTTCCAGGCGCAGGACCAGATACCGATGCCGCTCGAGCAGGCTTCGATGGAGTGGCAGGTGATCGAACGTACCACTGGCGCCTCTGGCGAGGCGACGATGGAGGTGATCGTCGTCGCTGCGCGCCGCGAGATGGTTTCCTCACTGGTTGGGGCGATGCGGAAAGCGGGCCTGCAGCCGGTTGGGATCGACCTCTCAGCCTTCGGGATGATCCGCGCGCTTGTTCGTGAATCTGGCGCGCTCGATGCGCTCCCGTCCTACGAGGAGCGGATGGCTGGTCTCGGGGACGGCGCCGAGGCCCCGATGCCGGCGGCGATGTATTGCAACCTCGGTGACGCCACGAACCTCGCGGTCGCCCGCGGTGGCACGTGTTTGTTCACCCGGGTAGCCCAGTTCGGCGTAGAGGGCATCGCCCAGCGGCTCTCCGAGCGCGCCGGGCTGACGCTCGAGCACTCTCGGCAGTGGCTCGTTCACGTCGGACTCACCGATCCGGTCGAGGGGATCGAGGGAGACCCCGAGACGATCGCCGCCACCCGGGAGGTGCTTGGCGATGGGGCGCTGAAGCTCGTCGACGAGCTGCGGCTCTCGCTCGAGTACTACGGCGCGCAGGATCTTGCGGCCGCCGTCGAAACCATCGTCGCCTGTGGGATTGGTACGACGATCCCCGGGTTGACCGAGCGGGTCGAGCGTGAGCTCGGGCGGCCGGTGACGGCGCCTCGGCCGCAGGCCCTCGGCCACCTCGACAACGCCACCGCGGCGCGGCTGACCCTCTCCTACGGGCTCGCGGTCGAGGGTTAGGCATGCGCCCGGTCAACCTCATTCCCCCCGAGGATCGGCGAGGCGAGCGCGCGCCGCTGCGCGCGGGCCCGCTCTCCTATGTCATCGTGGCCGCCCTGCTGCTTGCCTTCGTCGGCGTCTACATGCTCGTCGCGGCCGGCAACTCGGTTACCGAGGGTGAGGACCAGGTCGCCGGCCTCGAGCAGCAACTGGAATCGACCACGGCGCGGGCCGAAGCGCTTCAGAGCTTCACCGGCTTTGCCGCGCTTGAGCAGAATCGAACGGCAACCGTTTCCTCGCTGGCGCGGAGCCGTTTCGACTGGGAGCGGGTGATGCGCGAGCTGGCCCTGGTCATTCCCGAGGATGTTTCCTTGAGCGCCCTCTCGGGTGCGGTTAGCGGCGACGGCGCAGCGGAATCGGCCCCTAGCGGCAGTGCGATTGCCGCCCCCACCATGACGATGAGCGGATGCGGTGACGACCATGAGTCTGTGGCGCGCTTCGTCGCGGCGCTTCGAGACATCGACGGCGTTACACGCGTTGGGCTTGCCAGCTCGACCGCTGGCAGCACAGACGGGACTGCGGAGGGCGCCGCGGCGCCAGCCGGGGGCGCTGTGGGGGCAGGCTGCCGCGACCCGAAGGCCGCGCAGTTCGAGGCGACGATCGCCTTCGACGAGGTCCAGATCGACCCGGCGAGCGCTGCGGCCGTCCCGAGCGCCCCGGTCCCCGCGGGCAATGTGCCCGTGGCCGGCGACGGCTCCGGCGTCGCCGACGCTCAGCAAGAACGTCAGGGTGCGCAGGACTCGGTCGACAAAGCCGAGAGCAAGAGCCGCGAGGCAGTCGACAGATACGTCCCGGGCGCGTGAGATGAGCTCCAGAAACCGCATCTTCCTGATGATCCTGCCGCTCCTTGCCGCGGCGGTCGCATTTTGGTTGTTACTGCTCTCGCCGAAGCGGGAGGAGGCGGCGGAGCTCGAGGTGCAGGCATCCGATTTGAGCGCTCAGGTCGCCGAGCAGGAGCAGCTCGCCGTCGGCGCGGAGGCGGCGCGCAAGGACTTCCCCCGGGCCTACCGGCGCCTCGTCGTCCTCGGCAAGGCCGCGCCCGAGGACGACGACACCTCGAGCCTGCTGGTCCAGCTCGACACAATCTCGCGCGAATCCGGGGTCAGGTTCATCTCGCTGACGACGGAGTCGTCGGGTGGGGAGGCGCAGCCGCCCGCTCCCGTCGAGCCGCAGACGCCAGCGCAGACGGCCGCGGGGGACGAGCAGCGGGTGGAAAATGTCGAGCAGGGCCAGGCGGCGACTGCGGCGGCGCCACTCCCGGCCACCGAGGCACAAGCTTCGCTCTTGCCGATCGGCGCCTCAATCGGCCCGGCCGGGCTCCCGGTGATGCGCTATGCGCTCAACTTCGAGGGCGACTTCTTCAAGCTCGCCGACTTCGTCGACGGGCTCGACGCCATGGTGCGAACGGACCCCGACGGCCGGGTCGGCGTTCGCGGCAGGCTGATCACGGTTGACAGCTTCGAGCTCTCGCCAGTAGCCGACACGGTGACCAGCGGCACGCCCGAGCTGAGCGCGAGCTTCACGATTACGACCTTTCTGACTCCGGCCGACGAGGGTGCCACCGCGGGTGCCTCGCCAACCGGGCCAGCACCGCCGACAGCGCCGCAGCCGGTCGCGACCGCGCCGCCGCCGTCTCAGCCCAGCACTACCGCTTCGACCACCGCGCCATGAAGCCACCGCGTCGCATTCACGATCTCTACTCGGACATGCGCGACCGTCGCCTGCTGCCGCTTGTCGCGGTCTTGCTCGTGGCAATCGTCGCCGTCCCGGTACTTCTGAAAACAGAACCGACACCGCCGCCGACTGCCGACCCGGCGGCCGAAGCCGCCGCACTGGACACGAGCGACATCCCGACCGCGCCGGCCGTCCTCGCTTCCAACCCCGGACTGCGCGACTACCGCGAGCGGCTCGAAGCACTGCGGGAAAAGAACCCGTTTGCCCAGGACTTCAAGATTCCGAAGGCGAATGGCTCGGCGCTCCAGGACGTGAGCGAAACGAGCGCAGGGGCGGTGGCGAGCGTGCCGGCGACTGGGGCCTCCGATGCCAGCGCCGATGCGGCGCCTGCTTCTGCCCCAGCCGCCGACACGAGCGCACCGGACTCATCGGGCGTCGGGACAGCAGGCGCGACAACCGAGGTCACGGAGGTCACGGAGGTCCAGATCCGCCACGAGCTCGACGTCGAGGTCGACGGACCAAATGACAAGCGCAATTTCGAAGGCGTCGAAGAGCTCGACACTTTGCCGGGCAAGAAGACGCCCCTTCTGGTCTACGTCGGCGTCACCGACGACGAGAAGAAAGCGGTCTTCCTCATCTCGGAGAACGTCACGATGACAACTGGTGATGGCAGCTGCAGCCCGAGCCGCAGCGATTGCCAGCTGCTCACCCTCGCCGAGGGCGAGCAGCGAAAGCTTTTCTATGCGAGCAGCAACGCGCCCGCCGGACGCTACGTAGTCAAGCTCCACACGATCGACCGCGTGGTCGAGGAGCTGAAGTGAGTCCAGAGCGCGCTCACGCGCCTAATGGGTAGGCGCGGAAGCGCCGATACCGGGGGTGAGATGAATTCTCTGCTGGCGCGCTTGCGCGGGGAGAGCGGCATAGCCGTTCCCGCCGTGATTGTGCTGATATCGATCGGCCTCGCCTTTTCGGCGGCCGCTGCGGTTGCTGCGATGACGACGCTGCGCGGGACGACGCGCGACAACGACAGCAAGGCCGCGCTCGCGGCGGCGGACGCGGGCGCGCAGGTTGCGCTCTATCGGCAGAACCAAGTGTTGACCACCAACCTGCTGCCTTGCGTCGCCGAGGACGTCGCTGTTGGCGGCCAGAATCCGCCCCTGGTCAGTGCTCCGCTCAACATCAACTCCAATCAGGGCTTCTGCAATCCCGTCAGCGGGACAGTCGGAGACGCCTCCTACGAGTACGAGGTTTCGCCCCCTTCGCTTACCGACCCCTTGCTAGGGCACAAGCGCCGGGTCTCGATCGTCTCGACCGGGACCGCCAACGGAATCACCCGTCGGGTGAAGGTGACCGCGACGGCGCCCACAGGGGAGGCGATCTTCGGCGACGCGGGTGCGATCGGGATCGACGAGCTCACCCTCGGCGGAAGCTCCGGGGTCTCGCTCGATACCGGCGCGACGATCGGCGGCGCCGGTTCGAACGGCGACGTCGTCCTCAGCGCCAGCGGGCTGCTCTGCGGCGCTGCTCAGTTCGGCTACGGACACGGAGTCGTCGACAATGGCGGAGAGCAGTGCCCCGGGTTCACCAATGGCGAAGGGCAGATCAACCTCGGTACGCCGGTTCTGCCCAGCACGAACGACAACCCGCGGATCACCAACGTAAACCAGGTCGGTGGCGACACCTCCTCGCCCTCGAATGCCTTCACCAGCGGCAAGATCATCTTCGACGCTTCGATCGGCAGCCTCAGGTTGCAATCGAACGCGACCCTGACGCTTGGCGGCACCAACTACATTTTCTGCGATCTGACCTTGATCGGCAATTCGACCTTGGTGATCGCCGGCCCGGCCTCGACGCGGATCTACATCCGCGACCCGAACGATCCCGCTTGCGACAGAGATCCTGTCGCGGCTGGCGTCCAGGGGCCGCCGCAACCGCAGGTTTACATCAGCGGCAACTCCTCGATCGTGACGACAAGCGACGACCCGACGAGGGCGGCGATCCTGATGCTTGGCGCCGCCGACGGGACGGCGACGAGTGCGCTGCTGACCGGCAACTCGAAGCAGAACGAGTTCGCGCTTTATGCGCCGAACACCGATATCACAACGACCGGCAACAGCACCTATCTCGGGATGATGGCCGGCAAGTCACTCAACCTCGGCGGCAGCACCTCGATTCAGATCCCGTCGACGGCGCTGAACTTCGACGCCAGCATTCTGACGACGTTCGTGCGCGAGCGCTTCGTCGAGTGCAGCACCACGGTGCCCGCGGGTGGGGCGCCGGACGCCAACTGCTGAATCGCGAACAGCGGCTCGTCCGCGAGATGTGTGATCTCTGGGCGAGAGGCTGCGCGGCGAGAACGGGAAGGCGCCGTCCTCTACACGCACGAGCGCTTTCGGCACGTTCGAAGGCTGAGTAGCCTTCCCCGCCGTATGGACCTCACCTTCAACACCGCCGGCGAATCGCACGGCCCCGGGCTCGTTGCGATTGTCGACGGGCTGCCCGCGGGGCTCGTCGTCGAGCGCGAGACGATCAACCGCGACATGGCCCGGCGCCAGCTCGGGCACGGGCGCGGCGGACGGATGAAGATCGAGTCGGACTCGGTCGAGGTGCGCTCGGGCGTCCGCCACGGTCGCACGCTCGGCAGTCCGGTAGCGCTGCTGGTCGCG
>JBPCRS010000097.1:0-12503 GCA_050996575.1 Solirubrobacterales bacterium
GCTCTGGCCCGAGACCGCCTGCGCGGCGGCGAGGGCGACGACCGCCTTCGCGGCAATTCCGGCGGCGATCGCGTCGTCGGCGGTGCCGGCGCCGACGATCTCGGCGGCGGCGAGGGCGGCGACCGGCTTCGGGGTGGGGCCAGCGCCGACACCCTGCGCGGCGGCGGCGGCGGCGATCGCTGCGACGGGGGCTCCGGGCAGGATCGGGTCTCGAGCTGCGAGCGTTAGCTCGGGCACCCACGAACCGACAGCGCATAGGCGTTTGAGATCGGTTCCGCTTCACCCAGAGCGGTTACCGCTCCTTGCCCAAGCGATAATCGGGCTACTTCGAAAGCCCGGCGGCTTCGAGGGCGTCTGAGCGGTCCCAATAGCTCTGCATGAGGACGGCCTTGCCGTCGCGGAGCGTCCAGAGGTGGGCCGTCGGTTTGGTCTGCACCTCCGCTCCGCTGCCCCTGCCGCGTCCTCCTTCGCGTGAGAACACGAGCACCTATTCGTCTCGAGCGTCGAGGAACTCCTCGGGGAACATCCGGTAGTCCTCGAACACCTCGTTGACCTTCTCGATATGGCGCCGGACTCCGTCATGGCCGTAATGCGGCTCTGCCAAGTCAGGGAACTCACGCGGGCCTCGCCACTCGATCTCGGGATCGAGGAACTCGTGGTCGAGATCCCCAAGTTCTCCCCACCGCTCGTAACTGCTGCGAACGATCTCGACGTTCTCCTGCGACATCGCCTACTTCTTGAGCCCGGCGGCTTCGAGGGCTTCCTGAAGCGTGGGGTAAACGCGAATCCGCCTGATCTTGCCGCCCGCGAACTCGTAGATGGTTCCGACGGTGAACCCCTCGTCCGCCGTCGCGGCGACCTGGCTCGATCGCCCGCTCGCGGTCCAGCGGTCGACGGAAAGAACGCGGTCGGGGCCGACAGCCTCCAGGCGCACGACTTCCTTCGAGTGGTCGGGAGCAGAATCCTTGACGTCGTCGAAGAAGCGCCGGATTCCTTCGGCGCCTACATACGGGCCCTCGAGCGCGGACAGAAGCGACCACAGCTCAATGTCTTCCGTACAGCCTGCGAGGTAGCCCTCCAGGTCCCGTTCGTTCAAAGCGACCAGATGCGTCCGCACGGTATTGACGTTCTCCTCCGACATCGCCCGCGCAGTATCGCGCTCTGGCCTGGGCCGGTGGCACACCTCAGGTACCACGGACAGACGGCTCGTGGTTACGCCGCCAGGCGTGAACGCTCAACGATCCGTGGGTGGTAGCGAGGGACGAATCGGGCCACCTATCGGATCTCGCTACCACTCGTGGATTCCATGACCGTCAACGACTCGGGAATTCGCCGAGCTACCTGAGGATTCGGAGATGTCGACGAATCCACTCGAATGCACGCCGTGGCCTCGGAGAGTTAGGCGGCGTGCAGCTACCCCGACAGCCCGGCGGCTCGATTTGAGGAGGGCATGTACGGGGACGAGCTATCGGACTGATGCCGCCCTTCGACTTCGGTCGATCCGAACCAATCAGCAGCGGGTGAGCGTTGACGTGCGCCGCCCTTTGCTGAGAGGAACTCGTGATCCGCGCTGCTGGTTGTCGCGCAAAGCGACACCCACCGCCGAACCCGGACTAGGACACGTAGGCCTTGCGCACCATGGCGGCCGTCCATTGTTTCGTACCGTGGGCCGGGGGGACACGCTTTCTGTCCAGGGTCTCGGCGATCTCGGCGAGGTACTTGCCTTTCGCGAGCAGCGTCCGAATCTGCTTCCGCCATTCATAGTCCCGCTTGTTGCAATAGATGTGGGCAAGTCGAACGTTCTCGGGGCGGAGGTGCCCGCCGGCCGACTTGAGGACCGGGTAGTGGTCGGGCGAGGGGGCCCACTTGGTGCGTGGCGTCGTGACCTGATCGAACTCGCCGCGCCCCTTGTGCTGGTAGCACTGCGGCATCTCGCACTTCAGGGCGAGGAGCTGGCCGCGCTCGGCCATCTGCACGAGGACACCCTTCACACCAAGCTCGCGGAGCTGGTCCGCGACTGAGCTATCCGCGCTGCCGGCGCCAGCTGCTGCCTTCGCCATCGAGTCACCCTTCTCGTGTAGTCGCCCTGGAGCGTCGCTTCGGCGACTGACGACGTCGCCACCCAAACCTTCGCCCGTCCAGTATCCCCCAAGCGCAGAAAAACTTGCGGATCGCGCGGGACAAATCGGGGTCTCACCGCACTAGGGGGTGAGTAGGTCTTTGGATGAACGAACGACTTCGAGAAACGGTGGCCCTGTGCGCGGCGATGCCGCGGAGGATCGAGGACCTCGCGGCGGCGATGGGCTTGCGCCGGGCGATGGCCTATCGCCACGTCGCGCGGGGGATCGAGCTCGGCGTGCTGCAACGCTACGCGCCGCTTCGCGGCGAGGCGGGCCTGATCCTCGCCAGCCGGGAAGGCCATCGCTGGTGTGGATCGGGGCTCGAGGTCGTGGCTCTAAACCCGGCGCTCGTCGTTCATTGGGGGGCCTGCTCGCGGCTCGCGCTGCGCCTCGAGTCGGAGTTCCCGGGCGCGCGCGTGATCTCGGATGCCGAGCTTCGCTTCGAGGAGGCCTTGAGCGGTCGCGAGATCGCGAGCGCGAAGGTCGGCGAGCGCGAGGACGGCTCGGCGCGGCTGCATCGGCCCGACCTGGTCGTTGTCAACGGTGATCGGCCGCTGGCGATCGAGGTCGAGCTCTCGCCGAAGGCGCCGATCCGCCTGCAGCAGATCATGGGCGGCTGGCGCAAGGCGGGGTGCGTCGAGGGCGTTCGCTACTACGTCTCGGCGGGGAAGACGCGGCGGGCGGTCGAGCGCGCGGTGAGGAACGCGTACGCAGAGGAGCGGGTCGAGTTGATCGAGCTCGGGATGCCGAAGTGAAGGCTCCGAGCGAAAAAGGCAAGCGAGACGCGGTCAACTTGGACTTCGAGGAGATGCTTCCCGCCTTGACCTGGCTCGGCGAGGTTGCAGCGACGCTGTGCGCCGGCGCGGCCTTTGCTCTGCTCCTGAGGTTGAGCGGAGGGAAGTGGACCTGGGCGCCGCTGGGGGCGAGCGCGGCGGCGGGCATCGGCTTGCTCGCTGGATTGGAGCCCCTCCCGCTGCCGGTCGGCTTCGTGCTCTCCTCGAGCGTGGTGGCGTTCGCGGCAAGTTGGCGGGCGCCCTCGCGCGGCGGTGCCAAGCGCGAGCGCGAGCGGGCTCGAGTGGGTCCGATCAAGGTCATCCACCGCGCCCTCGTGTTGCGCTACAGGCGAAGCCGGCGCGTGCGGGGGGATCGGCTCGCCTTGGGCAGGACCGCTGAGCTCGGACTGGTCGAGATCCCCTTCGGCGGGGAGCGGGGATGCCACGGGCTCGTCCTCGGAGCGACCGACTCGGGCAAGACCGTCACCGCAGCGGCGATCGCACAGGCAACGGTGAGAGCGGGCAACGCAGTGATCGCGATCGACCCGAAGGGCGACCGCGATCTCGAATCGCTTCTCGCCGGCGAGGCCGAGCTGGCGGGGGTGCCGTTCTGGGCCTGGTCGCCGAGCGGTCCGTGCGCCTACAACGTCGCCCGTCGGGGCGGGCCCTCTGAGGTCGCCGACAAGGTTCTCTCCGGGCACGACTGGTCCGAGCCGCACTATCTCTCAATCGCGCTCCGCTTCGTTCAGCGCGAGGTGGAGGTGCTGAATGCATGCGGGATCGACGTCACCCTCGGCTCGCTCGCCCGCTACATGCACTCGGAGCGGCTCGAGAGCCTCGCGGGGCGAAGCGGCCGCGCGACCGAGGAGCGGGTCGAGTTGCTCACCAAGGATCTGCCGAAACGGATGCTCGACGATCTCGCCGGCGCGCGAAGTCGTGTGGCGCTGCTTGCCGAATCCGAGTTCGGAGCGTGGCTCGGATGTGGCGAGGAGTCGGCGCAAGAGATCGATCTCGCTTCGGTGATCAGATCACGGGGCGTCGCCTACTTTCGGCTCGAGTCGGACCGCTACGAGCAGCTGGGGCGGCTGCTGGCGACTTCGTTGATCGTCGATCTGGTCACGCTTTCGGCAGACCTTCAAGGCGGGCGCCTGCGGGCGCTGTTGATGATCGACGAGTTCGCCTCGATCGCGGCGGACCAAGTTTCGCGGCTGTTCGCGACGGCGCGGGGCGCCGGTCTTTCGGCGCTCCTGATCTCGCAGGGGATGGCCGACCTGAGGGCGGCGAGTGACAACGGTGCGGCGGAGACGCTGGCGGCGCAGGTGGTTCAGAACGTTGCATACGTGCTCGCCCACCGCCAGACCGATCCGGACGCGCGCGAGTTTCTCGCGCGGATCTCGGGCACCTACGAGACGTGGGCTCTCGCGGAGCAGGTCGAAGGCGAGGTCTTGAAGAGGAGGACGGGCGACGGTTCGCGCTTTCCGACTCACGAGTTCCAGGTCCATCCGAATGAGTTCAAGACGTTGGGCCAGGGTTCGGCGATCGTGATCGAGGCGGGACGCGAGAGGAGCTCGGAGCGAGTTCGGGTGTGGGCGCCGCAGCGCAGGGACTGACCATGAGCGCTCGAGATCACAGCGAGGATGATGGCCAAGGCCCGGATGCCGCGCGGATCAACTTCGAGCGCACGCTCTCGCAGGTTCTAGCCGAGCGCTTCGGCGCCGTCCCGGGGAAACTCGAACGCCTTGACGCTCCAGCGCTGCCCTCGGACGGGGAGCTCGAGCCCGCTCCCGTGGCCGCAGACGAACGCGCGCGCCGCAATCGGAACCGATCCCCCCGATTTCGCTCCGCCCGCGCGGCGAACAAACACCGCGTCGAAGGCTGAGGAGAGAAGCTTTCGCTGCTCATAGAGCGACAGGTCGGGCCAAAGTTGCGAAAGGTCTACGTCGGGAATGGCCGTCGCCTCGGCTTCGACTCGCAAGTCGGCGAGCTGATCGCGGGCCTCCTCGAGCGCAAGGCGGCGCTTTTCGACCATTCGGACGAACGCATCGGACTTCGCCCCGCCGAGGGCGGCGACGAGGTCTTGATCGAGAGCCGCGTCGAGCTCGTTCTCGGCGGCGCGGACTTGGGTCTCGGCGGACTGCAGCGCATCGCCAGAGTTGAACTCGCCGGCACGATAATCGCCGATCCATTTCCAAAAGGCGCTGAGGACGAACGGTTCGATCACGCTGGACTTGACCGAAGCCGGGGAGGGGCAGCGTCCCGCGACCTCTCTGCGAGAGGCTTTGCAGCGGTACTCGGTGAAGGGTTTGCCGTGTCGGGTGGTGCCCTGATTGAGCTTCATCGCGTAGCGACACCCGGCGCATCGCAAAACCCCAGAGAGAAGGCCCGACGCGCGGCCGCTACGAGCTGGTGCCACGCCTCGGAGCTTGTTCGCAGCCTCGAACTCGGCGACCGAGACAAGCGGTGGGTGGGCCGCTTTCTTGACGACATCCTTGCCCGCACGCGCCTCGCCGAGGTAGACGCGGTTTGCAATCACCGATCGGATCGTGTTCACCGACCAGTTCTCGTTGCCCCAAGGGGTGAGGACGCCCTGGGCGCTGAACCATTCGGCGAGTACGCCCCAGGAGTCGCCGCCGATCCGCCGACGGAAGAGTTCGGTCACCAGGGGCGCAAACTCGGAATCTACCTCGAGCGTGCGATCGTCTCGGCGCGAGTAGCCGCTGGGTGTCTGGCCGGAGACGTGAACGCCACGCTCAACCGCGGCGAGCCGAGCCGTATCCCAGTTGTCGCGGATACGCCCGAGCTCCCATTCTGCGATTGCCCCCAGGATGTCGGCGATCAGCCTGCCGGTCGGCCCACTGGTGTCGATTCCCTCCTCCACTGTGAAGAGGGCGGCATCGGCAGCCCGCAAGCGATCGATCAGCCCAGCCAGATGGACAACGGAGCGACCGAAGCGATCGAGCTTGGCGACGACAACGCCCTTCGTGTCGCCGGCCTCGACTCGCTCCATGATCCGCGTCAGACCTGGCCTTTCGAGGCGCGAGCCTGGCTGGTCGAGGTCCTCGTGCCAGGCCACGATCGTGTGGCGTCCGGCCTTCGCCCAAGCTGCGATCCGCTCGCGTTGGACGCCGGGGCTGATGAAGGAGTCACCTTCCCTGCCGGCCCCTCGGCTGACTCGGATGTAGGCGTCTAGTCTCATTCTCGGTCCCGTCCCTAGCGTACCATGTCTCAACGGCCAGCAGGGGACCGAGCTCGCCGAGCTGATCGTGACCAAGATCAAGTCAGCGGTGAACGCGATCTCGTTCAAGTAGGCGAGATCGGCCCGCCTCGCCGCCCGCCCCGACCCGGTGCCGTTTGTGCCTCGGGAGAGCGGGCGGCGGTGGTTGGACTCGCGAAACCGATGCATCCCGATCCCTCCCATCCACAGTTCGTCACGTTCATGGCGGTGGTGGGAGCGTTCGTGGGTGTGAAGATCGCCCGCTGGCGGGGCGACACCGACGTCGCGAAGTCAATCCAGGACTGGACCTATCGCTCGGTCGCGGCGGCCCTCTCCGTGTATGCATTGGTGCTGGCGATCGTTCTAGGATCAAGTGACGATGATCACGAATCCTGCCGTATACGGATGGGGTGCGACAGTTCTTTTCGTTGGCCTGCCAGTAGTCGTTGGCTTGATCGTCGGGTGGCCCAACGGGACGATTGGACTGCTTGCGGTGATCGGGCTCGTGTTCGCGGTGCTGATCGGCGGAACGCTCGAAGGGAATCTGAGAGATCGCCAGCGACTCGAGCAGCGCGGCCACTGATCTGAACCTCTGACACACTGCCGCGGTGCCGCGCAGCTATGACCGCACTACCGCCGAGCTCCGGCCGGTCGAGATCGAGCCCGGGTTCGTCCGTACCGCCGACGGCTCCGCGCTCTACTCGCAGGGTGAGACGCGGATCATCTGCACCGCCTCGGTCCAGGAGTCGGTTCCGCGCTGGATGGAGGGCCGCGGCAAGGGCTGGGTCACCTCCGAGTACGCGATGCTGCCCGCCTCGACCGGCGAGCGAAAGCAGCGCGACTCGCGCAAGGGACGCCCGGATGGCCGCTCGGTCGAAATCCAGCGCCTGATCGGGCGCTCGCTTCGCGGCGTCGTCGACTTCGCCGCGCTCGGTGAGCGCAGCGTCTACGTCGACTGCGACGTCCTCCAAGCCGACGGTGGTACCCGCTGCGCCTCGATCACCGGCGGCTTCGTCGCCCTCAGCCTCGCTTTCAACAAGCTGATCGCCGAGGAGAAGATCGAGCGAATGCCGCTGACCGGGACCGTCGCCGCGATCAGTGTCGGCATGGTCGACGGCGAGGCGCTTTGCGACCTCGACTACTCCGAGGACTCTCGCGCCGAGGTCGACGCGAACGTGGTGATGACCGGCGACGGCGGCCTCGTCGAGGTCCAGGCGACCGCCGAGCGCACACCGCTCTCGCGCGCCTCGCTCGACGAGCTGCTCGGGCTGGCCGAGGGCGGGATCGCCGAGCTTCGCGACGCCCAGGCCCAGGCCGCCGCCGGCGAGTAGACCGGTGGCGCCCGGCCCGTCGCGACAGTTCGTCGTCGCGACCCGAAACGACCACAAACTGCGTGAGCTACGCGAGATCCTCTCGGGTGTGGAGTTGCTGCCCCTGCCACCCGACGTCGAGCTGCCGCCCGAGGACGCCGAGACCTTCGCCGGCAACGCGCTGGTCAAGGCGCGCTGCGCCCGCGATGCGACCGGGATCGAGGCGATCGCCGACGACTCGGGGATCGTCGCCACGGCGCTCGACGGCCGGCCCGGCGTTCGCTCGGCCAGATACGCGGGCCCGAGTGCCAGCGACGAGGCCAACCTCGCGCTGCTGATCCGCGAGCTCGAGCACGCCGCCGACCGTTCGGTCGCCTACGTCTGCGCGATTGCCTACGCCGGCCCGGGCGGCGAGGAGTGGGCGGTCCGCGGCCGCTGCGCCGGCACGCTCGCCCGCGAGCCGCGCGGAACGGGTGGCTTCGGCTACGACCCCGCCTTCGTTCCTGATGACACCGGCCCCGACGACGAGCGGACGATGGCCGAGCTCAGCATCGCCGAGAAGCACGCGATCAGCCACCGCGGCCGCGCCGCGCGCGCTTTCGCCGAGCAGCTCGGCCTGGCGGTGTCGCCGCGATGATCCGGACGAAGACGAGTGCCGCCTTCCTCTCCGTTGTCTCGAACTCGGTCCTGATCGCGCTCAAGATCGCCGCCGGCGCGATCACCGGTTCGATCGCGATCATCACCGAGGCGCTCCATTCGGCGATCGACCTGATGGCATCGGTGATCGCGCTGATCGCCGTGCGCCGCTCCGATGAGCCCGCCGACGAGGACCACCCCTACGGCCACGAGCGGGTCGAGAACCTAGCCGCGGCGATCGAGGGGATGTTGATCTTGGTCGGCGCCGGGGTGATCATCTTCGTCGCGACCCGCAACCTCGTCACCGGGGCCGAGGTCGAGTCGCTCGGTATCGGCCTCGTTGTGATCGGCTTCTCGATCGTCGCCAACATCGCCGTCTCGACCCTGCTCGCTCGCCGCGCCCGCGAGCACGGCTCGGCGGCGCTCGAGGGCGACGCCGCCCACCTGCGGGCCGACGCGCTGACCTCGATCGGCGTCTTTGCCGGCCTCGCGCTTGTCGAGGTCACCGGCGAGCCCGCCTTCGACGCGATCGCGGCGCTGATCGTCGCCGCGGCGATCGTCTACTCGGGGATCCGCATCCTCACCCGCTCCTCGCGCGTGCTCGTCGACGAGGCACCGCCGCCGGAGGAGCTCGACGAGATCGAGGCCGCGATCGCCGAGGCCCGCCCGCCGGAGATGGTCGGCTACCACAAGCTTCGCGCGCGCCGCGCGGGCGCCTCACTTCACATCGACCTCCACGTCCAGTTCCGCTCGGGGACGACGCTCGAGCGCGCCCACGAGCTCGCCCACACGCTGCGCGGCGCGATCGAGCAGAAGACCGCCGCCGACGACGTCCTGATCCACGTCGAGCCCGAGACCTCGGCGCACCCCGAGGCCGACGACATCGGCCACCTGCGCCACGGCTGAGCGGCGCGGCGCCGGTCAGGGCCAGCCGTCAGGGCCAGTTGAGCAAGTTGACGCCGGCGGCGAGGCCGACCGCCCCGACGACGATCGAGTAGCCGGTGTAGCCCTCGATTGCGAGCACGATGACGGCCAGCGCACAGATCACGACGACGGATGTCCAGGACCAGCGAGCGACGCCCACGAGCGGGAGAGTAGCCCGCAACAGTGACGTTCTATGTTTGAGCGGTGAGGGCCGAGGCCGAGCGCGCGGTGGCGCTGATGGAGGAGATGTCGACCGGCCTGCGCGGGTGCGCGATCCTCGTCGAGGGCTCGGGTAATGCGCTCGCGGCGAGCGGCGAGGTCTCGGTCTGGGGCGAGGCGGCAACGCGCCTGCTCAGCGCCGCCGACGCAGCGAAAGGGCGGCGCGCCGAGCGCGTCCATGTCGGGACCGAGGACGGCGAGGCCTTCGCCGTCCGCCACGGCGAGCTGGCGATGGTCGCCGTCACCGAGCGCTTCACCCTGACCTCGCTCGTCCACTCGGACATGCGGATGATCCTCCGCGACCTCGCCGCGGGTGCGGTCGTCGACCACCGCGCGCCCGCGCGCGGCGAGGTGCCGCTCGCCAAGGAAAGCGAAGAGGAGATCGAGGAGGCGGGGATCGGCGCAGCGACGCCCCCGGTGAACTGACCGATATGCCCCCGAAGCCCCACAGGTTCCTGTTCGACCGCGTCTCCGCCTACGCCGACGACGCCTCCAACTACATGCGCCGCCGCCGGATCCTCCGCAAGCCGTTCGCACGCGTCGCTTGGACGGGCGGAGAGAGCGCCGCGTTCGACTCCGAGACCGAGGAGGGCCGCGAGCTCTTCCGCGCCGCCGCCCACCTGATCGACGTCGCCGGGCCAGCGGAATGAGCGCACCGCTTCTCGAGCCCGATCTCGCCGGCCGGGTGATCGAGCGCGCGCTCGCCCGTGGCGGCGATTTCGCCGAGCTCTTTTGCGAGGAGAGCCGGACCTTCGGGGTCTCGATCGACGAGTCGCGGGTCGAGCGCCCGCAGTCCGGCGCCGAGCGCGGCGCCGGCGTCCGCGTGCTCGACGGCGAGACCGCCTACTTCGCTCATGTCGACGGGCTCGGCGAGGACGACCTCCTCCGCGCCGCCGACGCCGCGGCCGCCGCGCTCCACGGCGAGCGCACCCAGCCCCAGCCGCTTGCCGCGCTCGCCGAGTCGGCTCCGCAGGAGATCGAACACGCCCCGGGCGAGGTCGCGGCCGAGCGCAAGGCCGAG
Organism: Solirubrobacterales bacterium; assembly: GCA_050996575.1. GTDB lineage: Bacteria > Actinomycetota > Thermoleophilia > Solirubrobacterales > 70-9 > DASUSH01. Next base: position 10,218 of record JBPCRS010000097.1, read on the forward strand.
CTGCTGCGCGCCGCCGATGAGCTCGCCCGCGAGCAGGGCGAGGCGATCGACCAGGTCAGCGCCTCCTACGCCGAGGGCCGCCGCCGCGTCGCGATCTTCAACTCCGACGGCACCAGCGCCGCCGACGAGCGCACCCGGGTCCGCTTCGGCGCCCAGGTCGTCGCGAAACGAAACGCCACCGTATAGACCGGGTTCGAGACGCTCGGCGGCCACCGCGGTTTCGAGCTCGTCGACGGCGGCGCCGCCGAGCGGATCGCCGAGCGCGCGGCTAAGGGCGCGCTCGCGCTGCTCGATGCTGGACCCGCGCCCGCGGGGTCGATGCCGGTCGTCGTCGGCGGCGGCTTCGGCGGCGTCCTCTTTCACGAGATGACCGGGCACGGGCTCGAGGCCGACGCGGTCCAAAAGGGAGCCTCGGTCTACTCCGAGATGATCGGCCAGGCGATCGCCGAGTCGCACCTGAACGCCTACGACGACGGCCGCCTGCCGGGCGAGTGGGGAACGAACGCGATCGACGACGAGGGCCGCCGATCGCAGAAGACGCAGCTGATCGAGGACGGCAAGCTCGTCTCCTACCTCTACGACCTGCGCCGCGCGCGCCGCGAGCGGGTCGAGTCGACCGCCAACGGCCGTCGTCAGAGCTTTCGCCATCAGCCGATCCCGCGGATGACGAACACCTACATCGCCCCCGAGGAGGCGACGCCCGGCGATCTGATCGCCGAGATCGACCGCGGCTTCTACGCGGTCAGCTTCGCCGGCGGCCAGGTCTCCCCGGCGACCGGCGACTTCGTCTTCGGCGTTTCCGAGGGCTACCTGATCGAGGACGGCAAGGTGACCAAGCCGTGCAAGGGCGCGACGCTGATCGGCAACAGCCTTGAGGCCTTGAAGCAGATCGACGCCGTCGCCGACGACTTCGAGATGAAGACGGGCTTTTGCGGCAAGGATGGCCAGCGGGTCCCGGTCGGGACCGGCCAGGGGCATGTGCGGCTGCGCGAGCTGACCGTCGGCGGGAACGCGGTCGGGTGAGCGCAATACACTGTCATACAAATGTCGAGCGGGCCAACGAAACCATTCTCAGCGCGGTTCGCGGTTGATGTCGTCGCGCGACTCGAATCACGGAGCCATCGGTCTGGGCTCAACAAGTCGAAGCTCGCAGAGCGCTACGTCGATGAGGGCACGCGGATGGACGAGCACCCCGGCATCGTTTTTCGCGACGGGCCGGCCGGACGGCGAGCGGGCCTTTCGGGGGGGCCGGATATCTGGGAGGTCGTCGCGACCCTTAGGAGCGGCGCCACCGAGGGCGAGGCCGCCATGCGCGAGGTGGCCGAGATCCTCAACCTGCCGGTGGACCGGGTGCAGACAGCACTCGGCTATTTCGCGGCCTATCCCGATGAGATCGACGAGCGGGTCCGTCGGCATTTCGACGAGGCAGACGCCGATGAAGCGCTCTGGCAAAGGACGCAAGCCGTCGATTTGTGAAGCTCCTGCTCGACGAGCAAATCAGCCCGCGAGTCGCCGAGCGCCTTCAACGGTTCGGTCACGATGCGATCGCGGTTTCGAAGCTCGCCAGCTTGCAAGGAAAGTCGGACGAAGCGGTCTTCCTCGCCGCTCGAGAGACCGGTCGTGCGGTCGTCACCTACGACCGCGACGACTTCCTCGTCCTCGCGGCAGGATTCGCAGAGCGAGGACTTACGCACGACGGGCTTGTGATCATCAACCCAAAGAGGCTTCCCAGCCGAGAATTCACGGTGCTCGCGAATGCCCTCGACCGGTTCATCCGCGAGTTCGTGCCCTGGCCGGGCTTCGTGACCTGGTTGCCGTGAGCCCATGAGCGCCGAGCTCTCTGAGATCGCCGCGCGCGCGGTCGAGGCGGCGAGCGCCGCCGGGGCCGGCGACGTCGAGGCCTACGTCGAGGACTCGCGCGGGCTTGAGCTGCGCGTCTATCAGGACGAGGTCGAGAGCCTCTCCGAGTCGGGCTCGCGCGGGGTCGGGGTGAGGGCGTGGATCGAGCACCGGGCGGGGTTCGCCTACGGGACCGACCTCTCGCCGGACGGGTTGGGCGAGATCGCCGAGGCCGCGGTCGGGGCGGCCCGAATCGCCGATCCGGACGAGCACTCGGCGCCGCCGGTTGTCGACTTATCGCCGGATAGCGACGATAAGTCGACAAGGACCGAGTCGATCCCCGGCCTCGCCGATTCCGGGATGAACGAGTGGACGACCGAGCGCAAGGTCGAGCTCGCGCGGGCGATCGAAGCCGCCTCGCGCGAGGCCGACGATCGGGTCGAGGTG
>JBPCRS010000116.1:0-3971 GCA_050996575.1 Solirubrobacterales bacterium
CGCAGCTGGAGCTGCGTGCGAGTGCCGTGGGTGGCGATCCAGCGATGTGTCAGGCGCGTCATCCGGGCGTGCGGGGATTGGGAATCAGTGATCTAGCCTTGGCGCATGGACCGCGCGACACTCGAGACGTTCCTGGCCGAGCGCGATGAGCCCGGCTACCGCGCCGGCCAGGTCTGGGAGTGGGTCGCCCGCGGCGCGAGCACCTACGAGGAGATGACGAACCTGCCGGCGACACTGCGAACCGCGCTCGCCGAGGGCATGCCGTTCTCGACCTTGACCGTGTCCACCGAGGCGACGTCGCGTGACGGCACCCGCAAGGCGCTGTTCGAGACCGCCGACGGCCGCCCGGTCGAGGCAGTGCTGATGAGCTACCGCGACGGGCGCCGCTCGGTCTGCGTCTCCTCGCAGTCGGGCTGCCCGCTGACCTGCACATTCTGCGCGACCGGATCGATGCGCTTCGGCCGCAACCTGACCAGCGCCGAGATCGTCGACCAGGCGCTCCACTTCCGTCGCCGCGCCCCGCTCAATCACCTCGTCTTCATGGGGATGGGCGAGCCGATGATGAACATCGACGAGGTCCTCGCCGCCTGCGAGCTGTTGCCGCAGATCGGGATCACCAATCGCCGGACCGCGATCTCGACCGTCGGCTGGGTGCCCGGTATCGAGCGTATCACCGAGACCGCGATGCCGATCCGCCTGGCGCTCTCGCTGCACGCCGCGGACGAGGCGCTTCGCTCGGAGCTGATGCCGGTCAACGACCGCTACCCGCTGCGCGACGTACTCGCCGCCTGCGCGGACTACCACGACCGCCGCAAGCGGCTGGTCTTCGTCGAGGACCTGATGCTCGGCGGCGTCAACGACCGCGCCGAGCAGGCCGAGGAGCTCGCCGACGTTCTCGATCCGAAGATCTACAAGGTCAACCTGATCCCCTACAACCCGACCGACGCCGGCTTCGAGGCCTCTACGCCGCGGGCGATCGCCGCCTTTCGCGAGCGGCTCGAAGCTCGCGGGCTGAGCGCCACCGTGCGCCTCACCCGCGGCCAGGACATCGCCGCCGCCTGCGGACAGCTCGCGGCGACGCAGGCGAAGAGTTCCGTAGGCTCACCGGCGTGAGCGAGCCCGCGGTTATTCTCGACGTCTCCGGCGGCGCGGCGACGATCACGCTCAACCGCCCGGACCGGCTCAACGCCTGGGACCGCGCCTTCGGCGAAGAGCTGCTCGCCGCGGTCGAGCGCGCTGCGAGCGACGAGGCGATCCGCGCGCTGATGATCACCGGCGCCGGCCGCGCCTTCTCCTCAGGGGCCGACCTTCGCGAGGAGCGCGAGCCTGGAGCCGACGGCGTGCCCGACCTGAGCGCCCGGCTGCGCGAGCTCTACCACCCGATCCTGCTCGGCATCCGCGAGATGCCGAAGCCGGTGCTCGCCGCGGTCAACGGGCCCGCGGTCGGGATCGGCTGCTCGCTGGCGCTCGCCTGCGATCTGATCATCGCCGCCGAGTCGTCCTACATGCTGCTCGCCTTCGTCAACATCGGCCTCGTCCCCGACGGCGGCTCGACCGCGTTCGTCCCGGCCCGCGCCGGCGCCGCGCGGGCGCTGGAGATGGCGCTGCTCGGCGCGCGCCTGCCGGCAGCGAAGGCACTCGAGTGGGGCCTCGTCAACCGGGTCGTCGCCGACGACGAGCACGCCGGCGTCTCGGCCGAGCTGCTCGAGAAGCTCGCCAAGGGCCCGACCCGCTCCTACGCGAACGCGAAGCGACTGCTCAACCGCCGGCTCTACCCCGACCTCGCCGAACAGCTCGAGGCCGAGGCCGAAGCGCAGCGCGAGCAGGGCAACACGGCCGACTTCGTCGAAGGCGTGCTCGCCTTCGTCCAGAAGCGCCCGCCTGAGTTCACCGGTAGCTGAGCCGACGAGGCGGTTACGAACTGATGGCTCTGGGTAAGCGAGGCGGACCTTGTTCTTCTTTTTCTCCAATGGCCTCGGCTGCGTCGGATCGCTTCTGCTCTCGCTGGTCGGGACGCTGATCCTGCTCTTGATCTTCGGCGTAATCGACGTCTGAGCCCGGCCCGGCGCGCGATGGAGATCGCGGTCATCGCCGACACGCACATGCCGCGGGGGCGCAGGGCGCTGCCGCGTGAGTGCGTCGTGCGCCTTCGCGCGGCCGAGCTGATCGTCCACGCCGGCGACTTCACCGGCGCCGAGGCGCTCGCCGAGATCGAGGCGATCGGGCCGCCGCTCGTCGCCGTCCACGGCAACGTCGACACGGCCGAGGTCCGCGAGCGGCTCCCGGAGCGCGCCGAGTTCGAGGCCGGCGGCGCGCGGATCGGCGTGATCCACGATGCCGGTCCGCGCCGCGGACGGCTCGCCCGGATGCGGCGCGAGTTTCCCGGGGCCGATGCGGTCGTCTTCGGCCACTCGCATCTGCCACTCCACGAGCGCGAGGACGACTTTCAGATCTTCAACCCGGGCAGCCCGACCGAGCGACGGCGCGCTCCCGCGCACACGATCGGGATCGCCGAGGTCGCGGCCGGGCGGATCGAGTTTCGATTGATCGAGCTGACACCCGGGTAGCTTGAGGATCTCCATGGACCTCGCCGGCAACGACATCTCCTCACCCTGGCTCGCCGGCTCCGAGCTCGACCCGCGACCGCCGCTGAGCGAGGAGATCGAGGCCGACGCGCTCGTCGTCGGTGGAGGAATCGTCGGCGTCGCCGCCGCCCAGGCGCTGGCCGAGGCCGGGCTCACGGTCGCGCTGCTCGAGGCGCGGACGATCTCATCGGGTGTGACCGGCAACTCGACCGCGAAGCTGAGCGCGCTCCAGGGCCTGATCTACCGCGAGATCCGCTCGGCCCACGGAGACGACGCATCGCGCGCCTACGCCGAGCTCTCGCGCTCGGGGCTCGAGCAGGTCGTCGCGATCGCCGAGCGGCACGGGATCGAGTGCTCGCTCGAGCGCCGTCCGGCGCTGACCTACAGCGAGGACCCGGACCGGCGGGACGAGGTCGAGGAGGAGGTCGAGGCTGCGATCGCAGCGGGCCTCGAGGCGAGCTTCGTCGAGCAAACCGACCTGCCGTTCGCCGTCGCCGCGGCGGTCCGCGTCCCCCAGCAGGCTCAGTTCGACCCGGTCGCCTGGACACGCGGCCTCGCCGAGGCGATCGCCGAGACCGGCGTCCGCATCTACGAGAACACCCGCGCGACCAAGGTCCGGGGCGCCAACGGTGGCGTGCGCGTCGAGACCGAGCACGGCGCCACGATTCGCTGCGACCACCTCGTCGTCGCAACCCACATGCCGTTCCTCGACCGTGGTCTGTACTTCGCCCGATTGCGGGCCGAGCGCAGTTACGCCGTCGCCGGCCCGGTCGCGGCGGACGCGCCACAGGGGATGTACCTCAGCGTTGAGAAGCCGGCGCGCTCGATCCGCTCCTTCGCTGATCGCGACGGCAGCACCCAGGTGATCGTCGGCGGCGAGGGCCACAAGGCGGGCCAGTCCGACCCGGCCGAGCGCTACCGCCGGCTCGAGTCCGACCTCGGCGATCGCTTCGGCGCCGAGCGAGTCAGCTATCGCTGGGCCTCGCACGACCTGATCAGCGCCGACAAGCTGCCCTTCGTCGGCCGGCTGACGCCGCTCGACGACCGGATCCTGACCGCCACCGGGTTCAACAAGTGGGGGCTGGCGGCGGGAGTAGGCGCGGCGGCGATCCTCACCGACCTGGTCCTCGGCCGCGAGAGCGCGCTCGGCGAGCGCTTCGACCCGGCGCGACTCAACCTGCGGGTCGCGCTGCCCTCGATCGCCAAGGAGGGCGCCGACTTCAGCGCCCGCTTCGCCGTCGACCGGCTGCGCCGGCGCGGGAGCGACGACCTCGCGCCCGGCGAGGGACGGGTGGCAAGTGCCGGCACCGAGCAGCACGCGGTCTTCCGCGACGAGGCCGGCGCGGTCCACCGACTCTCGGCCCGCTGCACTCACCTTGGCTGCAT
>JBPCRS010000209.1:0-22473 GCA_050996575.1 Solirubrobacterales bacterium
ATCGCGACCGCGAGCTGGTCGGGCTCGTAGGTCGGGCGGGCGGCATCGAGGGCAACGCGGCGAAGATCGGGCGGCAGCGGCGCCGCGCGGTAGTGGTAGCGACGGCCTTCGGCGAAGAGCTCAACGAGGTGCTCGGCGGCGGCGCGGTAGCGCCGGTACTCGAGCATCCGGGCGAGCAGCTCATCGGCCGCTACCTCGGGCGTGAGCTCGAGCTCGTCCGGCTCCTGGGGCAGGAGCAGCCGCGACTTGAGCTCGAGCAGCGACGCGATCAAAACGAGAAACTCGGTCGCCGCCTCGAGGTCGAGCTCGCCGGTCTCCTCGAGCCGATCGACGTAGGCGAGGACGAGGTCGGCGAGGTCGAGCTCGAGCAGGTTGATCTCCTCGCGCAGGACGACCGCGAGCAGCAGGTCGAAGGGACCCGCGAAGACGTCGAGGTCGAGCTCGAGCTCGGCCGATCTCATTGCTGGGAAGGCTAGGCGTTCGACCGGTCGGCTCCTCCGCCCGTATCGGGGAAGATGGCGCAATGTCCGCGACCACGACCTCGCTCCCGCCGGCGCTCCCAGGACCGGCTCTGGCGCAGACGCTTGCGGCCTTCCTCATGCCCAACCGCTTCGACGCCTGGGTGATCTCGCGCTACCCGACCGTGATTCGGATGAAGGTCGTCGGCGTCGGCGAGATCGTCGCGCTGCGTGACCCCGATTCGATCCGAGAACTGTTCACCGCCAAGAACGGGTCGGTCGCCGCCGGAGAGATAAACAAGCGGGTCCTGCCGATCCTCGGCCCGAACTCGATCATGGCGATCGACGGCGAGCGCCACCTGCGGATGCGCCGGCTGCTGCTGCCGTCTTTCCACGGCGACGCCGTCGACGGCTACCGCGGACTGATCGAGGAGATCGCCGCCCGCGAGGTCGACTCATGGCGCAGTGGCGAGGAGTTCGCAATCCACCCCCGGATGCAGGCGATTGCGCTCGAGGTGATGCTCCGCGTCGTCCTCGGAGTGAGCCAGCCCGCGAGGCTCGAGAAGCTACGAGCGAAGCTGCCGAAGGTGCTCGAGGCCAACCCGCTCGCCTTCCTGATCGAGGACGGCAGGCCGTGGCTTGCCAGCGGCCTGATCGGACGGATGCGCCCGTGGGTCCGGGTACGTCGTCAGGCCGAGGCCCTGCTCCGCGCCGAGGTCGCCGACCATCGGACCAGGCCCGACGGGCGAGACGACATCCTCGCGATGCTCGTCGCCGCCCGCGACGAGGACGGGCGCGGCCTCAGCGACGCCGAGCTCGAGGATCAGCTGCTCACCCTCCTCCTCGCCGGCCACGAGACGACCGCCACCTCGCTCGCCTGGTGCTTCGAGCGGCTGCTGCGTAATCCGCGCGTGCTCGCCCGCCTGCTCGAGGAGTTCGATCAAGGTAGAGAAAAGTATCTCGATGCCGTGATCAAGGAGACGATGCGCACGCGGCCAGTTGTCGAGGCGGTCTGGCGGGTGTTGGAGAAACCGCTCGAGATCGGGGGTCACCGGCTTCCGGAGGGAACCATTGTTGTCCCGGTGATCCGCGCGACCCATATCGAGGCCTTCGACGAGCCGGCCGAGTTCCGGCCCGAGCGCTTCCTCGAGGACGACGTTGCGCCCTACTCCCACATCCCCTTCGGCGGCGGGATCCGGCGCTGCCTCGGCGCCGGCTTCGCGACGATCGAGATGAAGACCGTGCTTCGGACCGTGCTCGAGCGGGTCGAGCTCTGCGCTCCCGATCAGGCGCCCGAGCGCGTCGATCGGATGCGGCGGTTCACGGCCTCGCCGGCGCGAGGCGCCCGAGTTGTCGCGAATGCGCTCTAGTTCGAGCGCATCTTGGCGAGCAGCCGCAGGATCTCGAGGTAGAGCCAGACGAGCGTCACCAGCAGGCCGAAGGCCGCGTACCAGCTCATGTACGAAGGGGCGCGCTGATCGGCACCCTGCTCGATGAAGTCGAAGTCGAGGACGAGGTTGAGCGCGGCGACGGCGACGATGACGACGCTGATCGCGATCCCGGCGGGCGAGGAGTCGTTTATAAGCGGCACCTCGGCGCCGAAGAAGCGCAGTACCAGGTCGACCATGTAGACGAGGAAGATCGCCCCGGTCGCGGCGATCACGCCGAGCCGGAAGTTCTTCGTCACCTCGATCACCCGGGTCGCGTAGAGGACAAGCATGATCACGAAGACGCCGAGCGTCAGACCGATCGCCTGGAGGACGATGCCGTCGAACTCGTACTCGAAGATCCTCGAGATTCCACCGAGGACAAGCCCCTCTGCGACCGCGTAGAGCGGACCCGTGATCGGCGCGAAGCGGGGACGGAAGATCGTCACGATCGCGATCACCAGTGCCACCCCGAGCGCGATCCAGTACCAGACCGGCACCGAAGGGCTGCCGAACGAGGGCTCGATCAGCTCCCAGCCGATCGCTCCCGCCACGATCAGAATCAACAGCAGGACCGAGGTCGCGATCACGGTCGAGCCGATCGTCATCGTCCTTTCGCCGGTGGCGCCGGCGGCGGCCTTGCTGAAGACCTCCTCGTTGAGCGCGGGGCTTCGGGCCTCCATCGGCGTTACTGCGGACCGGCGCCCATCGCCTTGCGGACGTCGGCGAGCGTCGCGGACGCGATCTCGTGCGCCTTCTCGGCGCCGGTAGCGAGCGCGCGCTCGAGCCCGGCCCCGTCGGCGCGGAGCTCGGCGTAGCGCTCGCGAACCGGGGCGAGAAAAGCGACGAGCGCCTCGGCGACGGCGCCCTTGAAGTCGCCGTAGCCCGAACCCTCGAACTCGCGCTCGATTTCCTCGGGCGAGGCGCCGCGGACGACCGAGAGGATGTCGATCAGGTTGGCGATCCCCTCCTTGCCCTCGCCGCGGCGCACCTCCGAGCCCGAATCGGTTACCGCGCTGCGCAGCTTCTTGCGAACGACGTCCGGCTCGTCGAGGACCAGCACGGTGCCCTGCTCTGAGCCTCCGGTCGTCGACATCTTCGAGTCGGGTCGCTGCAGGTCCATGATCCGCGCGCCGATCGCGGGGATCCTGTGCTCGGGAACCACCAGCGTTTCGCCGAAGCGCTCGTTGAAGCGGCGGGCGATCTCTCGCATCAGCTCGATGTGCTGGCGCTGGTCGTCGCCGACGGGGACCTCGTTGGCGCGGTAGGCGAGGACGTCAGCGGCCTGCAGGACCGGGTAGGAAAAGAGGCCGGCGGAGAGAAAGGCGCCCTGGCGGCTCTCGAGCAGCTCGCGCTTTTCCTTCCACTGGTGCATCCGGTTGAGGTCACCCCACGCCGTCACCGCCGAGAGCAGCCAGCAGAGCTCTGTGTGCTCGGCGACGTCGCCCTGGCGGAAGAAGATGCAGCGCTCGGGGTCGAGCCCGGCGGCAAGCAGGATCGCGGCCGTGTCGTGGACCGCGCGGCGCAGCTCCGCCGGGTCGAAGGGGACCGTGATCGCGTGCAGATCGACGACGCAGTAGATCGCCTCGGCGCGTTCCTGACCTTCGACGTATTGGCGGATCGCGCCGATGTAGTTGCCGAGGTGCTTCTGGCCGGTCGGCTGGATGCCGGAGAAGATGCGGGTTTCCTGGCTCATGCGTGCGGCAATCTACGCGTTGCGCTTCTCGCGGTCACGTCAGGGCGCGACGCGGATGACGTCGGCCTCGATCTGGCGCTGGCCGTAGGACCCGCGGTAAACGGGCCCGGCGGCGCTGACGAGGTCGCCGAGCCTGGGAAGCGGATGCGGGCGCAGATCGCGCATCACGTCGACCACGCTGATCCCGGGGCCGGTGATCGCCTCGTCCGAGCTGAGCACGAGGTGGGCGTCGCCGTCGCCGTCGGGATCCGTTGCCTCGACGTAGATCACGCGCCCGGTCGCGCTCTCGCAGTTCGCCGATGCCGGCGGGCAGTGCGCCTTCTCGATCGGCGGCGATTCGCTTGCGGCGGAAGCGCCGAGAGCGATCACGATTGCCGCGACGGCGTGCGGGAGCATCGGCGCCTCAGGCCGGGGCCGGCTCGGGCTCGGCACGTTCGCTCGTCCCGGCGCCCGCGGGGTCCTCGGGATATCGGCCGCACTCGCCGGCGAGCGTCGCTCCGGCGCGTGGCTCGGTCTCGGCCGCGCTCGGTGGCCGCTCGGGGTTGCGGATACCGACGCCGGCGACGATGCCGCCGAGGATCATCAGTACGCCGCCGATCACGATCTCGAGATGGAAGGCGGAGGTCGAGGCCTCGGCGACCGTCGTCGTCACCACCGCAACGTCCTCCTCCGGCAGCCCCTCGACCGCAGCCGCCCCGAGCGGCCTCTCGCGCGCTCCGGCGATCGCCGACTGAGCCGCCGGACCGAGCTCGGTGCCGGCGAGCTCGTCGTCGAGCTTGGCGCCGAACTGGCCGGCAATGATCGCGCCGAGGATCGCGATCGCGAGCAGCCCAGCGACCCGTGAGACGCCGTTGTTGACGCCGGATGCGACGCCGGCCTGATGCTCGGAGACCGAGTCGAGCACGGTCGCCGTCAGCGGCGCCACCGTCGCCGCGAGGCCAAGGCCGAAGATGATCACGGCCGGGAGGACATCGGCGACATATCCGGCGTCGGCACCGACGCGCAGGAAGAGCAGCATGCCGGTGCCGGCGACGATCGGGCCCGCGGTCATCGCCAGTCGCGGCCCGGTCCCCGACGCCAGCCGGCCGAAGCGCGGCGAGAGCACGAACAGGATCAATGAGATCGGCATCGTCGCGATCCCGGCCTCGAATGCGGTGTAGCCGACCGTCTGCTGGAGGAAAAGGCCGACGAAGAAGAGGCCGCCGATCAGCCCGGCGTAGGCGCTCAGCGTGGTCAGGTTGGCGACGGCGAAGTTGCGGATCTTGAACAGCGTCAGGTCAAGCATCGGGTGCGGGGCTCGCCCCTCGTGGAAGAGGAAGGCGGCGAAGCAGGCGAGCCCGCCGATCAGGGGTACGAAGACGATCGGGTCACCCCAGCCGTAGGTCGGCTGCTCGATCAGAGCGAGGACCGGGCCGCCGAGCCCGATCGCCGAAAGCGCGATCCCGAGCCAGTCGATCCCGGGAACCGAATCCGGGTCGCGGCTCTCCTTCGCGTGGCGGACGGTGAGGATGACGGTGAAGACGACGAGCGGTACGTTGACCCAGAAGATCCAGCGCCAGTCGAGGGCGTCGACGAGGAAGCCGCCGCCCACCGGGCCGAAGACGGTCGAGATCCCGGTCCAGGCGGTCCAGGTACCGACCGCGGCGCCGCGGGCCGGCCCTTCGAAGGCCGAAGCGACCATCGCCAGCGAGCCAGGAACGAGCAGCGCGCCCGCAACCCCCTGAAGTGCCCGGGCGGCGATCAGGAACTCGGTATTCGGGGCGATTGCGCAGAGCGCCGAGGTCGCGCCGAAGCCGATCAAGCCGCCGACGAACATCCGGCGACGCCCCTTCTGGTCGCCGAGCGAGCCGCCGACGAGCATCAGGGCGACAAGCGCGAGCAGATAGGCCTCGACGATCCACTGCTGGCCCGCGAGTCCGGCGCCGAGGTCGTCGGAGATCGCCGGCAGCGCGACGTTGACGACGGTCGAATCGAGGAAGACGATCGTCGAGCCCAGAATCGCGGCGATCAGCGTGTAGCGCTGCGTGCTGGTCACGGTTTCAGTCTGGCAGGCGAATGCGGCGAACCTACGGCGCCGGCCGATCCCGCAGCTGGTGCGCCGAGGTGAAGAAATTTCGGTAGGCGAGCCGGGTCGCGATCAGGGTCGCGATCGCGATCGAGCCGAAGATCGACCAGAGCAGGACAAGCTGCAATCGGACCGCGTCGACCGGCTCGGCGCCAGCGAGCAGCATGCCGACCATCGTCCCGGGGAAGAAGATCAGGCCGGTCGTCTTGGTCGAGTCGATCATCGGGATCATTCCCGAGCGCAGGCTTCGGCGGACACTCGGTTCGGCGGCCTGCGCCGAGGTCGCACCGAGCGCGAGCGTCGCCTCGATCTTCGGCGCCGAATCGGCCATCTCGTCGCCGAGGCGGTTGAGTGAGACCGCCGCGGCAATCATCGCGTTGCCGATCACCATGCCGCCGACCGGGACCAGGTAGCGGGGCTCGGGCTCGAAGATCCCGAGGCCGACGACGAGCGCCAGTGTCGTCGCTGCGGCGACCGAGAGCGCGATCAAGAGCGGTACGAACGCCCCTGGCACACGAGCCGCGCGAGCGCGCGCCGTGTAGGCGCCGAAGACGACCATGACGACGATCAATGCGACAACGAGGACGAGCGTGTCCTCGTCGAAGATCGCCTGGATCACGTAGCCGATCGCGGTCAGCTGGATGAACGAGCGGACGACTGCGATCACGTAGTCGGGCTCGAGCCCGGTCCGCCAGCGAAATGAGACCGCGAGCGCGAGCGCGACCAAGATCAATGAGGCGGCGACCTCGCCGAGGCTGACGTCGATGCCGACGCTCATCGGCTCATGCCGGGATCAGCTCATGCGTCGGCCCGCGGGCGGTGATCCGGCCGTCCTCGAGCCTGACAACCCAATCGGCCAGGCGGCGGGCCTGGTCGAGATCGTGGGTGACGAGCACGACCGAGATCTCGAGCCGGGAGCGGAGCTCGACCAGTGTTTCCTCGACCGCGCCCGTCGCCTCTGCGTCGAGCGCCGACGTTGGCTCGTCGAGCAGCAACACCTTCGGCTCGAGGGCGAGCGCCCGAGCAATCATCACTCGCTGCTGCTCGCCGACCGAGAGACGAGCCGAGTCGCGCTCGGCGTAGTCGCTTTGCAACCCGGCGAACTCGAGCTTTCGATTGACATCGACCTCGCGGCCGGCGAGTTCGGCGCCATAGCGGACGTTACCGGCGACGCTGCCCTCGAGCAACGCCGGCAGCTGGGGCACGAGACAGACCTCGCGGCGAAGCTCGAGCACCTCGCGCTCGCGGACGTCGCGGTCGCGGTAGAGGACGGCGCCATCGGCCGGGTCGGCGAGTCGGTTGAGCAGGCGCAGGAGGGTCGACTTCCCCGAACCGGAAGGGCCCGCGACACAGCTCGCGCCCTCGGGGATCGAGGTCGTCAGCCCGTGCAGTACGCGGCGCCCACCCCGGGCGAAGCTGACGTTGCGTAGCTCGAACAGCACCACCCGAACCTACTGCGATCATCGAGGCGTGGAGTTCGTCGAGCCGATGCTGGCGAAGCAGGTCGAGAAGCCGCCCGAAGGGGACGAGTGGGCCTACGAGATCAAGTGGGACGGCGTTCGGGCGATGTGCGCCGTCGCCGACGGTGAGGTCGAGCTCTGCAGCCGTAGCGGCGAGCGGATGACCCGGCGCTACCCGGAGCTCGCGGCGATCGCGGACGCCCTCGAGGGTCGCGAGGCGCTTTTCGACGGCGAGGTCGTCGCCTTCGCCGAGTCCGGCGTGCCCAGCTTCCAGCTCCTGCAACGGCGGATGGGGCTGAGCGCGGAGGCGACGATCGCCCGCCGAGTTTCCGAGGTACCGGTCACCTACATCGCCTTCGACCTCGTCGGCCTCGATCGAGAATCGCTGCTCGAGGAGCCCTACGAGCGCCGTCGTGAGCTGCTCGCCGGCCTCGTCTTCGAGGGGCCGAGCTGGCAGGCGCCGGCCCATCACCATGGGGAAGGCGCGAAGCTGCTCGCGGCGGCGCGAGAGCGCGGGCTCGAGGGGATCGTCGCCAAGCGCCGCGACAGCCAGTACCGCCCCGGCCGACGCACCGACTTCTGGTTGAAGACGCGGGCGCGGCGACACCAGGAGTTCGTCATCGGCGGCTACAACCCGGGCGAGGGCGGTCGTCGTGGGCGCCTCGGCTCGCTGCTCGTCGGCTACTGGGACGCCACCCCAGAGGAGGTCGAGCGGCTCGGCCGCGACCAGCGGCTGGTCTACGCCGGCGGTGTCGGCACCGGCTTCACCGAGGAGATGCTCGACCGCCTCCGCGACCTGCTCACCCCGCTCGTCCGCGAGCAGAAGCCGTTCGAGCTCGGCGAGGACCCGGTGGCGAAGACGCGCTACCGCCCCGGCGGCCCCGCGGTCTTTTGCGAGCCCGAGCTCGTCTGCGAGGTCGAGTTCACCGAGTGGACGTTCGAGGGCACGCTGCGCCAGCCGGCGTTCAAGGGCCTGCGCGACGACAAGCCGGCCCGCGAAGTCGTGCGCGAAGGATGAGGCCACTACGGGACGATCTCGCGACACTTTCGTCGCGATCTGCGCGCGATCGTTGCACTCGAGCCCGGTAGGATTAGCGCAATGGAGCGGATCGCATGGACTGACGAACGCCTCGATGATCTCTCCAGACGCGTCGATGCCGGATTTACTCGCATCGACGCCGACCTCCGCGAGCTGAGGTTCACCATCCTCCGAGTCGGCGGCGGGATCATGATTGCCCTGATCGGGGTCATCGGCGCCGTCCTCGTCAGCGCCTGAGCCGTTCCGCGCGTCGCAAGATCGGGTTCGCGCCGCGGTTTCGGGAAGGGCTCGAGGGGATAGTTTGGAAGACTGAAGGCTCATGCCTCGCGCGATTTGGAGCGGATCGATCAGCTTCGGGCTCTTGAACGTGCCCGTCAAGCTCTACAGCGCCGTCTCGAAGCAGACGGTGCGCTTCCGCGAGCTGCGCGAGAAGGACGGCTCGCGGGTCCGCCACAAGCGCGTCGCCGAGTCCGACGGCGAGGAGGTCGCCTACGAGGAGATCGTCAAGGGCTACGAGATCACCCCCGAGAAGTACGTGATCATGTCCCGTGACGAGCTCGCCGAGATCGATCCCGAGAAGACCCGCGCGATCGAGATCAAGGACTTCGTCGACCTCTCCTCGATCGACCCGATCTACTTCGAGCACCCCTATTACCTCGGCCCCGACAAGGGTGCCGAGCGCGCCTACTCCTTGCTGGTCAAGGCGATGGACGACGAGGGCAAGGTCGCGATCGCCCGTTTTGTCCTGCGCAACAAGGAGCACCTCGCGGCGATCCGGCCGATGAACGGTGCGCTGACGATGGCGACGATGCGCTTCCACGACGAGGTCGTCTCCGCAAGTGATCTTGACGATGTATTGCCCGAGAAGCAGGCGAAGATCGAAAAGCGCGAGCTCGACATGGCCAAGCAGCTGATCGGTTCGCTGACCACCGATTTCGAGGCCGACCGCTACGAGGACGAGTACCGCGAGAAACTGCTTTCGCTGATCGAGCGCAAGGCGAAGGGCGAGGAGGTCGTCACCGCGAAGTCCGAGGAGCCGAAGCCGACGAAGGCGCCGGACCTGATGGCCGCGCTCGAGGAGAGCCTCGCCGCCGTCGGCGGAGAGGACTTGGCGAAGGGCAAGAAGCCCGGCCCGGCCCGCAAGGCCAAGCCGAAGACGAAGGCAAAGCCCCGCGCGAAGTCGAAGGCGTGACGCTAACCTAAAGGGGGCTGACCCCTTTAGTTTCTAGCCGCTTTCGGCGGCCTCGAGCGCTGAGTGGGCGGCGTCGCTGTCGAGGCAGACCTTGAGCCGGACGACCTTGCCGTCCTCCATCTCGAGCACGTGGGCGAAGCGAAGCTCGACCAGGTCGGGGTTGCCCTTGAGCCGTCCGCGAACGGTGCCGAGCACCATCACGTGCTCACCGTGGCCCGAATCGGAGATCTCGTCGGGCGCGAGCTCGTACTCGTCCCAGTAAGAGGAGATGCCCTCGATGTAGGTGCGAACGCCTTCGTGCCCGTGGTAGGTACCGGTGTGAGCGAGCGCGTCGGTCGCGTCCCACTCGACCTGCGGGCCCATCACCGCGAGCACCGCATCCATGTCGCCGCTGCCGAAGCCCTCGTAGGCCGTGCGCAGAGCCGCCGTCAGATCCTCGGACATATGCCCAGTATTACGCCTGCTGCGGACTAGCGTGCCAGGTCTCGGTCACCGGCACCGGGCGGCCGACGTGGTAGCCCTGGGCAAAGTCGACCGAGAACTCGCGGAGGATCTCGACCGTGCGCTCGTCGCCGACGTACTCGGCGATCGTCCGCTTGCCCATCCCGCGGGCGATCTGGACCATCGCCTCGACCGTGAGTCGGTCGGGCTTCGAGACCGGCAGCTTGCGGATGAAGTCGCCGTCGATCTTCAGATAGTCGAACGGCAAGTGTTTGAGGTAGTAGAACGAGCCGAAGCCCGAGCCGAAGTCGTCGAGCGCGAACGAGCAGCCGAGCTCGGCCATCCGCGCGGCGAACTGGCGCGCCTTGTCGATGTTGACGATCGCTGCGGTCTCGGTCACCTCGAAGATCAGCTTCGTTGCGTCGACGCCTGAGTCGCGCACCGAGGATTCAAGAAAGTCGGTCACCGCCGAATCGGTGATCGATGCGCCCGAGAGGTTGACCTCGAGGCAGATCTCGTCGCCCGCGGCCTGGCGCTCGGCGAGCAGGGCGAGCGCCGCTGTCGCGACCCAGCGATCGATCGCCTGGATCTGACCGAACTGCTCGGCGATGTAGAGGAAACTCCCAGGGCCGATCAGGTCGTCATTCGAGCCGCGCATCCGCAGCAGCAGCTCGTGATGGGTGACCGCGTTCGGCTCGAGCTCGAGGATCGGCTGCTGGAAGAGGACGAAGCGGTCGTTCTCGAGCGCATCGCGTATTCGCTCCGACCAGGTCAGGCGCGCGTGCATCTTCGTCTTCGGGCCCTCCGCGTCGAGCAGCTCGACCCGATCGCGACCGCCGGCCTTGGCCTCGTACATCGCGATGTCGGCGTTGACGAGGACGCCCTCGGAGCTGACCTCGGTACCGCCGCCGAAGCGGCTGACGCCGACCGAGGCCGTCAGTCGTATCGAGTGCCCGCCGCCGACGACGCTCTGCGTGCCGAGCTCGCGCCGCAGCTCGTCGGCGAGCTCGAACGCCTGCTCCGGCGCTGTTTCGGGCAAAAGCGCGGCGAACTCGTCGCCACCCAAGCGCGCGACCGTGTCGGTCTGTCGCAATCGGCCGTCGATCAGCGAGCCGACGCGCCCGATCAGCTCGTCGCCGACGGCGTGGCCAAGCGTGTCGTTGACGTACTTGAAGTTGTCGAGGTCGACGATCAGGACGGCTCCGCTCGAGCCGTAGCGCTCGGCGAGCGCGACCTGCTGGGAGAGCTCCTGCTCGAAACGGCGGCGGTTAAAGAGACCAGTGAGCGGGTCGTGGTCAGCGAGGTACTGGAGCTGGCCCTCGAAGCGCTTGCGCTCGCTGACGTCCTGAAGCTGAACGATCGCATATATCGGCGAGCCGGACTGATCGCGGACGATCGAGGCGCTCAGCGAGGCCCAGACGATTTCGCCCTCCGGCCGCAGGAAGCGACCTTCGATCGAGTGCTGGTGCGCGGCGCCCGCGAGCAGGTCACGGAGCAGATCGAACGCCTGCGCGACGTCGTCGGGGTGGCTGATCGCCTGTAGGTTGGATTTCAGCAGCTCCTCGGTCGGACGGCCGGCGAGCGAGGAGAGTGCCGCGTTGACCTGCAGGAAGGTGCCGGTCGCCGCCGGTGAAAGGTCGACCAGCGCGATCCCGACCGGCGCCGCCTCGAAGGCACCGCGAAAGCGCTCCTCGGCCTCGCGCAATGCCTCGCGCGCTCGGCGTGGCTCGGTGATGTCGCGGGTGATCGTGGCGAAGCCGCGCAGCCGGCCACTGCGAGCGTGAAGCGGCGTGATGATCACGTTCGCGACGAAGCGCGTGTCGTCGACGCGTAGCCGCCAGCCCTCGAGCTCGACCCTGCCCTCCGTCGCCGCATCCTGAAGGATCTGCGCGTAGTCCACCGCCTCCTCACCCTCCTCGCCGGGCGCTACCAGCTTGCTGACGTGCTTGCCTCGAATCAGGTCGGCCTCGTAGCCATACATGCGCTCGGCGCCCTCGTTCCAATCGACGATCAGCCCGTCGGGATCGAGCGGGAAGATCGCGTAGTCGGTGACACCGTGGATCAAGGTCCGGAAGCGCTCCTCGGACTCACGCAGCGTCTGCTCCGCTGCCTGGCGATCGGATATGTCCTCGAGGAATGCGTGGAAGCTTTGCCGCTCGCCGGCGAGGACCGGCGAGATCGAGAGCTCGACCGGGAACTCGCTGCCGTCGCGTCGTAGCGCGCTCATCACGATCCGCTTGCGCAGCAGCGGCCCCTCGCCGGTCTTTGCGAAGCGCTCGATCCCGCGCTTGTGCGCTGCCCGATAGTGCTCGGGGATGATCGTCTCGGCGAGCGAGCGGCCGAGCGCCTCGTTGCGCGACCAGCCGAACATCGCCTCGGCACGCCTGTTCCAGTTCGTGATCACACCTTCATCGTCGATCGCCACGTAGGCCTCGTAGGCGGTCTCGAGGATCTCCGCGGAGGCGCGTTCGGAATCGCGAAGCGCGACCGATACCGCCACGGCCTGCCGGCGGTGGGCTTGTTGGTCGCGCACCTGCCAGGCGCAGATCAGGGCGAGGCCCGCGAGCGCGAAGGCAAAGAAGAGCTCGGTCTCGACAGGCGCCCCCACTCCGCCCACGGCGATCGCAGCGAAGGCAACCAGGTTGGCGAGGGCGACCGCGACAAACGAGCCGAGCGGATAGGAGAGCGACGCGAAGACGAGCGGCAGGGCGAAGAGAATCCGGTACGGGCTCGAGCTTCCCCCGTCGGCCGCGACGATCGTCGCGATCAGAGAAATGTCGAAGATGCTCCAGGCGAGGAAGAAGGGCTCTTGCCAAGGACCGCCCAGGAGGCGCGCGGGGCGAAGTGCGGCAAGAACGATCGTGCCGGCCAGGCCGATCGCGAGTACGACCAGGATCAGCGCACGGTTCGGCTCGCTCCAGGTTGCCGCGGCGTAGCCCGCGACGCCGAAGATGACGACGACGCTGACGACGACACCGATGCGGATCGATCCGTGGCGATCCTCGCTCACGATCCGATTCTCACACAGCAATAGGCTGCCACGAGTGGGTGGGAAGAGTCGCGAGGTCGATGTCGAGGGCAGAACCCTCTCGGTCTCGAACCTCGACAAGGTCCTCTACCCGGAGTCCGGCTTCACCAAGGGCGAGGTGATCGAGTACTACGCGAAGATCGCGCCGGCGATGGTGCCGCACCTGAAGGGCCGCGCGCTGACCTTGCGCCGCTACCCGAACGGCACCGATCAGAAGTCGTTCTTCGAGAAACGCTGCGCCAAGCATCGGCCCGATTGGGTCCAGACTGCGAAGGTGGAGACGAGCGAGGGGCCGATCGACTTCTGCCTCTGCGAGGACCGGGCGACGCTGGTCTGGACGGCGCAGCTCGCGGCGCTCGAGCTGCATCCGTCGCTCTCGGTCGCGAAGCGAATCGACAGCCCGACCGTGCTCGCCTTCGACCTCGACCCGGGCCCGCCGGCCGACGTCGTCGACTGCTGCCGGGTCGCGCTGACGCTGCGCGAGCTGTTCGGCAACTTCGATTTGAAGAGCTTCCCGAAGACATCGGGCTCGAAGGGCCTCCAGGTCTACGTGCCACTGAACAACTCGAAGGCGCGCTACGAGCAGACGAAGCCGCTCGCCCACGCCGTCGCGGAGACGCTCGAGAAGCGCTCGCCGGACGAGGTCGTCTCGAAGATGAAGAAGGAGCTGCGCAAGGGCAAGGTCTTCGTCGACTGGTCTCAGAACGATCGGGCGAAGACGACCGTCGCGGTCTACAGCCTCAGGGCGCGCGAGCGACCGACCGCGTCGACGCCGCTCACCTGGGACGAGGTCGAGGCGGTCGCCGACTCAGGCGACGCCGAGGCGATCCGGTTCGAGGCCGACGCAGTGCTCGAGCGGGTCGAAAAGCACGGCGACCTGTTCGCACCCGTGCTCGAGCTCAAGCAGGAGCTGCCGGACCTCTGAGCGCCCGCAGCTTCATGCGGTTTATCGCGGACGGGCCGAAGCTCAGGCGAGAAGCTCCGCTACGCCGGCCGTGTCGGGAACGACGTGACGGATCACGTCCACGTTCCCGAACCCAGCGTCCGCCGAGACCAGCGCGGTCGCGTCGGCGGCCGCCGCAGACGCGGCGAGGACCGCGTCGAAAGGGCCAGGTCGCTCCTCGCGCTCGAAGATGGCGAGACCGTTCGAGAGCTGCGCGGCGCTGATCGAGATCAGCGGCGAGAGCAGCTCCGCATAGCCGCGCCCGAGCGAAACGGCGTCCCGCCGATCCCGGCGGCGCGCGCGGACGTGGACGAATTCCTGGATCACCTCGGTTGACGTGGTCGCCTCGATCCGGCCATCCGCGATCGCTTCGATCAACGCGCCACACGGTCCCTGAAACGGATGATCCTGTCCTTTCGCGTATACGAGCACGGTCGTGTCGAGGACGATCATCCCCGGCGGCCCCGCAAGGCATCGAGCTCGGCCTTCAGCTCTTCGGGCTCGGGGACCGGCATATCGGGTGCATCGAAGATCCGGCGAGCGGCAGCGCGTCGCGATCCGGCGGAACTGACGATCCCCCGGTCGATCGCGTCACGGACCACGGTGGCCACCGACACTCCGCGCTCACGGGCCGCGGCGGTGATCCGCTGGTGGCGTTCGTCGTCGATCAGGATCTGGAGGCGATGCTCGAGCGGCATGCTCATACGTTAGCATGCTGTGGTTGAACCAGGGGTGTCCCGCCTCCGTATTCTCGTTCGAGTGGCTACGCGGACCAGATCGCTCGCATGCGCGCTAGTCGCGACACTGGCGCTGCTCGCGATCGCCGCATTCGGCGCCGGCTGCGGCGAGGGCGCCGGATCCGGGACTGAACCACCACTCGCGCCCTCCAGCGGTGCGACAGGCTCGGAGGGCTCGCTGGAATCGACCTCGGAAACCTCGGACGAGAGCGCCCTTCGCTACACGATGCCGCTGCTCAACGGCGAGGAGCAGGACCTCGCCGAGTACGAGGGCGACGTCGTCCTCGTCGTCAACACCGCCTCCGAGTGCGGCTTCACCCCGCAGTTCGAGAACCTGCAGAGCCTGTATGAGTCGAAGCGTGACGAAGGCCTGGTCGTCCTCGGCTTCCCCGCCGACGACGTCGCCGGCCAGGAGCCGCGCTCGAACGAGGAGATCGCCGAGTTCTGCGAGGCCAACTACGGCGTCGAGTTCCCGATGTTCGCGCTGATCAACGCCGAGGGCGACGATGCGCACCCGCTGTTCCAGCAACTCGGCGAGCCCGACTGGAACTTCAACAAGTACCTGCTCGACCGCGACGGGCGCCTGGTCGAGCGCTGGGGCTCGACGACCGGGCCCGAGGACGCCGAGCTCGTCGCGGCGATCGACGAACAGCTGAAGAGTTGAGTACCTGAGCGGAGATGTAGGCTCGCGCGCGTGGAGCCGGGGGCGCGCAACTCGGAGCAATGGTGAGCCGGCTCGAGCCCGGGCAGGTGTTCGCCGGGCACCGGATCGAGCGCGTCGCCGGCCAGGGAGGGATGGGTGTCGTCTACGCGGCCACCGACCTGCGGCTTAAGCGGCTCGTCGCGCTCAAGGTGATTGCCCCCCAGTTCGCCGCCGAACCCAACTTCCAGCAGCGCTTCGAGCGCGAATGCGAGCTGGCCGCCTCGGTCGACCACCCGGGAGTGATCCCGATCTACTCCGCCGGCGAGGAGGAGGGCGCGGCCTACGTGACGATGCGCTTCGTCGACGGCACCGATCTGGCGAGGATGATCACTCGTGCGGGCCGTCTTTCGCCGGAACTCGTCGCGACCGTCGCCGAGCAGGTCGGCGATGCGCTCGACGCCGCCCACGCGCGCGGACTCGTCCACCGTGACGTGAAACCGGCGAACGTGCTCGTCCGCGAGCGAGGCCGAGCGCACGAGGTCTTCCTCACCGACTTCGGACTGACCAGAGAGCTGACCTCGGAGACTCGCCTGACAGCCACCGGCGCGGTGATCGGGACCGTCGACTACATGGCGCCGGAGCAGTTCGAGGACCGTCCTCTCGACGCCCGCACCGACGTCTACGCGCTTGGCTGCGTCCTCTACCAGGCGCTGACCGGAAGCGTCCCGTTCCCGACCGAGAGCGCTCCGGCGAAGCTCTTCGCGCACACGAACGCCGATCGGCCCTCGCTTCGCGATCTCGCACCCGAGCTTCCGCAGGCGCTCGACCGCGTGGTGCAAAAGGCGATGGCGAAGCAGCCGGACCAGCGCTTTCAAAGCGCGGGTGATCTGGGGACGGCTGCAACGGCGGCGATCGAGGACGGCGGCGGGGATGCAACGGCCGCGGTCGGGCTCGACGAGACCGAGGAGGCCGCGGCGACGGGCCGGGTGGCCGAGGGGGATTCGGCGACGTCGGCGCTGCCGCCGCCCGTTCCGCCCCCTCCTCCGATCCGCCGAGAACTTCTGCCCGAGCCGGCGCCGGAACCACCGCCTCCGCGCGCCGCGCGTCGGCGCCGCGACCTGATCGCACTCGCTCTCGGCCTCGCCGCGGTGCTGACGACGGCGGCAATCGTCTACGTCGTCTTCATCCGCGACTCGGGGGAGGGCGGGGCGGATCGCTCCGTGTCAGGCGGAACCGTTTCCGAACAGCAATCGGGCTCGGGCGGGGAGTCCGGGGGCGGCGAGCAGACCGCGAGCAGCAGAGACGAGATTTCGGCGGCTGATCGCGCCGCCGCAGCCTCCGTGCCAGCCGGAATGGCGGCCGTCGTCGAGTCCTACGAACGCGGTGGGATCGAACGCGAGGGCTTCGAACGCCGCGCCCGGCTGGTCGAGCTTCGCGACCCGGGGACGACCGGCGAGACGGCGCGCTCCCAGGCACTCGGCGAGCTTATCTTCAACCGCTGGGTGCGGGCACGGGCGGATGCGAGCGGGATCGAGGTGAGCGACCAGGTCGACGCCGAGCTGGCCTCACCCGAGTTCGCGCCCGAGGTCGAGCGGCTGCGCGCGGTCGGCTACCTCGAGGGGGGCATTCGGCTGGACGCCGAGGCAAGGCTCGCGGCGGAGAGCCTCTTCGGCGAGGGCAGCGCCACGGTGGATGTGCTCACCGAGGGCTACGACCCAGCTTCCGCGGACAAGGCGCTCACTGCGCTGATTCCCGTCTACCGGCCCGATACCGCCTGTGCCGCCGACTTGGCCCCGCTGAGCCCGTTCTGCGTGAACGGGCCCGAGCCGTAGACAGCGGCTCAGCCGAGCGGCTGGCGGACGACCGGCTTGCGGCTCGCCCGGGCCTCGTCGAGGCGGCGGACCGGGGTCGTGTAGGGCGCCTGGCGAGCGATCTGCGGATCCTCCTCGGCCTCAGCGAGGATCGCCTCGAGCGCGTCGGCGAAGCCGTCGAGCGACTCCTTCGTCTCGGTCTCGGTCGGCTCGACCATCAGTGCCTCGTCGACGAGTAGCGGGAAGTAGACGGTCGGCGGGTGAAAGCCATGGTCGAGCAGGCGCTTGGCGATGTCGAGCGTGCGCACGTCGAGCTCGCGCTTCGCCGGTCCGCCGGAGAGGACGAACTCGTGCATGCAGGTGCGCGCATACGCCGCCGGCAGGTACTTCCCGGGCCGGCCCCTGGCGAGCCGCGCCATCAGGTAGTTGGCGTTGAGCACGGCGGTGTCGGAGGCCTCGGCGAGGCCGTCGCCGCCGAGGCTCGTGATGTAGGCGTAGGAGCGGACGAAGACGCCGAAGTTGCCGGCGAAGCCGCGCAGCCGGCCGATCGACTTCGGTGCGTCGTGATCGAGGTCGAAGCTCGGGCCGGCGCCGTTGGCGCTCTCCGAGCGGACGAGCCGCGGCACCGGTAGGAATGGCTGAATCCGCTCGGAGACGGCGATCGGGCCGGCGCCGGGGCCGCCGCCGCCGTGGGGCTGCGAGAACGTCTTGTGCAGATTGACGTGGACGATGTCGAAGCCCATGTCGCCGGGCCGCGAGCGGCCCATGATTGCGTTCAGGTTGGCGCCGTCGTAGTAGAGCGTGCCGCCGGCATCGTGGACGATCGAGGCGATCTCGCGGATGTTCGAGTCGAACAGGCCGAGCGTGTTCGGGTTGGTCAGCATCAGGCAGGCGGTGCGCTCGGAGGCCTTCTCTCGCAGGTCGTCGAGGTCGACGCCGCCGCGCTCGTCGGTCGCCACCTTGACCGCGTTGTAGTCGGCCATCGTCACCGTCGCAGGGTTTGTCCCGTGGGAGGTGTCGGGTGTCAGCACCTCGGTCCGCTGCTCGCCGCGATCCTCGTGGAAAGCGCGGGTCAGCATCAGCCCGGCGAGCTCGCCGTGCGAGCCGGCCGAGGGCTGGAGGCTGACGTACGGCAGGCCACAGATCTCCGCGAGCGCCTCCTGCAGGTTCCACATCAGCTCGAGCGCGCCCTGAGCCCGCCGCGGGTCCTGGGCAGGATGCAGCCGGGCGTGGCCGGGGAGCGCGGCGACGCGCTCGTTGAGTCGCGGATTGTGCTTCATCGTGCACGAGCCGAGCGGGTAGAAGCCCGAGTCGAGGTCGAAGTTGCGGCGCGAGATCCGGTTGTAGTGGCGGACGATCTCGGGCTCGGCGATCTCGGGGAGGTTTGCGGGGCTGGTGCGGAGGAGGTTGGCCGGGATCAGGTCTTCGAGTGGCGTTTCGGGGACGTCGGCGCGTGGGATCGAAGCTGCGCGGCGGCCGGGGACGGACTTCTCGAAGATGGTGGTGGCGTGGTCGCGTTGGGCCGGCGTCGGGACGTCGGCCGTCCGCGGGACGTCCGTGGAGGGCCGAGGCTCGTGGGGAGTGGGTTCGGGCGTCATCGGGTGGCCTCTGGCACGGTTTCGGTGGCCTGCGGCGGGTTTCGGGTCATATCGACGTCAAACCCGCCGCGCTGCCCCCGGGCTCCGGCGACCGCGCGGCCCAAAACTTCCGCCAACCGATCGATCTCCTCCTTAGAGCGTCGTTCGGTGAGCGCCACCAGCAGTCCGTCGGAGAACTCCGGGTAATCGCGCCCAAGCGCGTACCCCGCACCTATCCCCTCCGCAGCGCAGGCATCGAGCACCGCCTCCACCGGCGCATCCACCCGCACGGCGAACTCGCGCACCACCGGCGCCTCGTGCAGGAGCTCCACCCCGTCAACCGCCGCCAGCCGCTCGCGCGCGTACGCCGTCCGCTGTACGAGCAGCTCACCGAGCTCGCGGAAGCCCTGCTTGCCGAGCCAGCTCAGGTAGATCACGCCGGCGAGCGCGTTCAGCGCCTGCGAGGTGCAGATGTTGTGGGTCGCCTTCTCGCGGCGGATGTGCTGCTCGCGGGTCTGCAGCGCGAGGACGAAGCCGCGGCGGCCGTCGACGTCCTCGGTCTCGCCGGCGATCCGGCCTGGCATCCGCCGCACGTGCGCCTCGGCCGCAGCGAAAAAGCCGAACGAGGGCCCGCCGAAGTCGAGCCGGTTGCCGAGCGCCTGGCCCTCGCCGACGGCGACGTCGAAGCCGCACTCGCCGGGAGGCTTGAGCACGCTCAAAGCGATCGGGTCAACGGCCGCAACGGCAAGCGCGCCCGCCTCCTTTGCCGGCGCCGCGAGCGCCTCGAAGTCCTCGATCGCGCCGAGGAAGTTCGGGTTCTGGACGAAGACTGCGGCGGTGTCATCGTCGACGGCATCGGCGATCGCGTCCGGGTTCGTCACGCCGTTCTCGAGGTCGACCTCGACGACCTCGGCGCCGAAGCCCTTTGCGTAGGAGCGGAGCGTCTCGCGGCTGTGCGGGTGGACGCCACGGGAGACGACGAAGCGCTTGCGCCCCTTGGTCGCTCCGATTGCGAGATACCCGGCTGAGGCGACCGAGGAAGGGCCCTCGTACAGCGATGCGTTGGCGACCGGCAGCCCGGTCAGCTCCGAAATCGCGGTTTGGAATTCGAACATCGCCTGCAAGCCGCCCTGGGAGATCTCGGGCTGGTAGGGCGTGTACGGCGTGAGGTACTCCGAGCGCGAGATGATCGCGTCGACGAGCGCCGGGACGTAGTGGTCGTAGAAGCCGGCGCCGATGAAGCAGACCTCGGACTCGGCGTCGGCGTTTCGCGCGGCAAGCGCGGCGAGGTGGTCGTAGACCTCGCTCTCACCGAGGCCGTCGGGCAGCTCGAGCGGCCGGTCGAGGCGGACCTCGGCGGGAAGCTCCTCGAACAGTTGATCGACCGAGGCGGCGCCGATCTCGGCGAGCATTGCCTCGCGGTCGGCGTCGGTTGCTGAGGTGTAGCGGGTCACCTCTTCGAGGCTAGCGAGCGGCGAGGCGCGAGCGCCTAGGCATCCTCGGCGAGCAGCTCTTGGTAGTCCTCCACGCTGATCAGCCCCTCTGCCTCCGCCGGCTCGCTCAGCTTCACCTTCACAAGCCACCCCTCCCCATAAGGATCCTCGTTCAGCGTCTCCGGGTTCTCCGAGAGCGCCTCGTTCACCGCGACGATCTCGCCCGAGAGCGGCGCGATCACGTCCGAGACCGCCTTCACCGACTCGACCTCGGCGTAGGGGTCGTCCTTCTTCGTCTGCCCACCGACCTCGGGCGGGTCGAAGAAGACGACCTCGCCGAGCGAATCCTGGGCGAACCAGGTAATCCCGAAGGTCGCCGTCTCGCCCTCGATCTTGGCCCAGTCGTGCTCGGGGTGGTAGAGGAGTCCGTCGGGGTAGCTCTCGTCCGCCAATTCTCAGCCTTTCTTCTCGTAGAGCGGGCGTGACTCTATGCGTGCCGGGCGGCGCTTGCCGCGGACGTCGATCTCGATCTCGGTGCCGGGCTCGGCGAGCTCGGGCGGGACGTAGGCCATGCCGACGCCCTTCTCGAGGCAGGGCGACAGGGTGCCGCTGGTGACAGCGCCGACCGCCTCGCCTTCGGCGATCACGTCGTTGCCCTGGCGCGGGATTCCGGGTCCCGTGAGTGCAAACGGAACCAGCCGCACGGACGGGCCGACCTCGCGCGCCGCCGCGACCGCCTCGGAGCCGATGAAGCCGGTCTCCTCCTTACAGATCCAGCCGAGCCCCGCGTCGATCGGATTGCGGTCCTCGTCGATGTCGTTGCCGTAGAGGTGGAAGCAGGCCTCGAGCCGAAGCGTGTCGCGGGCGGCTAGCCCGGCGGGCGTCGCGCCCGCCTCGAGCAAGGCCCGCCAGAAGGCCGGGGCGGCAGCGGGCGGTAGCAGCACCTCGATCCCATCCTCGCCGGTGTAGCCGGTGCCACAGACGAGTACCTCGGCCCCGTCCGCGATCGAGCCCTCGAGCGGCAAGGTCGCGGTGTGCATTCGCGGCGGGAGCTTGCCGACGAGGAGCGCTCCGGCGATCTCGCGCGCCTTCGGGCCCTGGACGGCGAGCATCGCGTAATCGGATGCCGCGTCGCGGGCCTCGGCGTCAAAGCCGTCCGAGTGCGAGGCCATCCACGACGCGTCCTTCTCGTGGTTGGAGGCGTTTGTAACGGTGAGGAAGCGGTCCGGCGCGAGCCGGTAGGTGAAGAGGTCGTCGAGGATGCCGCCGTCGGGGCGGCAGAGGACCGAGTATTGGGCGCCGGCGGCGTCGATCTTCGACACGTCATTGGAGAGCAGCCGCTGGAGCAGCTCCTCGGCCTGCGGGCCCGCGGTCTCGACCTCGCCCATGTGCGAGACGTCGAAGACGCCGCAGCCGCTACGCACGGCGACGTGCTCCTGGCGCACGCCCTCGTAGTGCACCGGCATTTCCCAGCCCGCGAACGGGATGATCTTTGCCCCCGCAGCGACGTGCTCGTCGTAGAGGGGTGTGCGCCTATCGGCCATCGCTCGACGATATAGGTGGGCCGATCTGCGAGGGTGTCCGAGATGAGCGCAGCTAAACCACTCACCGAATCGATCTCGGAACAGGGCATGGCCGACCTCCGCGCAGAGATCGAGGAGCTCGCAGGCCCGGGCCGGCGGGCGATGGCCGAGCGGATCAAGGCAGCGCGCGAGCTCGGCGACCTGAAGGAGAACGCCGACTACCACATCGCCAAGGAAGACCAGGCGCATCTGGAGACGAAGATCAAGCGTCTGCGCCGGCGGCTGCAACTCGCCGACGTGGTCGAGGTCGACGCCAAATCCGACCTGTTCGCGTTCGGCCGCACCGCCGAGGTGCGCGACGAGGAAGACGACAAGGTTCATACCTGGACCCTCGTCGGCGCGACCGAGGGGAACCTCACAGAGGGGCGGATCTCGGTCGAGTCACCGGTCGGCGGCGCACTACGCGACGCCCGGATCGGGGCGGCGGTGAGGGTCAACACGCCGCGCGGCGAGAAGTCCTACCGGGTCGAGAAGCTCGTCGGCTGATGCCCGAGCCGCTGGTCGAGTTCCCGGCCGACGACGCCGAGCGGGCTCTCGCGTTTTGGAAGGGATTGCTCGAGGTTGAGCTCGCGCCCCGCGCTCCGGATTCCGGCGCGGGCTGGGAGGCCTCAGAGGACGGGCTGCGGCTCGGCGTTCACGAGCGCGGCTCCGGGCCGGGTGACACCGCTTCGCTGCCTTATTTCACCGTCGCCGACATGGCGGCGACGCTCGAGCGCGTCCCGGAGTTGGGAGGGTCAGTGATCCACCCCGGCGATCGCTGGTCGATCTGTCGCGACTCCGAGGGCAGCCCGTTCGCCCTCGCCGCCGGCTCTTAGGAATCGTCGATCAATTATCTGATGGCTTGATCGTGTAGTTCCACTCTGGGTGGAACGCGTCAGCGACCAGGTTGACGACGGCGAGTTGCTCGTCGGAGACCTCGACCTTGGGGTATTGCTGCTCG
>JBPCRS010000227.1:0-10524 GCA_050996575.1 Solirubrobacterales bacterium
TTGCCTTGCTCGTCGACCGCGCGGATCGCGACGTAGCGCTTGGCGCCGGTCGGGACGGCGAAGCTCTGCTCGCTGCCCGCCGCGCCGGGATTGGGGGCGCCAGCGAGCGCCTCGGCGTCGTCGAAGCTCGACTCGTCGATCGGGCTGTCCGACGTTACGAGCTCGTAGCTGTCGGCCGTGCCGCAGAGCAGATCGTCGCCGGGAGCGCCAAACGAGAGGTTGCCCGAGGCGGCGGCGAGGTCGGTCGGCTTGCCGGGCAGGATCGCGTCGCGCTCGTAGTTGCCGCTGTTCTCGTTATCGTGGTGGAAGCGCGGCCAGGATCCCGGCGAACAGGCCGGCGCCAAGGTCTCGTATGCGTTGACGTAGCCCGAGCGGGTCATGCCGACGACCACCTTGCGCGGCCCGTCGAGCGGGCTCGGCGTCTCGGTCCCCTCGGTGTCGAGCGTGCCGAAGGAGCCGAGCAGCGGGTTGGTGATCGTCCAGTCGCTCGAGAGCTTGGGCCAGCCGGGCACTGCCACGCCGGCCGCGTTGTATGCGTTCAGGTCGAGGCTCGCCGAGCCCGAGACGACCTCCTCGCCGGGCAGGCCGTCGATGTCGGCGACCGATGGCCCGGTGAGAAAGGAGAGGTCGTTCTGGGTCTGCGGGAAGTTGGCGTGGAACTGGCCGTCGACCGTGTCCCAGGCTGAGATGTAGTCCTGGCTCGCCGGCTGGTTCTCCGGCAGCGCGAGCGCGAGGGCGCGCTGCAGGCCGGCCGCCGGGATCACCAGCGCCGGATTGCCCGCGCCGGTCAGATCGCCGAACGCCGGGTTGCCGACGGCGGGGATGATCGGCCGGTCGACCGCGTCCGAGCTGGCCCCCTGATCGGTTCCAAGCACGCGGTAGGTGCCGTTGCTCTCCTCGCCGTAGCAAGAGCTTCCGTCGGGGTTGAGCACGTATCCCGGTCCCGCGTAGGAGATCGCCGCGATCTTCGGCCCCGAGCCGCCGCTGGGGCAGTCCGCCGGACCGATCACCGGCGAGCCGGTCACACCCTCGCCGACGATCGGCAGGAGGTTGCCGATCAGGAAGGCGATCGAAACGGGCCATTCCTTGGTCGCCGGGTTGCCGTCGGGGTCGAACATGATGTCGCGCGAGAGCGGATTGCCGTCGCGGTCGCCGCGAGCGTCGAGCGCGAAGAGGCGGGTGTTCCCAGGGTCGATCAACCCGGTGGCGGCAACCGTCTGGAACGACGGATTGGTGAGGATGCTCGTGTTGGGGGTCTCCTCGTAGCCCTCGTTGGTGCCGACGACGATCTCAGGCTTGCCGTCCTCGTCGAGGTCGGCGACCGCCGGCGTGTCGATCATCCCGCCCTGCTGGAACGAGTCGGCGTCGCCCTTGAAGGTCACTGCGTGCGTCGTCGGGTCGACCGAGTCGACCTTGTCGAAGTCGACGACGAGCTCCGGGTAGCCGTCGAGCGCGTCGGCGCCGCCCGGCGAGCCCGGATTGGAGTCGTCGGCCTCCCAGGCGTAGAGGTGGCGGTCCATCGAGGCGGCGAGCAACTCCTGATCGCCGTCGTCGTCCAGGTCCACGAGCACCGGCGAGCCAATGAAGCCGGGCTGGATCCGGTTGCGCTCGTTCAAACGCACGTTCGCGAACGGCGTCAGCGGCCGGCCCGAGAAGGCCGGGTTGGTGCGCTCGGTGAAGATCCGCTTTCCCTCGTAGTCCCAGCCGAGCAGCCGGCCCTCGAGGTCGGCGCCGTAGACCTCGAGCAGCCCGTTTCCGTCGGTGTCGCCGACCGCGACCGACGAGAGGTTGGCGCCCCCGTCTTGGACCGGGACGTTGCCCGTCGCGTAGCCGCGGGCGGCGGCGTGGTCGCCGACGAAGTCCGGCGTCTCCCCCTTGACCGGCCAGCCGTCGAGCTCGGTGCCGTCGGGGCGAACCGCGTGCACGGAGCCGTCGCTGGTGGCGTAGATCAGCTCGTTTCGGTTGTCGCCGTCGAGGTCGGCGAAGGCCGGCGAGGACTCGCCGTCCCCGCTGGGGAACTGACCGCCGTCGGTGCCGGGCTTTGTCGCGGTTCGGGGAAATCCGTCGAGCATGTCGGCGTCGCGGTGCAGGTAGGACATCCGCTGGTCTTCGCCGGAGAGCTCAGGCGAGCCGGTCGTCGTGACGACGACTTTGTAGGTGAAGGAGTTCGGTGCGAAGGCGGGGCGGCCGTTGCCGGTCGCGGGACTCGCCTCCGGCTGGGCGCCGGTGAAGTTCGACGCCTGCGTGTCTACCGGGAAGAAGCCCTTCAGCGCGGCGACGTTGATGCTGGCGAGCACGCCGGCGTGCTGCTCGCCGGCGTCGGTGCCCGAGTGCACTGTGCCGTCACACCAGCCGTTGCCGACGGGATGGAAGTCGCCGGGAGGGCTCGCGTCCGAGCGCGCCTGGTTCGGGTACTGGCCGGGCGCGACGAGGACCTCGCACTTGTAGTCGGAGCCGCGGGCGAAGACCTCTCCCTCGACCGCGATCTGCTCCTGGGAGGGATCGATCTGCTCGTACCACTCGGGGGAGAAGATCTCCGCCTCGGGCGGCAGTACCGAATCGGCTGACGCGGGAGGCAGCAGAGTGCCGAGCGCCTTCGCCATGTTGACCCGGCCGTAGCCGTAGAACTGGTCGTGGCCGGCACGCGCCTGATAGCTCTCGCTCACCGGCGGCCCGCCGAGCAGGCTGGGGCGGTTCAAGTTGACCAGCGCGCGAACGGCGTTTCCGGCTCCGAACGGGCTGGTGCAGCCGGGGATCGGCGGCGCGCAGGAGGGCTCCGGTCCGCCGCTCGGCGGGGAGGTGAAGTTGATGTCGTCGACCTGCGGCGCGCCGCCGATCCTGCCGCTGGCGAGAACCTGGCGGACCTCGTTCGGGGTGATCACGCAGGGCTCGCCGTCCACCGTCTCGCAGGCGCCGCGGTCGGGGTGGTCGTCCAGCAGGCCGCGATCGGCGGCGGTGTATGCCGCGGAGTAGGCGAGCCCGGCCAGCCCGGAGCTTACCCCGACAGCATCCGAGGAGCAGCTCGTCGAGGGGATCGCGAGCGTGATCTTCGCGTTGAAGTTCGTGCACCCGTTGAAGGTCAGGTAGGACTTTCCGGGGTAGCCCGGCTGCGCGGGAAACGGCGAATCGCGCACCGAGTTGACCAGGATCGAGTGCGGAAGGCTGGGCTGGTTGTTGTGCTGGGCGTCCTCGTCTGCGGCGGAGAGGATCGAGGTGACGCCGTGGCGGTAGGCGTAGTCGATCGCCTTGCGGGCGGAGGTCGAGTTGTTGAGCGTGCCCAGAGCCGACTGGACGACCTGGACGTCGTTGTCGGTCGCGTAGGTGACCGCGGCCGCGAAGCGGTTGACGTCGGCGATGAAGCTGTTGCCGACCCGCATGTGGATCACCATGCAGTTCGGGCAGGAGCCGGCGTTGTCACCCTGCGCCTTGTTGTTCGCTTCGCTGGTCGAGCCGCGCGCCTCGCCGGTGCCGTGGCCGTACTGGACGTCGTCGAAGGGATCGTTGTCGTTGTCGAGGAAGTCCCAGCCGACCATGTCGTCGACGTAGCCGTTGCCGTCGTCGTCGCGCTCGCCCTTCTTGCCGTCGTCGTCGAACGCCGGATCGGAGAAGGCGATCAGGACATCCTGCGGGGTGAGAATCCCGTTGGGGCCGACCCGGCGCGTGTCGTTGTTGAGCAC
Source organism: Solirubrobacterales bacterium (assembly GCA_050996575.1). Classification (GTDB taxonomy): domain Bacteria; phylum Actinomycetota; class Thermoleophilia; order Solirubrobacterales; family 70-9; genus DASUSH01. Next base: position 3,678 of record JBPCRS010000227.1, read on the forward strand.
GTTGGTCACGCGAGGGTCGTTGGTGTAGTCGGCGAGGTTGAAGACGCCGTCGTTGTTGCAGTCATAGCCCGAGCCGGCGCAGGAGCCCTTCGGGCGTGGGACCTCGCCCTTGTTGATACGCGTCTTGAAGCGCAGGTCGCCCATCGCGCCCGAGTCGTTCCACTTGATCCCCGAGTCGAGCACCGCCAGGGTGACGTCGGGACGGCCGGTGGTCAGCTTCCACGCGGTGGGTTTGGCCGAGGCCGTGAACGGCGGGGTGCCGCAGTTACCGGGAGGGTTCTTGTCGACGACGTGGGCGCCGCGGACTCCGCCGAGCTCGGTCGGTCGGGCGTTGTTGATGCCGTTCTGGCTGTCGGGCAGAGCCGAGGCCGAGTATTTGAACTCGTTCGAGTCGCCGCAGATGTCGTTCGGGACCTCGGTGCCGAGGAAGAGATCAGAGTAGTCGGTTGTGTCCGCCCCAGCCCGGGCGTACGGGAAGTCGGCCAGTGCCGTCGCCGTCGTCATGCCGATCGTCGCCGCCAACCCTGCGCACACCGCCACAAGGCGTCTCGTGATGCCTCTGCCCCTCATTCTCGCTCCTTCACTTTCTCGCAGTTCTTCAGCTTGTCGCGCTTATCGGCGATCACTGTGTCCTTGCCCTTGCCGCAGTTGATCCGGTCGCGGTCCTTGTCGCCGCCGGCGCGGATCAAATCGTCGCCGCCGCCGCCCTTGATCTTGTCGCGGTCGTCGCCGCCGGTGATGCGATCGTCGCCGCCGTTTCCTCTCAGCTTGTCGCGGCCGTTGTCGCCGCCGATGCGATCCTTGCCGCCCTGGCCCCTGACGTCGTCTGAGCCGCCGCCGGCGTGAACGCAGTCGTCGCCGCCGCCGGCCTTGATCTTGTCGCGGCCGCCGCCGCCCTCGAAGAGCTCCGAGCGGGCGTCGCCGCGCAGGGTGTCGCGCTGGTTCGTGCCGGCGACGAGGGTCGAGCAGCGCCGCTGGTCGCCGGCCTGGCCGCCATCCGTGTCGCCGCCGCCTGAGCCGCCGCCGGTCGAGCCTCCGCCGGTGCCTCCGCCGCCACCGCCGCCCGGATCGGGGTCGGGGTCGGGGTCACCGGCAAGCGCGATCGACTTCGGCCGGCCCCAGTTGCCCGCGTCGTCGCGGTAGAAGACCGCGAGGTGGGTGGCCCCGTCGATCTCGGCGGCGCTCAGAGAGTCCGTCTCGGTCTCTCCCGTGCCGGCCGCCGGCTCGTCGGTGACGACGAGCTGGCCGTCGCTGGGCTCCTCGATCGGGCCGTTCGCCTTGCGCACCTCATAGACGTCGGCGTCGCCGCAGAGCCAGTCGTCACCCGGTGCCTTCCAGCTCAGCTCGGCGCCGCCCCCAGAGGTGTCCACCGCGAGGTCCGTGACGCTTCCCGGCGGGCGGGCGTCGGTCGCGTAGTTGGCGCTGCCGAACTCGTCGTGATGGAACGTCCACCACTCGTCGTTGGTCGTGCCGGCCGCGTCCTCGCAGGCGTCGGAGGTCGTCTCCCAGACGAAGGTCCAGCCCTCGCGGGTGATCGTCACTACGTCGAGCTTGTCGTTGCCGTCGACGTCGCCGATCGAGGGCGTCGCCTGGGTCCAGCCGCCGGTGAACTTCGGCCAGCCGAGCGCCGTCGTCTCGGCGCCGCCGACCCCGTAGGCGTGGAGCTGGTACATGCCGGTGCCGTAGATCACCTGGCGGGTCGGGCCCGGCCCGAAGACGCGGCCGATCGCCGGCTGCGAGACGAGCTGGAAGTCGTCGGTGGCGCGGGGATAGCCCGGCACGACCTGGCCGGTCCGCGGGTCCCAGCCCTGGACGACGTGGTTGAACGGCAGGTTCTGGTTGACCGCGAGCAGGTTGGCGGCGCCGTTCAGCGTCAGCCCGCCCTTGAAGACCTGCGGGCCCGTCGGCGAGCCGGTCACGTTGCCAACCGCGGGATAGTCGGCGAGGTTGAGGATCGGGCCGTTGTCGGCGCCGTTGGTCACACCGTTCTCGTAGGTGACCGCGGTCGAGCCGTTGCCGTTGACGAGCTTCGTTCCCTGCGCCGAGGCGAGCGACGTGCCGGCTGAGAGCGAGACCTCGTCGGCGGCGTCGACATCGCCGTTGAGCACCGCGGCGTCATGACCTGGCAGGACAAACGGCAGCAGATCGCCGGCGGCGACGCCGATCTTCACCGGCCATCCCGTCACCGGCGCACCGTTGGCCTTGATCGCGTAGACGGGGTTCGAGCCGGTGCTCGACTCCAGCGCCGCGTTGATCAGGTCGAAGAGCGGCGGGATGCCGTCGGGCGTGTCGCCCTCGATCACCTCATTCGTCGCGACGATGACGTCGGTGCGCTTGCCGTCGCCGTCGAGGTCGGCGACCGCGGGCGAGGCGATGATCTCGGCGCCGGCTGCGCCGGCGGAAGCGAGCTTGACCGGATAGCTCTGATCGGTGCCCGGTCCGACCTCACCGGGCGCTGGCAGCAAATCACCATCACCATCCCAGGCGTAGAGGTGCTGGTCGAGCGCACCGATCGCAATCTCGAGCTTACGGTTCTGGCCGGCGCCCTCGGGCACGAGGTCGGCGAGCGCGGGCGAGGCGACGAAGCCGCGCTTGAGGTGATTCGACGAGGTGATCTTGCGCTGGGCGCTATCGAAACACGGCTTCGGCACTCCGAGACACGGCTCCGAGAGCGCCGGGTCGATTCGCACCGGGAAGCCGGTGACGACCGAGCCGTCGGTGTGCCAGGCGTAGACGTGCTCGCCGGCGCTGGCGACGATCTCGGGGGCGCGGTCGCCGTCGATGTCACCGATCGCGGGGGCGCGCAGCGACTCTCGCGGAGCGCTCAGGCCGGCGGGGATCCTCGCCGCGTCAGCGATCGCGAGCGGGTCGGTCCTGACAGGCGCTCCGCCGTTGAACGAGGGCAGTGGCTGGCCGGCGGAGTCGAGCACGTGTAGCTCGCCGCTCGAAGTGCCGAGGACGACGTCGAGCTCGTTGTCGCCATTGAGGTCATAGAGGCGCGGCGGGACCTCGCCGCCGGAGCCGGTGATGAGGTCGGCCTGCGATGAGCCCTCGCCGACGGCCTTCGGCCAAGCGGGGAGATTGCCGTCGTCCTGGTAGGGGAAGATCGTCTTCCGGTAGCGGCCGAAGTTGGCGGGGTCGTCGGCCTCATGCACCGTGAGGCGGATCTGGACCGAGTGGCGCTCGGGATCGGGCTCGGGGTAGGTGTTGGCCGGGAACGGCTCGGCGGCGGTCCCGGCAGGCCGGCCGGCGTCGTTGAGGACGGCGCCGGGGCAGGGGTCAGGGGGACCCTCAGCGGTTAGGCCCTCGAGAAAGGCCTTCGGCACCCGGCCTAGCAACCCATCGACCGCGCCGGTTCCCTCGATGAATCCACCGCCAACCTTCGGAACTTTCACGAACGCCGAGTCGAGCGCATCGGCACCACAGGCATACTCGAGCTCCCAGGCGCCGACGCCTGAGTTCGAATGCGGAGCCCGAGCGAAACCCTTGATAGCCATGCCGTCCGCCGGCAGGCGGTCGACATTGACCGGGCTGAACCAGTCGGGAGCGTCGATCTGGGCCTCGGGCGGGACGCAGTTGGGGTCGGAGTTTGCACCGGTGAACTGGCATGGCCATTCCGAAGCCGGCGTCGCGGCGTGCGGATCGTTGGCAATCCGCGCCATCGCCGCCGCGAGGTTGACGCGGCCGTAACCGAAGTGCGGGTCCCAGCCGGCGTTGGCCTTGTCAGGTTGCCCGATCGCGCCCGTGTTCAGCGGCCGCACGTCCTCGGCGCTCATCGTCAAGAGCTGGCGGATCTCGTTGCCGGAGAGGCCACCGGCGGGGCCGAAGCGCTGGCGCCCAAACGACGCGAGCAGGCCGGCGGCGCCCGCCGCCTGCCCGGTGTTCTCCGAACCGGTCGACCCCATCAAGACGATGTCGGCCTTGCCGCCGTACTGGGTCAGGTTCGAATTTCGAAAGAAGCTCGTCGTCGGAGGCTGAGCCGGCGAAACAAACACGCCGTTGCCGCGCAGCAATCCAATGAACTGGTTGCAACCCTGGGTGAACTGCATCGGCGGGAAGCCGTTTGGAGGCGAGAGTGGACCGAGTCCGCCCGGCCCGTCACAGGTCTCGATCGGCGCCGTGTCATAGATCGACCCGCCGACGTAGATTCCCTCGTTGTAATTGGTCGGGTAGTTGTGGTTGGCGCTGTTGATGTCAGAGGAAACGAGCGTCAGCGCGACACCCTGCGAATCGGCGAACTCGGCAGCCCTGCGACTGAACTGAGTATTCGAGAGTCCGCCGACGGCCCCCTCGACGACGCTCGCCCCATTCTCCGCCGCGTAGGTCATCCCCATCGCGAAGTTGTCACCGGGGACGACGAACGTGTCCCACACCCGTAGTGGCATGATCTGGCATTCGGGACAGAGGCCGGCGCCTGCCGCGTCGTTGTTCGTCTCTGCCGCCGCGCTCTCCGCACGGTCGGTGCCGTGGCCCTCCGCGTTGCAGCAGCTCGAAGCGTCGAAGGGGTCGTTGTCGTTGTCGAAGAAGTCCCAGCCGGCGATGTCGTCGACGTATCCGTTCGAGTCCGAGTCGCTCGTGTTCGAGAACTGGGCGATCAGGTCGGATGCATCGAGCATGTGGTCGGCCTCTTGATCACCCTCGGCGAACGGCTGGGAGCCCTCGAGATCGGTGATCCGAGGGTCCTTCAGGTAGTCCCTCACGTTGAAGGCACCATCGCCGTTGCAGTCGTAATCGGCGCAGTCGGTTCCCAGCGCGACCTTCGGCAAAGGCAGTTCGTCCTCGTTGAGCGCGATCTTGTTGACGAGCTCGGTGTTCTGCCACTCGATCCCGGTGTCAAGGATCGCGATCTTGATGTCGGGCCGGCCGATTGAATATTTCCAGGCGACATCGGCACGCACGCCGGAGATCTGCGCGCACTCGGGGTCGCTTGACTCCTGGTTGGCGTCCTTGCCCTGCGCGTCGAGCTGCGAGCAGTCGGGGTAGGTCGTAGCGCCGATGTTGTGAGGGAACAGCGGGAACTGGTTCGCCGATTCGGGGCTGAAGCTGAACAGGCCGTACTGCTCCTCGCCGTAGATCGTGCATGCTGATCCGCCGGGCTCCTCGTCGTCGGGCTCGCACTGGTCGAACTTGGGGTCGTTAGGCGTGTCGACCCGAGGGCTGTCGTCAGGGTCAACCGCACCGGGACCGCTGAACTCGCCGAAGTCCGCGAGCGCAGCCGTCGGCAGCAGCAGCGCAAAGCCAACCACGATCCCTACCAGCCTCGTCCTCCTCGAACTCATCCCTTATGGGAAGGCTAAAGAGAATCGGCGCTCAGCGCATCAGTTGTTTACCGCGCTCTGCGATCAGTCCTTTGCCGCAAGCGCTTGGCTCAGCCCGCCCGGAACACGCGATGGCTGCCCGCCAGCCCCTTGAGCTCGAGCTCGCGGCCGTCGTCGAAGTCGAAGCCGTTCTCGCCGCCGCCGGCCGCTTCGCGCAACTGCTCGGAGACGAGCACCTCGCCGCCGCGCGCCTGCGCGGCGATCCGCGCGGCGAGGATCACGCTGCGGCCAAAGAGGTCACCCTCGTCGCGGATCGCCTGGCCGGTGTGCAGTCCCATCCGCACCCGGACGCGCTCGTCTTCCCCGGCCTCGGCGTCGTCGAGGTCGGATTGGATCGCGAGCGCGCAGGCGAGCGCCGCCGAGGGATCGCGGAAGACGAGCATGAAGCCGTCGCCCTGGCTCTTCACCTCGTAGCCGTCGTGTTCGCGCAGGCGGCGGCGGAAGAGTGCGTTGTGGGCTCGCAGGACATCGAGCCAGCGCTCGTCGCCGAGCCGTTCCGTCATCAGCGTCGAATCCTCGATGTCGGAGAAGAGGATCGTCACCGAGCCGTCGGCGTTGACGTGAGCCGAAAGGTCCGGTCGCTCATCGGCGACCGACTCGATCATCGAGTCGATCGACGTCGTCACGTCGACCCCGGCGAGGCCCTGCGCCTCGAGCCGGGCGCCGAGCGCGCGCTCGACGAGCACGACCATGCCGAGCTCGCGGGCCGTGTCGAGCGAGCGCCGCAGGAGATCGAGCGCTCGCTCGCGATCGGAGCCCTCGCCGCGCTCGAGCAGCAGCCCGGCGAGCTGGAAGCGGTAGAAGGCCTTGAACGGCCGCTCGCCCATCCGCGCACACATCGCGAGCGCATCCTCGAGCCGGCGCTCGGCCTCGTCGGTCCTCCCCATCGCCTGCGCGAGCCGCCCGAGCACTCCGGCGACCGGCCCGTAACATGCTGCGGCCCGCCCGGCGACCAGGTTAAGCCCGTCGAACGGCGCCAGCAGCTCGAACAGCTCGGCGGCGCGCTCGCCGTCGCCGAGCACGGTGGCGACGTCGGCCAGGAGGGTGAGTGCGATCGTCCGTTGCGCGTCGTGGGGCAGGTTGTCGAAGCCCTGCTTGGCGATCCGGTCGAAGGCCTCCTCGGCTGCGTCGAGGTTGCCCATCTGCGCGTCGATCGAGGCGAGCGCGCATCGCCAGGCGGGGACCGCCGGGTAGCGCTCGGCGAGCGCCGCGACCGAGTTGCGGATCTCGGCCTCGCGGCCTTCGAGCCGAAGCCGTTGCGCAGTCTGAATCGCGAAAAACTGCTGGGCGAGCGGCTCGCCGGCACGATCTCCCCCTGCGAGCGCCTCCGCCGACAAGCGCTCGGCCTCGGCGAAGCGGCCCTCGATCAGCGCCCGCGTACCGCGTAGAAGGGGCCTGTGCCAGAGGTGCTGCGGCTGGCGCAGCCGCGAGGCGAGCTTCTCGTAGGCGAGCAGCTCACGGTCGACGTCGGCGATCTCGCCAAGCTCGAGGTAGTTGTGGACGCGATAGGCGTGCGAGCGGACCTCGAG
>JBPCRS010000022.1:0-5671 GCA_050996575.1 Solirubrobacterales bacterium
CTCCAGTTCATGTACGGCGCGCCGGAGTATGGCGGCAACCGCGACCTGGTCGGCTGGCGTTTCACCAACTACGACGGTGACGTCCAGGCGCGCGGCTGGAATCGAGCCGAGATCGAGCAGCCCGGCTCTCAAGCGCCCGCGGCGGGCTCGAGGCTCGAGGATTCACCAATCCCGGTCGAGCGGCTGATCGCCCTCACCGCGCTCGGCGCCTCGGCCGAGGCCGCCAACGGCGTCCTCAGCCGCAGCGAGGGATCCCTGAGCGGCTTGCGCCGCGAGATCGGCCCCGTGATCGACGCGATCGAGGCAGGTGAGCTCGATCCCGGGTGACGCGATCGTGATCGGCTCCGGTGCCGCGGGAAGCGTCGCCGCGTGGGAGCTCGCCCGCAAGGGCTGGTCGGTGACCGTGCTCGAGCGCGGCCGAAAGATGCGCAAGGGGATCGGCAAGCGCCCGAGCGCGAAGCTCGGCACACGCTACGGATCGGATGAAATCAAGGCCGGCCGTAACTTCGGCTTTCCCGACCCACTGCTCGAGCCCTACACCGGGCGAACTCGCGGAGAAGCGAGCGACGGCGTCGCCCGCTCTGCGACCGGCGCTCTCGGCCAGCTCGGCGCAGCGGTCGGAGGCACGACCTTGCACTACAACGCCAAGTTCCCGCGCTTTTGGCGCCAGGACTTCTCACAGCTCTCCGACCTCGGACCGGTCGACGGCGCCCAGGTCGCCGACTGGCCGATCTCATACGGAGACCTCGCCCCCTTTTACGACCGGGTCGAGCGCCGAGTCGGAGTGCAGGGTGACAGCAATGCGATGCCGGCGCGAACGCGCGAGCAGTCACCGCGAAAGCGCAACTTCGCGATGGGGCCGAACCCGATCACCTACGCGTCCCAGCTCCTCGCCGAGGGCGCGAGGCGGTCCGGTTACACGGCCTATCCACAGCCCGCAGCGGTCAACTCGCGCACGTTCGACGGGCGCCCGGCCTGCGTCTCGTGTGGATTGTGCTCAGGCTTCGGCTGTCCGATCAACGCTCGCGGCGACGCGCTCGTTTCCTGGCTCAACCCGGCGATCCAATCGGGAAAGGTGCGGGTGATCTCGCGCGCCTTCGTCCACCGCGTCTCGACGAGCAGGGACGGGCGCCGGGCTACCGAGGTCCGATTCGTCGACTCGCGCGGGCGAAAGCGACGGGTCTCGGGCGACATCGTCGTCCTCGCCGGCAGCCCGATAAATACCGCCCGCCTGCTGCTGATGTCGGCGAGCCCGGCGCACCCGCAGGGGCTGGGTAACGGCTCGGACCAGGTCGGACGCAACATGATGTTCCACAACTTCACCCTCGCCACCGCGGCTTATGGCACCGACATCCATCCGAACCGGGCGCAGTCGAACTCGCTTCAGCTCGATGACCTGATCGGGCCGTTCACAGGCTCCGAGGTGAGCTCGCTCGGCGTCCCCTACATCAAGGGAGGCCTCGTTCAGGTCGGCGGCGCGCTGCCGCTGATGACCGAGGCGTTCACCTACGCCGGCTTCGGAGCGTCGGGGACCGATCACAAGCAGCTGATGCGGGTCGGCCTGCTCCATCAGGGGATCGCCGGCTCCCAGCTCGTCCACGAGGACCTTCCACAGGCTGAGAACCGGGTCGACCTCGATCCCGACGTTCGCGACCACCACGGCTTCCCGGCGGCGCGGATCACCTACAGCCCGCACGCCCATGAGAAGGCCGCGGCGCAGTTCCTCGGGCCGCGGCTCGAAGCTTTTCACGCCGCCGCACCAGGAGCGGTCGGCTCGGCGATCGTTCCCTACCCGCTGATCAACGCCGGCGCGACGGCGACCGCCCACCTCGCCGGCACCGCGCGGATGGGCACCGACCCGGGCGCATCGGTCTGCGAACCGAGCGGCCGCTTGCACGAGGTCGAGAACGTCTTCGTCGCCGACGCCTCGACCTTCCCCACCTTTCCCGGCTTCAACCCGACCAACACGATCATGGCGAACGCGCTGCGAGTTGCCCGCGGAATCGCCAAGGAGGCCTGATGAGACCGAGGAACGTTCTGCGAGCGCTCGCCGTCGCCGTCGTCGCGCTGGCGGGAATGCTTCTCGCAGGAGCGGCAACCGGGACCGCTAAGAAGCCTGCGGCGGATGAGCAGGGCTTCGACGTCCTCGTCTTCTCGCGGACGACCGCGTTCCGCCACGTCTCGATCGAGACCGGGATCGCGACGATCAAGGAGCTCGGCGAGACGAACGGCTTCCGGGTCGAGGCGACCGAGGACCCGGCGCAGTTCACGCTGAAGAAGCTGAAGCGCTTCGAGGCCGTCGTCTTCCTGAGCACGACCGGGACCGTGCTCGAGGACCCGCAGCGGCGGGCGTTCATGAAGTACGTGCGCAGGGGCGGCGGCTACGTCGGCATCCACTCCGCCGCCGACACCGAGTACGAATGGCCGTTCTACGGTCGGCTGGTCGGCGCCTACTTCCTCAGCCACCCGCTGCAACAGACCGCGACTTTCACCAACGAGGCCGTCGACCACCCGGCGACCGCGCACATCGAGCCGCGGTTCACGACTCTCGACGAGTTCTACTCGTTCAGGACGAACCCGAGAGCCGACGTCCGTGTCCTGCTCTCGATCGACGAGTCGACCTACTCACCCGACCCGAACACGACCGACCTCCCCGGCGGGACGCCGACGAGCGGAGTCATGGGCGACCACCCGATGAGCTGGTGCCACGACAACATCGATGGGCGGCGCGGGGCTCCCGGCGGCCGCGCCTTCTACACCGCGCTCGGTCACGAGAACTACCTCTACGAGCTCGAGTGGTACCGCCGCCACCTGCTCGGCGGCATCCTCACCGCCGCGCGACAGGTCGAGGCGGATTGCAGCGCGACGCGCCACTAGCGACCGCTCGAGCCGAAGCCGCCCTCGCCGCGCTCGCTCTCGCCGAGCTCGGATACCTCGACTGGCTCGGCGGCTGCGAACGGGACCAGAAGAAGCTGCGCGATCCGCTCACCGGGCTCGATCTCGAACGCCTCCGAGCGGTCGGTGTTGAGCAGTAGGACCCGCAGCTCGCCCCGGTAGCCGGGATCGATCAGGCCGGGGGCGTTGACGAGGGCAATTCCGTGCCTCGCGGCGAGGCCGGAGCGAGGCAGGACGAGGCCGGCGTGACCCGGCGGGATCACGATCGCGAGGCCGGTGCCGACGCTCGCGCGGGCGCCGGGCTCGAGCATGACCGGCTCGGAGGCGCAGAGGTCAAGCCCCGCGTCGTCGGCGTGGGCGCGAGACGGAACGACCGCTTGTGGGGAGAGACGAGTGAGCGAGAGCTCCACGGCGGCGACGCTATCAGCGGGCGAATCCGGCGCCGTCCTGGATTGACCACCTATACGGGGGTCAAGTCAGGACAGCGGCGATCCGGTCCCGCCTCCGCCCTACCCAGCGCCGTTTTTCGTATACAGGTCCTCGAAGCGATGAGCTAGAGCGGCCGGGACCCTCGCCTTGACGAGGACGCCCTCGGGGCGATCCTCGCGCTCGAGGTCTCCGGCCATCTCGTGCAGCTCCGAGAGGCGCTCGCCGGCGTCGTAGGGGACGAGCAGCTCGAGCGAGCGCAGGGTCTCCTCGAATGTCGAGGCGATCGAGTCGCGGAGCGCGGCGAGGCCCGTCCCCTCGGTGGCGGAGATCACGACCGCGCCCGGGTTCGAGATCGTCAGGTGGCGGCGCTCCTCGGCGTCGAGCAGGTCGGCCTTGTTGAGGACGAGCAGCCGCGGTTGGCTGTCGGCGCCGATCTCCTCGAGCACCGAGTTGACCGCGGCGATCGCCTCGGCGCGCTGGTCGTCGGCCTCGGAGGCGTCGACGACGTGGACGATCAGGGCCGCGAGCGCGGTCTCCTCGAGCGTCGCCTTGAACGCCTCGACCAGGCCGTGCGGAAGCTTGCGGATGAAGCCGACGGTGTCGGTGAGCAGGTAGGGGCGCCCCTCGTGCTCGTATGAGCGGGTGATCGGGTCAAGCGTGTGAAAGAGCCGCTCCCCGACTCCGACCTCGGCGCCGGTGAGCGCGTTCAAAAGCGTCGACTTGCCGGCGTTCGTGTAGCCGGCGAGGGCGACGGTTGGAAGCGTGCTCGCGGTCCGTCGGGCGCGCATCACTCCGCGGCTGCGCTCGACCTTCTCGAGCTCGCGCTTGAGCGAGGCGATCCGGTCGCGGGCGAGGCGGCGGTCGATCTCGATCTGGCGCTCACCCGGGCCTCTGGTCGGGCTGCCGCCGCGGGTGCCGACGCCTCCGGCGAGCGAGTCGAGGTGGGTCCAGAGCCCGCGCAGGCGGGCGACGTCGTACTCGAGCTTGGCGAGCTCGACCTGGAGCTTGCCCTCGGCCGTGTGGGCGTGGTCGGCGAAGATGTCGAGGATGACCGCGGTCCGGTCGATCACCGGCACACCGAGCGCCTTCTCGAGATTTCGCTCCTGGCGCGGGGCGAGCTCGTCGTCGGTGGCGACGAGGTTGGCCCCGTCACGCTCGATCTGCAGCTTGAGCTCGTCGACCTTGCCGCGACCGAGGTAGCGGTCGGGATCCGGCGACTCGCGCTGCTGGATCAGCTCGCCTGCCGTCGCGACGCCCGCCGTCCGCAGCAGCTCCTTGAGCTCGTCGAGCGCGCCGTCGTCGCTGTCGGCGACGACACCGACGGCCAGCGCGCGTTGCTTCGCGCGGGGGTTGCTGACTCCGGCCTCGGTCTCGATCACTAGTGCTGCCAGTGTAGGGTTGGAGAGTGCGGGTTTTCGTCACCGGCGGCACCGGATTCATCGGTGGCCACGTCGTTCGGTTGCTGCGCGAGCGCGGCGACGAGGTCGTCGCCTTGGTTCGCAGCCCGGCGAAGGGCGCCGAGCTCGAGTCGCTCGGAGCGGAGCTGGTTGCCGGCGACCTCTCCGACGCTGAGGCGATCCGCGGCGCGATCGAGGGCTGCGACGCCGCGATCCACGGAGCCGCGGTCTTCGAGGTCGGGATCCCGGCCGGTGAGCGTGAGCCGATGCGCGAAGCAAACGTCGACGGAACCGAGAACGTGCTCGGCGCAGCGCTCGCCGCCAAGGTTTCAAAGGTGCTCTACATCTCCACGATCGCCGCTTTCGGCAACACCCACGGGGCGGTCGTCGACGAGACCTATGAGCACCCGCTCGAGAGCTACACCTCCTACTACGAGCAGACGAAGACCGAGGCGCATCGCGTCGCCAAGCGGCTGATCGACGAGGGCCTGCCCTGCGTGATCGTGCAGCCGGGCGGCGTTTACGGGCCCGCCGACCACTCGGCGCTCGGCAAACAGATGAACGACTTCCTCGACGGCAAGATGCCGGCGATCGCCTTCCCCGACCTCGGGATGAACATGGTCCACGTCGAGGACGTCGCCGCCGGCGTCCTGCTCGCGCTCGACAAGGGCGAGGCCGGGGAGGCCTACATCCTCGGTTCGGAGATCACGACGATGCGCGGATTGATCGAGACGCTTGCCGACGTCAGCGACAAGAAGCCTCCGAAGCGCGACGTCCCGACAGGGCTACTCAAGGTGATGGCCCCGTTCGGGCCGGTCGTCGGAAAGCTGATCGGCCAGCCGCCGAACCTGCGCGAGCTGATCAGCTCTGCCGACGGAGTCACATTCTGGGCAAAACACGACAAGGCAATGGCCGCGCTCGGCTATGCCCCGCGCCCGCTCGAGCAGGGG
>JBPCRS010000069.1:0-4320 GCA_050996575.1 Solirubrobacterales bacterium
GTTCTCATCCTGGAGCCAATCGACGGGCATCCGGTCGATGTTGCCGCAGTCGAGAAAGATGATCGTTCGGTCGGCGAGGTCGGCCGGCGCCTCGTGGAAGACTTCCTCGAGCGGCAGGAAGCGGTACTCGATCGGCAGCGGGAACTCCTTCGAGGCGAGGAACATCACCGAGTCCTTGCCGAGCTGTTCGAGAATCGCATGCATCGCCAGGAGCGAGCCGAGCGCGTCCCCGTCGGGTCCCTCGTGAGCGGTGAGCAGGAAGCGATCGGCATCGCGGATCGCATCGACCACCTCCTCGATCGCACCGTCGGGGCCGGTCTTGGCGGGGCTCATCGGCACACCACTCACCGAACCTCCTGCTCGCCGCCGTCATCGAGCAGGCGGGTGATCCGGTCGCCGCGCTCGACGCTTTCGTCGTAGTGAAAGCTCAGCGTCGGCGTCCGCTTCAGCCGCAGTTCGGCGGCGATCTTCGACTGCAGGACGCCGTGCGAGGATTGCAACGCCGCGAGCGTCGCCTCGCGTTCCTCCTCGTCGCCGAGCACGCTGACGTATACGCGGGCTGAGCGCAGATCTGGGCTGGTATCGACTGCGGTGACGGTCACGAATCCGATCCTGGGGTCCTGAAGCTCAGTGGCAATTGCTCCGGAGACCACCTCGCGCACGACCTCGTTGACGCGACGCATTCTCCCGGAGGTCATCGCTGGGCGAATATAGCTGTAGAGGTGTCCGCCGGTGACGATCCCGTCTATCCACGGACGTCCTCGAGCGAGAGTAGGTCGCGCTCGAAGCTGCAGCCGTCGAGGCAGCGCGATTCGACGAAGCGGGAGAGATCGTCGGTCCGCGCGCCGACGGTCGAGTCGCCGACGAGCGCGCAGAGAAGGACGGTGCTCTGCCAGGTGTCGTGGCCGCCGATCTCTGCGACCGAGGCGCCGAAGCGCTGGCGGATCTGCGCCTTCAGCGACTGAACGAGCTTGCGCTTCTCCTTGAGCCCACGCGACTGGCCTTGATGGATGTGGACTTCGAGCAGTGAGACGAACGCGGTCAATCTCATCCAGATGAGATCGAGCCGAACTCGGGCGCGTCCCCCTTGTTGAGAGGATTCGGCGTCCTCATTCGTGTCTACTCGAGTGTCTTCTCGACCTGCTTCGTGCGGAACGGTTCGAGCACGTCACCAACCTTGACGTCGGCATAGCCCTCGAGCACGATTCCACATTCGAGGCCCGATTCGACCTCTTGGACGTTGTCCTTGAACCGGCGAAGCGAACCGATCCTGCCGGTCCAGATGACCGTCCCTTCGCGGACGAGCCGAACCTGGGCGTCGCGGGTGACCTTGCCGTCGTTGACCCGGCAGCCGGCGATGTTGCCGATCTTTGACGCCTTGAAGATCTCGAGCACCTCGGCCTCCCCAAGGCGCTCCTCGACCTCCTCGGGGTCGAGCATGCCCTCCATAGCCGCGCGCATCTCCTCGGTGACCTTGTAGATCACGTCGTAGGTGCGGATCTCGACCCCCTCGGTTTCGGCGGCGCGGCGAGCGTCGAGCAGCGGCCGGACGTTGAAGCCGATCACGATCGCCTTCGAGGCGGCGGCGAGCATCACGTCGGACTCGTTGATCCCACCGGCGGCGGCACGGATGATGTTGACCGCGACCTGGTCCTGTGGGACCTTGGCGATCTCGTCCTGGAGCGCCTCGACCGACCCCGATACATCGGCCTTGAGAACGATGTTGAGCTCCTTGAGCTCACCGGCGTTGGCCTTCGAGAAGAACATCTCGAGGGTGACGCCCCGAGCCTGCTGGCGGGCGAGCGTCTCAGTCTTCAGGCGGTGGGCGCGCTCGGCGGCAAGGCGGCGCGCCTCCTTGTCGTTCTCGACGACGCGGACCGGGTCGCCGGCCTCACAGACACCGTCGAAGCCGAGCACCTCGACCGGATCGCCTGGCTTCGCCGTCTCGACGCGGGCGCCGGTGAAGTCGTGCATTGCGCGGACGCGGCCCCAGGTGGCGCCGGAGACGAGCGCATCGCCGATCCGCAGGGTGCCGCGCTCGACCAAGACCGTGACCACGGGGCCGCGGCCGGGATCGAGGTGGGCCTCGACGGCCGAGCCAGACGCGGGGGCGTCTGGGTTCGCCTTCAGCTCCTCGAGGTCGGAGACGAGGATGATCATCTCGAGAAGCTTGTCGAGGCCCTCTCTGGTCTTCGCCGAGACATCGACGTAAACGGTCTCGCCGCCCCAGTCCTCGGGCGTCAGACCCTGGGCGGAAAGCTCGTTGCGGACACGATCGGGCTGAGCGCCCTCCTTGTCGATCTTGTTGACCGCGATCAGGATCGGCACCTCGGCCGCCTTGGCGTGATCGATCGCCTCGGTCGTCTGGGGCATGACGCCGTCGTCGGCTGCGACGACGATCACAGCGAGGTCGGTGACGTAGGCGCCGCGGGCACGCATCGCAGTAAACGCGGCGTGGCCAGGAGTGTCGAGGAAGCTGATCATCGAGCCGGCGTGGTCGACCTGGTAGGCGCCGATGTGCTGGGTGATCCCGCCGGCCTCGCCCTCGGCGACCTTGGTCTCGCGGATCGCGTCGAGCAGCGAGGTCTTGCCGTGATCGACGTGGCCCATGATCGTCACGACCGGCGGACGGTCGACGAGCTCCTCCTCGGGGTCCTCGGAGGCGGGTTCGTCGGGGGCCTCCTCGGCCGCGGTGACGATGTCGACCTCCTGGTCGAACTCTTTGGCGAGCAGCGAGATCGTTTCGTCGGGAAGGGTCTGGGTGAGCGTCGCCATCTCGCCCATCTGCATCAGCTTCTTGATCAGGTCGGCGGCCGAGAGCTTCAGCGTCTCGGCGACCTCGGCGACGGTCGCGCCGGAATTGACCTTCGTCGGCACGATCTCCCGCGGCTCGGCGGGGCCGCGAGCGGGCTCCTCGAGTAGCGGCCGGCGGCGACGCCCGCCGCGGCGACGCGGTGGACGGCGCGGCGGCGCGTTCGAGTTCATCTGCTCGCGGCGCGAGGCCTGCGAGTCGATCACGACTCGGCGCCGCTTCTTACTGCCGGAGCCGCCCGCGGCGGCCGCTTCGCCGACGCCGTTCGCTGGTCGCGATTCCGGCACCGGCCGCGACTGCGTCGGCGCGGGCTTCTCGGCGGCGGGCTTGATCGCCGGGGCCGGCTTCGGCTTCGCAACGGGCTTGGCGTCGGCGGGGGCTTCGACCTTGGCGGCACCGCCACCATTGGCGGCACTCAGCGCCTTGACCGCGTCGGCCTCCTCGACGCTGGAGGCGGCCGCCTTGGCCTCGATCCCGGCGGCGTTGAGCGCGGCGAGCACCTCCTTGCTGGAGACGCCCTGCGCCTTGGCGATCTCGTGGACGCGCTTCTTCGCCACTAGACGAGTGACTCCACGGAATCATCCGCGCGATGGCGCACGGCACCGAGCTTGTCGTGGTCGAGGGAGTGCGTGGAGTCACTCATCTAGGCGGGCTCTTCCTCCGTCGCGGCTTCGCCGCCCTCGGCGACCTTGACGGGCTCGGGCTCGGGCGTTTCGGCGACCGGCTCCTCATCCTCGGCGGGGGCCTCCTCGGCCTCCTCGACGGCGGGCTCGTCCTCGTCATCGTCATCGTCGTCCGCTTCGGTTTCGGCATCCTCGGTCGACTGCTGCTCTGCGGCCTCCACCTTTGCTGCCTCCGCTTCGGCCTCCTTCGCGGCCTCGGCTGCTTCAGCCGCCTCGGCCTCGGCTGCTTCAGCCGCGGCGGCCTCGGCCTTGGCTGCCTCTTCGGCTTCCTTCTCGTCGAAGACCGCCTCGGCCTTCTCGATCAGCGGGCGGAGCTCGTCCTGCCCAGCGTCGGGATCGGCGAGCGTCGAGACTTCGTCATCGGTCAGCGCCTCGAGGATCGTCACCTGGTTGGTGCCGAAGCGGGCGAGAGCCTGGTGCTGAGGCAGGCCGCAGTAGCGCAAGCTCGGCAGCGGGGTGTTTGGACAGCGCCGGCCGGCCGAGAGGACGGCCGAGCAGCGGCCGTCGAGCGACTCGGCGCCCTCTTCCTCGATATCGAGGTCCTGCTCCATCTCGGAGAACTCCTGCTCGGACTTGATGTCGACCTTCCAGCCGGTCAGCTTGGCGGCGAGGCGGGCGTTCTGGCCGTCACGTCCGATCGCCAGCGAGAGCTGGTCGTCGGGGACTATCACGGTGGCCTGCTGTTCCTGATCGTCGACGAGGACCTCGCGCACGCGTGCCGGCGAGAGCGCCTTGGCGACGAAGCGGGCGGGCTCGTCGTTGTAGGGAATGATGTCGATCTTCTCGCCGCGCAGCTCGGAGACGACCATCCGCACGCGCGAGCCG
>JBPCRS010000163.1:0-4499 GCA_050996575.1 Solirubrobacterales bacterium
CCGAGCACAACCACGGCGAAGATCGGCAGCAGCAACTCGACGCCCATTTCGGGTTGGAGCTGCGTCGTCGCGCCGGAGAGGACGCCGGCGAGCCCGGCGAAGCCCGTGGCAAGGATCCACGTCCAGAGGATCACCCGCGAGGTGTCGATCCCAGACGTCTCGGCGAGCTCGAGATTGTCGGAGAGGGCGCGCATCCGCTTGCCCAGCGTCGAGTAGCGGAGCATCAAGCCGGTTGCGATCAGGACGGCGAAAGCAACGACCATCGCGACGAAGAACATCCGGCCCATCGAGAGCCCGAGAAAGTCGACAGTTGTGCTCGTGTCGACGTCGAGCCGCCTCAGCTCGGTGCCCCAGATGAACTGGATGACATAGCGGATCACGAGACCGAGGCCGATCGACATCAGCAGGAGCTGGAGAACGCCCGCCCCGCGCCGCCGCATCGGTCCCCACATCCCCTTCTCGAGGATGACGCCGAGTAGCGCCGTGGTGACGATCGCGAACAACGCGCCGATCCAAAGCGGCAACCCCAACTGCTCGGTGCCACAGAGGAGGTATGCCATATAGGCGCCGAAGGTGAGGAAGTCGCCGTGGGCGAAGTTGACGAGCTTGAGGATTCCGTAGACGAGGGTGAGCCCGACCGCGGCGAGGGCAAGGATCGATCCTGTCGACAGGCCGGTGAGCCCGGTGTCGGCGACGCGCTGCAGGCCCTCGTCCGCGATCAACGCGATCGCGATCGCGCCGACGACGATCCCGGTTACTCCACCCGGATGATCGCGCATCCACTCGCGCACCCGATCGAGCGGGCTCGAGTCTGCGGCTTCGGCGACCGTTGCGGCTTCCAATTCTCTCCTCGGCGCGTTCCCGCGCCCCTGACCCGGCGTGATCCTATGCGCCGCGCGCTTGGCGAGCGTCGAGGCTGATTAGTCTCGCCGCAACGGGCGGATCCAACCAGAGGAGAACAGATGGGCAAGCGCACAGAACACGCACCGGGAACGTTCAGCTGGGTCGATTTGGCGACAAGCGACCCCGAGCGAGCAAAGAGCTATTACGGCGAGCTCTTCGGCTGGGAGTACGAGGACAACGAGATTCCCGGCGGCGGCGTCTACACGATGTGCCGGATCGAGGGCGACAACGTCTCGGCGATCTCGGGACAGGAGGAGGGCGACCCCTCGCCGCCGCACTGGAACAGCTACGTCACCGTCGAATCGGCCGACGACGCCGCGGCGAAGGCGAAGGAGCTTGGCGCGCAGGTCCTGATCGACGCCTTCGACGTCATGGACGTCGGCCGGATGGCGGTGATCGCCGACCCGACCGGCGCCGTCTTCCAGGTCTGGGAGCCGCGCGCCAACCACGGCGCCCAGCGGGTCAACGAGCCCGGCTGTTTGACCTGGAACGAACTGCACACGCCAGACGTCGACAAGGCGCTCGAGTTCTACACCGGGCTGTTCGGCTGGCGAAGCGACGAGATGGACACCCACGGCGGGCCGCGCTACGTGATCGTCCAGGTCGGCGAGCGCTCGAACGGCGGGATCATGGAGGCCCAGGGCGGCGAGCCGCCCAACTGGCTGCCTTACTTCACGGTCGAAGGCCGTGACGACGCCGCTGAGAAGGCGAAGGGCCTGGGCGCGACCGAGATCCACCGGATGGAGATGGGCCCGCGCAAGATCGCCGCGCTCACGGACCCCCAGGGCGCCGCGTTCGCGATCTTCGAGGGCGAGGTCGACGACTGAGCGGCGCTGAGGTGTCGCTGTCCTGACTTTGCCTTCATATAGATGTCAAAGTCAGGACGGCAGGCGCTCGGCGAGTGCGCTACTTCGCGCCGCTGCGCTTTCGGCCGCCGCCTGCGCCCACCGGTGGCGTCGCCTCGGCGGCGAAGTCGATGATCAGCCTCCCGGTCTCCTCGGGCTTCTCGACGTTAGGCGAATGGCCGGCGCCCTCGATCTCCTCGGTGACCGCGCCGGGGACCTGCTCGTAGGCGGCCAGCGCCTCCGCCGGATCGTCGTAGAGCTGGTCCTCGGTCCCGAAGATCGCGAGCACCGGTACCGCGGCGGCCGTCAGCCGGTCGACGAGCGAGCGCTCCTCGAGGAAGTCCTGCTCTGCCGCCGCTGCCTGGTCGAACGAGCTGTAGGTCATCGAGTCGTAGTCGGAGACCACCTGGTCGGGGTTGGGGAAGCCGTCGGCGAGCTCGTAATCGGGGGCGAACGCCTGCGAGTAGCCGCTCTTTACGAACGAGCTCTGCCAGGGACCGGCGTGGCCAAAGCGCCAGATCGCCTCGCCGACCACGGGCACGTACTGGATCTGCGCGAGCAGGTCGAGGCCGCCGAAGCTCTCGTCGGGCGCCTGGTCGATGATCACGACCCGATCGACGAGCTCGCTCGAGCTCTCGGCGAGCGAGGTCGCGACCGAGCCGCCCATCGAGTGGCCGACGACGACGGCGCCCTCGAGCGCGAGCTCGTTCATCGCCTGGGCGACGAGCCCGGACTGCTCCGCGATCGAGTAGCCGCTCGAGGGCTTCCCCGAGCCGCCGTGGCCGAGCAGGTCGATGCGGACGACGCGGAAGCCGGCGTCGGTCAGCTCGGGCGCCATTGCGTCCCACCAGTGCAGCGAGCAGCCATAGCAGTGGACGAGCACGATCGGCACCTGCCCCGGGTGCGGGTCGGACTCCGGGTCCTCGTAGATCTGGACCTCGCCGCCCTCGAGCTCGAGGATCTCGCCGCCCTCGATCGTCACCTCGGCGCCCTTCGTTTGATTGTCGAGCGCGATTGTGTTCAGGCCCAGCAGCACGGCGAGAACGACGACGACGCCGATCAGGATCTTCCAGCGCCGCTTCACGAACCGACCTGCTCCGCATCCAGACCGAGCTCCTCGGCGGACCCTTCGAGCGCCTCGATCACGACCGTCAGGTGCTCGTCGAATTCAACGCCGAGCTCCTCGGCGCCGCGGCGCACCTGGTCGCGGTCGACCGCCGCCGCGAACGAGGGCTGCTTCAGCTTCTTCTTCACCGACTTCGGCTTCATCCCCTCGATCCCGGTCGGCCGGACGAGCGCGCAGGCGGCGATGAAGCCGGAGAGCTCGTCGACCGCGAACAGCGTCTTCGCCATCTGAGTCTCACGCGGCACCTCGAGGAACTCGGCGTGTCCGGCTACAGCATCGACGACATCCTCCGGGTAGTCGAGCTTGCGTAGCTCCTCGAGCGCGAACCGCGGGTGCCCGGTGTCGAGGTCGGGGTAGCGCTCATAGTCGAGGTCGTGGACGAGCCCGGTGATCGCGTAGAGCTCCTCGTCCTGGTCGAATCTGCGTGCGTAGGCCCGCATCGCCGCCTCGACCCCGAGCGCGTGCTTACGCAGCGACTCGGACTCGGTCCAATCGCAGAAAAGCGCCCAGGCCTCGTCTCTGGTGGGGGTCGGCATCTCCACTGTTACCCTCGCACACCGTGTCCCAGAAATTCGTCATCGAGGGCGGGATTCCGCTGTCCGGCGAGATCGTCGCGGCCGGAAACAAGAACTCGGCATTGCCGATCATCGCCGCCTGCCTGCTCACCGACGAGGAGCTGGTGCTATCGAACGTGCCCCGAATTCGCGACACCGAGACCCAGGTCCAACTGCTCGAGGGGATGGGCGTCAAGGCGCAGTGGACCGGTCCGAACGAGGTCCGCCTCCAGGCCGACTCGATCAGTGGCGAGATGGACGAGGGCGCGGCGTCGAAGATCCGCGCCTCCTTCCTCGCCGCAGGCCCGCTTCTCGGCCGCTTCGGCGAGGCGCGGATGCCGCCGCCCGGCGGCGACACGATCGGCCGCCGCCGCCTCGACCCGCACCTCGACGCCTTCCGCGACATGGGCGCCAAGGTCTCCGGCGATCGCTGGATCGAGATGTCGGCGCCCCCGGGCGGGCTCAAGCCCTGCCGGATCTTCATGGACGAGCCCTCGGTGATGGGCACCGAGAACGCGCTGATGGCGGCGGCGCTGACACCGGGGCCGACGACGATCGCGAACGCGGCCTGCGAGCCCCACGTCCAGGACCTCGCCCGCCTCTTGGTCTCGATGGGTGCCGAGATCGACGGCATCGGCTCGAACGTGATGACCGTCCACGGCCGCGACCGCCTCGGCGGCGCCGAGCACCGGATCTGCCCTGACCACATCGAAGTCGCGAGCTTCATGGCGCTCGCCGCGGTAACCGGCGGCGAGCTCCGCATCCGCGAGACCGAGCCCGAGGACATGCGCGGGATCCGCCGCCAGTTCCGCCGGCTCGGCCTGCAGTCGATGGTCGAGGGCCAGGACATCTTCGTCCCGGCCGACCAGCGGCTCGAGGTCCGCGACGACGTCGGCGATGCGATCCCGAAGATCGACGACGGCCCCTGGCCCGCCTTCCCGGCCGACGTCACCTCGATCGCGCTCGCGTTGGCGACGCAGGCGCGGGGCACGATCATGATCTTCGAGAAGATGTTCGAAAATCGGCTCTTCTTCGTCGACAAGCTGGTTGCGATGGGCGCTCGGATAGTGC
>JBPCRS010000197.1:0-14198 GCA_050996575.1 Solirubrobacterales bacterium
ACCTTTTCGAGCATTTGGGTGTCGGAGCCGGCGACGGCGACTGCGCTCGCGAGCGCGATCAGAAACCAGGCCGTGACGTCGTCGACCGCCGCGGAGGCCATCGTGAGCGCGCCCACCGGTCGCTTCAGCATCCGCCGCTCAACCAGGATCCGCGCCAGAACCGGGAATGCGGTGATCGACATCGCGACCCCCATGAACAGGGCGAAGGCGATGAACTTCGTGTCGGGCGCGATCAGCGAGTAGATCGGCACAGCGACGGCGATCCCGAGCGCGAGCGGCAAGACGACGCTCATGTTGGAGATCGCGAATGCCTGGCCGACGCGGCCCTTGAGCGCCTTCGTGTCGAGCTCGAGCCCGACGAGGAACATGTAGAAGATCAGCCCGAGGTTGGCCACCACCCCGATGAAGGGGATGATGTCGGAGGGGAAAATCTCGGTCTGCAGCTCCGGCGAGAGCGCGCCGAGCACGGTCGGGCCGAGGCAGATGCCGGCGATCACCTCGCCCATGACCCGTGGCTGATGGATCAAGACCGCGAGCGTCCCGAAGATGCGCGCGATGAGCATGATCACGACGACGGCAATGAAGAAATGGGCGAGCGTCTGGCCGAATTCGCGCCGCTTCGTCGCGGCGATCTTCTCCGCGACCGGGGCCGCCGCGGCGGGCCCCGCGGCCGCTTCCTCCTCCTCGGCGGTTGCCTCGGTCGCCTGCTTCTCGCCCCCGGCCGAAGCGTCCTCGCCCCCGGCCGCCGCCTCCTCGCCCGCCGCCGCGGCTGCTTCCTCCTCGGGCGTGAGCGTCAGGGTCAGAACGCGGTCCGCGGCCTCGCCGGTGACCGCGACCTCGCCGCCCTCCGAGCACGTCGCCGTCCCCTCGACCACGCCGTCGGAGTAGGCCAGCTCGCCGCGCGGCTTCTCGCTGATGACGATCTCGAGCGCGCCGGCGTCCGTCTCCTCGATCGCAATCCGGCCGCCGAGGCAGGCCGAGCGCGGCGCCAGCGTGTACTCGGAGACGATCGAGTTGGGGGACTTCGGCTGTGGGGTACCGGGCGGCGGCGGATCGGTCTCGAACGTCGCCGCCAGCGTCTCTTCTCCAAGCGTGCCCTCAATCGTCGTGCCATCGGCGGTTGCGTCGAGCTCGGCCTCGGAGCCGTCGACGCACTTGACCGTCCCGGTCATCTCCGGGGGCTGGAAGCGCAGCGACCCCGAGAGATTCTGGTCGGGGTTGGTGAGGTTGATGAACTCGCCCGACTGCTTGACGTCGAAGCCCTCGCCTACGCAGGGGTTTCCGCCCTCGACGACGTATCCGCCGGCGATCGGCTGCGTCGCGACCTCGTCCTCACCGGCGCCGAAGCTCAGCGTGGCGGCCACGGCGCCCGCGACGAAGAGGACGACGTAGAAGATCGTCATCCGCCGGTTTGAAACCTTCTTACCCAGGTCCGGCTCGGTCATTACCGCGGCACCCTACCTTCCCCGCTCGTGGTGGCTGCCAAGTCTCTCCCTCGGAAAGATCGAGAAGCTGCCGATCGCCGTCGCCAGCAGGCGCTCATCGGCGTCGCGTACCTCGCTCGAGAGCACGGCGACGCGGTCGTTTCGGCGGTCGAGCCTGCTCGTGCAGATCACCTCGCCGCCGCGCGGTGCGCAGGTAGTTGATCGAGATGTTGATCGTCGCGATCCGCTCGCCCGGATTCTTCTGCACCCATAGCGCCGAGCCCATCGAGTAATCGACGAGCGCGTAGGCGACAGGGCCGGAGAGCAGGCCGGCGGGGTTGATCAGCTCGTCGCAGACCGTCAGCCTGACCTGCTCGGCCGAGTCCCATCGCATGCCGAGGAAGCGGGTCAGGCCGTCGATGCCGCGCGGACTGTTCGCCTCGGCTTCGTTGCTCAAGGTGCGCCAGCCTAGATGGTTGATTCCACGGCCGCGCGTGCGGCTGGGCACGCCTGGCCGAGCAGGTCGAGGACGCAGTGAGCGTGGCGTGCCGGTAGGCACGTTCGAAAAGGCGAGGCGCCGGCGCGAGCTCGATCCAGGCGTCCTCCGAGATGTCATAGCGGGTCATCCGCCCGGTGCTGGTCGATCCGGCGAGAAAGCCGCCGACGATGTGGATTCGGTCGCCGAGGAGAGCGGCGCCGACCTCGGTGCGCTCGACCGTACTTCAGTTTCTATAGTTTTGGCCGATGTCAACCTTCCGCCGGCTCCTCGGTTTCCTGCATCCGTATCGCCGCCAGGTGATCCTCTCGCTCGTCATCGCTTCGGCGGCGATGGTGATGACGGTGCTGATACCGCTGTTGATCGGGGACGCCGTCAACGCGATCGATGACGAGGAGCGGCCGAACCTCGTGCCGCTCGGGCTGGCGATCGTCGGCGCCGGCCTGCTTCGCCTGGGCCTGACCGTCGTCCGACGGCTGATCGCCGGCAAGATCTCGCTCGGGGTCGAGTACGACCTGCGCGGGCGCTTCTACTCGCACCTGCAGGCGCTCGAGCTCGGCTACTTCGACACGCACCAGACCGGCCAGCTGATGTCACGAGCGACCGTCGATCTGCAATCGATCCGATTCTTCCTCGGCTACGGGCTCGTCTTCATCACGCAGAGCGCGCTGACGATCATCCTCGCGAGCGCCGTCATGTTCGTGCTCGAACCGTGGCTCGCGGCGCTGGCGCTGATCCCGGTTCCGTTCGTGGTCTTTACGGCGAGCCGCTACAACCGGCTCTCGCGGCCCGCGCTGCAGGAGGTCCAGCAGCGGATCGCGGAGCTAACCGCCGAGGCGGAGGAGTCGGTCTCGGGGATCCGCGTGATCAAGTCGTTCGCCCGCGAGCGCCATGTGATGGGCCGCTTCAACCGCTCGGTCTCGCGCGTCTTCGACCAGACGATCTACTCGACCCGGCTGCGCGCGTTCTACAACCCGCTGATCGGCTTTTTGCCGAACGTCGGCATCGCCGTCGTCCTGCTCGTCGGCGGCAAGCAGGTGATCGACGGGACGCTGACGATCGGCGGGTTCACGGCCTTCTACACCTACCTGGTGATGCTCTCGTTCCCGGTCCGCATGCTCGGTATCGCGCTCGGTATGTCGCAGCGTGCGATCGCCTCCGGCAACCGCCTGTTCGAGGTCCTCGACCGCGAGCCGAAGATCGTGACCAAGCCCGGTGCTCCGCCGCTCCCCGACGGCGACGGGAGAGTCGAGCTTCGCGACGTCTCGCTCAGCTACGACGGCGTCACCGAGGCGCTCGAAAACGTCTCGCTCACGGTCGAGGCCGGGCGCACTGTGGCGCTGGTCGGGCCGACCGGGTCGGGCAAGACCAGCCTCGTCGCTCTGCTCGCGCGGCTCTACGACCCCAATTCGGGCACAGTGCTGCTCGACGGCGCCGATATCCGCGATGTCGACGTCACTTCGCTACGAGACCAGATCGCCTTCGTCGCCGACGACAGCTTCCTGTTCTCGGCCACGGTCGCCGAGAACATCGCCTACGCACGGCCTGACGCGACCTGCGAGGAGGTCGAGCTGGCGGCGCGACGGGCGCAGGCTCACGAGTTCATCGAGCGCCTGCCCGACGGCTATGAAACGCGCGTCGGCGAGCGCGGCCTGACGCTCTCCGGTGGCCAGCGCCAGCGGGTCGCGATCGCCCGGGCGCTGGTCGCCGATCCGCGGGTGCTGATCCTCGATGACGCAACCTCGTCGGTCGACGCGCGGACCGAGGCGCGGATTCGCGAGGGCCTAGCCGAGGCGATGGCGGGCCGGACGACCTTCGTCGTCGCCCACCGGCTCTCGACGATCGCGCTCGCCGACGAAATCGTCGTCCTCGACGAGGGGCGGATCGTCGACCAGGGCACGCAGGAGGAGCTCGAGGCGCAGAGCGACCTCTTCAGCGAGATTGCCGAGCACGGCTGCGAGGACTCGGTCTTCCTGCAGAAGGATCTCGAACAGCGCGAGGAGGTGGCAAGGCTGTGAGCTCTCCGGACGAGGAGGCGGCTCGGCGCGAGGAGGACGAGGCGGTCGAGGCCGAGCAGTCGCCGGGCCGGCTGGCGAGCACGGTCCTGCTCGCCCGCGAGATCTGGCGGCTGCTGCGCGGCGAGAACGGCCGCGGGCGCAAGCTGCGCTGGCTGATCGGGCTGCTGCGGCCGTATCGCGGCCGGGTGGCGCTGATGTTCGTCGCCCTCCTTGTGGCGACCGCCGCCGGCCTAGCGCCGCCGTTCCTCGTCGGCAAGGCGATCGACGATGGGATCACGCCGCCCGGCGACGAGACGGCGCTGTTCGTGATCGTCGGCCTCTTCGTCCTCTCGACCCTGCTCCTCTGGGGCTCGACCTACGTGCAGACCTACCTCGTCGGCTGGGTTGGCCAGCGCGCGCTCCAGGACCTGCGCCAGCGGATCTTCGGCCACATCCAGGCGATGTCGATCGGCTTCTTCACCCGTAACCGGCCAGGGGTGCTGATCTCGCGGATGACCAACGACGTCCAAGCGTTGGACACGCTCGTCACCGACGGGATCGTCACCCTGTTCTCGAGCACGCTGACGCTGGTCGGCGTCGTCGTCATCTTGCTCTTGCTCGACGTTCCGCTGGCGCTGGTCACCTTCCTCACCTTTCCCCTGCTCGCGATCGGCAGCGTGATCTTCCGGATCGTCGCCGCCGATGCCTACCGGCGCACCCGGGAGACGATCGCGGGAATCACAGCGCACCTGCAGGAGACGCTGTCCGGGGTCCGCGTCGTCCGCAGCTTCGGCCAGGAGCGGCGCCACGTCGAGCGTATGGACGAGCTCAACGAGGAGAACCGCGTCGTCAACATGAAGACGGTCTACCTCAACGCCTCGTACTTCCCGATGGTCGAGCTGCTCTCCGCCGTCGGCACGGCAGCGATCCTGATCTACGGGGGTTATCGGTTCTTCGAGGGCGACGTGACGATCGGCATCGTCGTCGCCTTCGTCGGTTACCTGCAGGCGTTCTTCGACCCGATCCAGCAGATCTCGCAGCTCTATACGACCTACCAGCAGGGGATGGCGGCGCTCGACAAGATCTTCGACCTGCTCGACACCGAGCCCGACCTGGTCGACCGGCCGGGAGCAATCGACCCGGGGCGGCTGCGCGGGGAGATCGAGCTCGAGGCGGTCTCGTTCTCGTACGCGGCGCCGGGGGCGGTCGTCGGCGGCAACGGAACCGGGCCGGCGGAGCCGGGCTGGGCGCTTCGCGATGTCGACCTGCACGTTCCGCCGGGTCAGACACTGGCGCTCGTCGGCCAGACCGGCGCCGGCAAGTCGACGCTGGCAAAGCTTGTCTCGCGCTTCTACGACCCGCAGCAGGGGCGGGTTCTGGTCGACGGGCACGACCTGCGCGACCTGCGGGCATCATGCCTGCGCAGCCAGCTCGGGATCGTCCCGCAGGAAGGGTTCCTCTTCTCCGGAACCGTCGGCGAAAACATCCGCTTCGGCCGGCCGGACGCGGCGGCAGAGGACGTTCGCGCCGCGGCGGTCGCGGTCGGGGCCGAGGGCTTCATCGAGCGCCTTCCGCAGGGGTTCGAGACCGAGGTCGGGGAGCGCGGTGGCCAGCTCTCGGCCGGTCAGCGCCAGCTGATCGCCTTTGCCCGCGCGCTCGTCGCCGACCCGCGGATCCTGATCCTCGACGAGGCGACGTCGAACGTCGACGTGCGGACCGAGCGGACGATCGAGCGCGGGCTCGAGCGGCTGCTCGTCGGACGGACCGCGATCGTGATCGCCCACCGCCTCTCGACGATCCGCCGAGCCGGCCGGATCATCGTCATGGAGCAGGGCAAGATCGCCGAGTCCGGCACCCACGACGAGCTGATCGCCGCGAACGGCGCCTATTCGCGTTTGTACGGAGCGTGGTCGGAACGGGCGGCTTAGCCTCGGGGACTTGGTCTTTGGTGCCGGCGGGACGAGGGCGCCGTTTACGCGCCGCTAGGCGTTTGTGGTCACGGGCTCGTAGGGCGGGGCGATCGGGGTGTCGAGGCAGGGAAGTGACGCCTGCGTTGGGATTTGCGCGTGTTTCGTGACGCGCGGCAGGACGTTGGACGCAAAGCGTCTCTGTGGGCGACGAAATGCGTCCAACGTCCCGATGGCGCGGTTCCGCGGAACCGTTTCGAGGTCGATTGTCGAGTTATCGCCGCTATCCGACGATAAGTCGACACGCCACCGCCGGCGCCCGACCAACGACCACGGCGCCTTGGGTCGCGTAAACAGCTCCCACGGCCCGCCGCCGTCGACCCAAAACCCCTACGGGCTAACCCCGCCCGACGTACCGCCCGTCCCACCGTCGGCGGGCGGTGCGGCGCCGCCGTCGGTTGGGGGCGCGGGCGCCGGGGTGACCGGCGCTGGAGCGACAGGCGGCGCGGTCGGGGCTGGAGCAGCGGGTGCAGTCGGGGCGGGGGCGCTGGGCGCGGCGTCCGAGCCGCCACCGCCGCCACCGGTGCTCTCGATCGCCTCGCCCTCCTGACCACATTCCTTGAAACCGAAGTCCTCGGCAGCCGACTGCGCGTCGGCGGCTGCGGCCGCGGCCTCGGTGTCGGCCTCAGTCGTGTCCTCGCCGCGCTGGCCGGCGAGGTCGGCCTTCTCGAGCGCCGCGACGACTTCCTCCTGCGCGGTCAGGAAGCGATCGAAGGTTTCCGCGTCCTCCGGCGGGGCGCCGAGCGACTTCAGGCCATCAATCTGGCCCTCCGTGATCGACACCTCCTGGCTCGTCGAGGTGTCGGTGGTGGCCGAGGAGCTCGCGATGTTGGCGATCGCGGCGTTCGACTCGGCGCAGATGTCGTCGCCCTGATCGATGAACGACTCGAGCGTTCCCGACGCGCCCGAGGCACCAGTCGGTCCCGCCGTCGTCGAGCTGACCGACGTGATCGGTTCGTCGTCGCCGCCGCAGCCGACGCCGATAGCGGCGAAGGCGAGCGTGCTCGCCAGGATGCCCGGCCTGAGCAGGGATTTCCTGCGCTCCATGATCTGCCTGAAAGTAACAGGTGAGTCGAACGGTACCGTTAACCCTCTACCGCTCAGGTGGCTCGCTCATGAGTTGACGGCCACTGGGGATCCAGGATTTGAACCTGGACTACGGATACCAGAAACCCGCGTGCTGCCAGTTACACCAATCCCCAAGATTCGGGCCAAGGATAGCCCGACTTCGGGGTTCGAATCCGATCAGCTCGGCGTGCCGAGCTCGTCGAGATCGCTGTCCGCGTCGGCAATCTTTGCTCGATGTTCGCCAACCTCGACACCCTCCGCAAGCAGACGTCGAGCATGCGATAGATCCTCGGACCGCCCGACCGCGAGCGCACCGGCGACGCGGCCGTGCGCCAGGTACCAGGCAGAGAACTCGCCGCTGTCGGGGTCGCCGCGCCAGACGACCTCGTCCCATTCATCCGCCGGCCCGACGTACTCGAGGCTCGCCCAGTCGGCGAGGTCGCTGAAGAAGTACGGCACCTCGCGATAGGACGCGGCGTCGCCGAGCATCGACCGGGCGGCATGGCGACCCTGCTGGAAGGCGACGTCCCAGTGCTCGACCCGCAGCCGACGGCCGTGGATCTCCGACTCATACGAACAGCAGTCGCCGGCGGCGAAGACACCTTCGGCCGAGGTCTCGAGCCGGGCGTCGCAGCCGATCCCGTTGCCGATCTCGATCCCGGCTCGCTGGGCGAGCATCGTGTCAGCCTTCACCCCGGCGCCGACGACGACCATGTCGCACTCGATCTCGCGCCCGCTCGCTGTCCGGACAGCGCCAACGCGCGCCTCGCCTTCGAACCCCGCAAGATTTTCGGCGCCGAATACCTCGACCCCGTGCGAGACGAGCTGGTCGTGAAACCAGCGGCCGACCTCTTCGCCGAAGGTCCGCGAGAGCGTCACCTCCTCCTGCATCACGACCGTGCAGCGCTTCCCCATCGCGGTCAGCGACGCGGCCACCTCGCAGCCGATGTAGCTGCCGCCGACCAAGACCACGTGCTCGGCCTCGTCGGCATCCTCGCGGATCTTGTCCGAGTTACCGAACGCGCGCAGGTAGTGGATTCCCTCGAGCTCGGCGCCTTCGACACGGAGAATGTTCACGTTCGCCCCGGTCGCCAAAAGCGCCTTGCCGAACTCGATCTCGCCTTCACCCTGGATCTTCGCCGTCCGCGCGTCGAGGTCGAGCCCAATCACGCTCTTACCGCTGAGCAGCTCGACCGAGTTCTCCTCGTACCAATCCGGCTCGTGGACGTAGGCGTCCGAGCGTTCCGCCTCGCCGCGCAAATACTCCTTTGAGAGCGGCGGGCGCTCGTAGGGCGGCTCGGGCTCGCGGCTGACGAGCAGCACGCTTCCTTCCTCCTCCCGCTTTCGCAACTCGGCGGCGCAATTTGCCGAGGCCATCCCACCGCCGACCAACAGAAAGTCGACCTTGCGGTCAGCCACCGCCGTTCGAGCTCTCCGGGCCGAAGTACTCCTTTAGCTCCTCTTCGAGGCCCGGATCGAGCACGGCGAGAATCTCGTCGCCCGCCTCTAGCACGGTCTCGGCGTTGGGTACGAACCCGTTGCCGTCGCGGAGCACCGAGATCAGCAAACTGCCCTCGGGCATCTGCAGGTCGCCGACCCGCCGCCCCGACGCGGGCGAGTTGTCGGCGAGCAGCATCTCGATGATCTCGAGTCGCTCTTCGGGCAGATCGAGCAGGTGGACGAGCCCGTACTCGGGCACCTCGTGCTCGAGCAGGCGAAGTATCAGGTCGGTGGCGGAGACGAACGGCTTGATCCCGAGCAGCTCGAAGTGCTGGCGATTTCGCGGGTTGTTGACCCGGGCGATGATCCGGTCGACGAGGTACTTCTCCTTCGCCACCTGGCAAATCAGCATGTTGTCCTCGTCGTCGCCGGTGACCGCGATCACCATGTCGGCACGCTGGACCCCGGCGCGCTCGAGGATCCAAAGCTCCGAGGCGTCGCCGTACTGGACGTTGTGCTCGAGCTCCTGCTCGACCGTTTGGAAGCGGTCGCGGTCGTTCTCGATCAGGGTCACCTCGTTGCCCTTGTCGATCAGCTCGCGGGCGAGGTTCCAGCCGACCTTGCCGGCGCCGACGATGATGATGTAGAGGCGGGAGGGGCTCACCGGCCGCCGTCGTTAAGGCTCGCCGTCTGGCGAACCTCTTCCTCGAGCAGGTCGATAGCGACCCGCGTCGGCGAGATCGTGTGCAGGCCCTGCTGCTCGTACCACTCGGCCCGGTATGGGTCGAGAACGCGCGCGATCACCTTCGGCACGCTGAATCGCCGCTTCGCGATCTGGGCGATGATGATGTTCGTGTTGTCGCCGTCTGTGGCGGCGACAAAGACGTCGGCACGTTCGATCCCGGCGGCGATCATCGCGTCGATCTCGAGGCCCGTTCCGACCGTGAACTGGCCACCCTCGTCCTCCCAAGGCCGCTCGAGGCCGACCTCGAGCCGCGCGTGCGATTCGGGGTCCTCGTCGAGGCAGGAAACCTCGTGCCCCTCGCGGAGCATTGCCCGGGCCAGCGACGACCCGACCCTCCCCGCACCGACGATGAGGATGAACATGGCGTGATCTTATGAGACAGATGGATCCGCAGCCGCGAGGCCTCACCGGCAGGACGACGCTCGGGTACTCGCTCGTACTGATCGCGACGACGATGTTCTCGCTCAACGCCAGCCTCTCGCTGTTCCTGCTCGAGGATGGCTTGAGCGCGCTTCGCCTCTCCGAGCTGCGCTCGGTCGGCGCCTTTCTCATCCTCGCGCTGGCGATCCTCGTCATTCGCCCGTCGGGTAACGCTCGCTGAGTTAGGTACTCCCTGCGGTACCAAATTCAGCAATCGATGAAATTCGGTGCCGCCCCTAATTTTCCGGCGGCGCGGTCAGCAGCACCCGGCACGGA
Organism: Solirubrobacterales bacterium; assembly: GCA_050996575.1. Lineage (GTDB taxonomy): Bacteria > Actinomycetota > Thermoleophilia > Solirubrobacterales > 70-9 > DASUSH01. The sequence goes on from JBPCRS010000197.1 coordinate 9,834, forward strand.
GCCTTGCGCAGGACGTACTCGGTCACCGGGCCGATCTCGGACGGGCGTGAGCCGCCGATCCCGCCGAGCAGAGCGCCGCCGCGGATCCGGGTTGGCGGCTCGGCGCCCATCACGATCAGGTCGACGCCGCGCTTTCGCGCCTCGCCGACGATGCCGTAGCCAACCTCGCGCGCGCGGACCATCGAGGTGCCGACCTGAACGGTCTCGTACTCGGAGCCGACCTCGCGAGCGCGGTCGAGTGCGGCCTCGGCGACCGCAAGCTGGGCGCTCGTCGGCGGCGCGTCGACCGGGATCGTCATTGGCACCTTGATCACGAACAGGGCGTCCATGCTGGGGTCGAGGTCGCCCGGCGCATCGGCCGCGGCGGCGAGGCGACCGGCTGTCGAGACGATGTCGTCGTCGTACTCCGTTCCGAAAACGGGGACGAGAATGCTGGCGTAATCGGCCTCGAACTCGTCCTTGAACAACGCCTCCTCAGGCACCGAGACCCGCCGCGTCAGCGAGGTCCGCTCGACGACTCGCCGGTAGAAGACATAGGCGCCGAGCCCGAAAAGCAGCCAGCCGCCGCCGATGTAGCGGGCTCCCTCGTGGAAGATGACGACGCTGACCCAGGCGAGCGCGGTGAATATCGCCATCGCGATCGCGGGCAGCGGCAATTCGCTGCCGCGCCAACGGATATTGAGCGGGATCCGGAACGGCCGTTCGTGGTCAGGGTCGGTGATCCGCAGCCGTACGATCGAGACATGGGCGATCGTGAACGCGATCGTCGCGCCGAAGGCGAAGATCCCCGCCAGGAACCGGACGTCCCCGGGGATGACGAATATGAATGAGATAACCGCCGCGCCGATGATCGCCACGTGCGGCGTCGCCGAGCGGTGCCCGAGCTTGCCGAGCCAGCTCGGGATCTGCCGGTTTCGGGCAAGCGTGTAAACGTGGCGCGATAGGCCGAGCATCGCGGTCGAGGCAGCCCAGATCAGAACCGCGGGAGCGACCGCGACGACCGCGACCTGCATCACGTCGGAGACCCAGGCCGGGGCCAAGCTGACGACGACGCCGAGCACCGGCGCCTCGATGAAGCGTTCCGAAAGCGCCGTTTCGGGCCCGCCGGGGCCGAACTCGACCGGCACCGTCATGATCGCGATCAGAGCCATCCCGGTGTAGAGCAACGGCACCGTGATCGCCGCGGCAGCGACGAGGTGGCGCAGGTCGGCGGGCTCGTACTCGAGGTCCGGGGCGAGGTTCGACGCCGCCTCGATCCCGGCATAGGCGACGGTCGCAATCACCGCCGCGTAGATCACATCGTCGAGCGTCGGTGAGCTGAACGGGTCGAGCCCGTCGGTGACGGCGGCGACGTCCCAAGAGGTGATCGCGCCGACGATGATCACCAGCGCCAAGAGGGCGACGCCTCCGACCGCGACCAGCGTCAGCAGCCCCTGGCGGCGGCGCCCGGTGAGGCCGGCGATGTTGATCCCGGCGACGATCGCGATCACAGCCGCGGCGACGATCAGCTCGGCCGGGGAATCGGAGAGCTCGCCCCAGATCGGCGAGAGGTAGTGCGGGACCGAGATCGCGGCGAGCGCGATCACGATCATGAAGTCGAGCAGGATCGCCCAGCCGGCGATGAAGCTGACGAGCTCGTTGAAGCCGTAGCGGGCGAAGGTCGACGAGCCGCCGCGCTCGCGGAACATCGTCCCGCCCTCGAGGTAGGTCACCGCGTTGAGGACGAAGGCGATCCCGGCGGCGAGAAAGATCAGCGGCGTCAACCCGAGCCCACGGTCGGCGACGAGCCCGATCGAGAAGTAGATCGAGAAACCGACCGCCGAGAAGGCGGCGGCGAAGAGCCAGGGAACGCCGAGGAATCGATGGGCGAGCTCGTCGCCGCCGCTGAGACGCGGCAAGTGTCGAAGGCGCGAACGCTTGCTCATTCGGTGTGCCTCAGCGCCAGATAGAGGCGCCCGCAGCCCATCGCGAGGAAGACGACACCGATCAGGACCCCGAACGAAAGCGGCCCGCCTCCGTTGACGAGCGTGACGACGATGATCGTGATCCCGAAGCCGATGATCACCGCCGAGAACAACCGCGTCGCCAGCCGGTAGCCCTCGCTCACGAGTGGACCACCATCACTCCTGATCCGCCGCGACTCGCGCCGGGCCCTCGCGCGCCGGCGTCGGCTCGGCGGCGACGAGCACTCGGCAGGGCCGCTCGGAGAGCACGGTCTGGAGGGTCTGGCTGTAGAGCGGCACCCCGTTTCTGTAGTTGAGCTGGACGACGACCGCGGCGGCGTCGATGTCGCGCGCCTCGTCGGCGATCGCGTGGCCGGCCTGCCCGGGCCGGATACGCATCGTGTGACCGGTCACCCTCCCGCCGGCGATCAGCTTCGCCCGCTCGACCTTTTCCTGGGCCCTTGACTCGTGATCGTCGAGCGGAGCGTCGAGCGGCAGGTTCTTCGGCACGTTGATCAGCGAGATGACGTGGATGCCTCGGCGTCGCTTCGAGCCCAGCCGCGCGGCCAGCGCCACGGTTTCCTCGCGGAAAGGATCGTCCTCGAAGGCGACGAGCACGCTCTTGTACTCGACCTCCTCGACGCCGAGCGGCGAGAGCGATTGAACCTTGACGGTCTGGGTCAGCGGCAACCCTTGATTGCGGCGATAGAGCACGTAGAAGGTCGCACCGGAAATCATCCAGCCGCCGCCGACGGCGAGGATGACCGGGTCGAGCGCCATCGCGACGATGAACGCGCCGAAGGTGCCGAGACCGCCGAATATCGCCGTCAACGGAACCGATACCCCGGCGACGCGAATGCTCCCGGGCGGCTTCCATGGTCGCTCGTGATTCGGATACTTCTGCCGCAGCCGGATCACGGCGACGTGAGCGACGGTGAACGAGAGCGTCGCGCCGAACGAGTAGATCGTCGCCAGGAAGGTGAGCTGGCCGGGCAGGATCGCAACGGCCGCAATCGCCGAGAAGACCCCGATTGCGACGTAGGGCGTCTTGAACTTCGGATGGACCTGTCGAAGCGTTTCCGGAAGCTGGCGGTGCTGGCCCATCGAGAAGGTCAGCCGAGAGACCCCGATCAGTCCGGCGTTGGTCGCGACCAGCAGAATCACGGCGGCAAGCAGGCCGACATAGACCTCGGCCACGTTCTCGAGCCCCGAACCGAGGCCGAGGTTCTCGACGATGCCGAGCACAGGATCGTCGGCGAACGTGGTCCCGAGCTCGGTCGTGTACTCGCCGTTGGCATTCTGGGTAACCGGCATTGCCGAGAGCGCGATCGCGGGCAGGAACGCGTAGAGGCCGACGACCGCGATCACCGTCGCGCCGACGCCGCGCGGAATGTTGCGCTTCGCGTCCTTGGCCTCCTCGGCCATGTTCGAGATCGTCTCGATGCCGGTGTAAGCGACCATGCCGACGGCGATCCCGAGCAGGAAGTCGCCGGTCGTCGGGGCGACGCCGAAGTCAATCTGGGAGACGAGCAGGTCGGCGTCGAAGACCAAGACCAGGCCGATGCCGACGAGCACGACCTGGGTCAGCAGATCGGCGATCGCGAGGACGAGGTTGAGCTTCGCCGACTCCTCGGTGCCCTTGATGTTGAGCGCGGCCAGCATCGCGACGAGGCCGACGGCGAAAATCACGTCCCCGGGCCCACTGCCGAGCGGCTCCCAGAAGACGGCCAGGTAGTGCGGGACGAAGAACGCCGAGATCGCGATCGTGACGATGTAGGTGAGCATCTGCGCCCAGGCCGCGATGAAGCTGGCGAACTCGTTGAAGGCGTGGCGGGCGAAGCTCGACGACCCGCCCGCCTCCGGGTACATCACGTGCGCCGCGGGGTAGCTCGCCGCGGTGAAGGCGAAGATCAGCCCGGCGATCATGAACGTGACCGGGGTCAGACCGAGCGCGTAGAGAGCGACGACTCCGAGCGCGTAATAGATCGACGAGCCGACGTTGCCGTAGGCCGCTGAGAACAGCGCCCCGGTCCCGTGAACACGTCGCAGTGCCGCTTCTCTTGGGTGCCTCTCGGCCATCAGTGGAGACCCACTCAGCGCGCGACTATAGGTCGGGCCGTCAGCGGGCTCGGACGTGCTCGCGCCCGACCGCCGCCGGCGACGGGCAGCCGCAAAGGCAGCTCGCGAGCTCGAACTCGTCGCGAAGCAACTCGAGGACGTGGCGCGCACCGTCCTCTCCTCCGGCCGCCAGCCCCCAAAGCGCGGGCCGGCCGACGAGCACCGCTCGCGCTCCGAGCGCGAGCGCGACGAGCACGTCGGTACCCCGGTGGATCCCGCCGTCGAGAAGCACCTCGACCAGCACGTCGACCTCCTCGACCCCCTCAGGCAGCGCCTCAGGACTAGCCGGCCCGCCGTCGAGTTG
>JBPCRS010000208.1:0-15825 GCA_050996575.1 Solirubrobacterales bacterium
CGCCCCGCGGGCGAGCCCTCCCCGAAGCAAGAATCTGGAGCTGCCGGCGCCGGTAGCTCGACACGAAGCGCCGCGTTTGGGCTCTGTGTCGAGTTGACCGTGACGTAGGCGGTCAATTCGACACGGAGGGCGTCGGCGAGCGTTGGTTGTCGAGCTAGCGGCGATTCGCCGGCGCGAGCTTGGGTCGTCTCGGACTCATCGCGGCGCTGGCGCGGCGATGATCCTCGGCCTCGTCGCGATTTATCCGCTTCCACTCAGCCTCGCGGCCCGGTTCGAGCAGGTTGCGAGTGCGGGAAGCCATCGGCTAAATGGTACGCCGCCTGGCGGCGCGGGGAAATAGAACGCAGGAAGTCAACCGCCGAGCGCTCGGTCAACCTTGCTCCGCAGGCCCTTCGGATCGACGGCCGGAAAGCGATGTAGCTGGTCCTCGATCTGCTCGAACAGCTGGCGGAGGCGGTCGGGCTCGACCAGACCGGCTTCGAGCATCGCCGCGACGTCCTCGAGGTCGAGGTCGAAGCCGCGTTCGACCTTCCAGAGAACATGCGAGTAGAAATCGAAGTCGAAGACGTCGAGGGAGCCTGAGCGAAAGCGGAAACGCGAGCGTTCGCGCCAGCCGGGAAGCTCGGGCAGGAAGTCGACTGGGGAGGCGAGCTCGACGTTGATGTCGATCGTTTCCTTTAGCTCGGCGATTGCCCGCAAGAGCTCGTCGGATTCGGGCTCGATGCGGATGTCGACGTCGACCGTCGATGCCCGCCAACCCTCGAGAACGGCGGTCGCGCCGCCTGTCAGATAAAGCCGCGAGCCCGCGGGGGCCCGCCGGCCCAGCTCAGCGGTGAGCCGACTGATCCGGTCGGAGTCAGCGCGAGCGCGCATTCTCGACCGCTCGCGCGAAACTGACGACCCTGCGAACGATCGCGTTGTAGCGAGAGTGGGCATTTCTCGGGTCTGCCTCGGCGAGCCGGTCGTAGAGCCGATGGGCCGCCACGGTTTCCATCGGCGGCGAGGTGATATCCAGGCCTGCGGCACGCAAGCGAGCGGACGCCATCAGGACCGCGTCAGAGCATTCCGTCTCACGGCCCGAGTCGAGATCGGCCAAGCCTTCGAGGATGATCTCGGCCCCTGGCAGCGCCTGCAGATCGAGCGGAGTCGAACTCACCGCCGGATCGTAGTCCCGGCCAGGCGTAGTTCGCGGGAAACTACGGAGGCGAACCGTCGGGCTTATGCCGATGGAGGTTGAAATGGAAGCTGCGGAGGCAACGCATGGCCTCCCGAGCGCTGAACAGGGCGCGGGGCGGGGCGAGGAGCGTGATCGTGAGATCGCGAGCGTCGCGCTCGCCTTTCTCTATGCCGCGGGCGGCACGCTTGGGCTGACTGCGCTGCTCTTGCCCCACAGCGCGACGGTCGATGTCTCCGGTGTCGCCGGGATCTGCATTGCGGCGCTGCCGATCGCCGCATTGCTGTTGGTCCTGCGGCCGCTGCCCTGGTGGGTGCTGCATGTAGCGCTCACGCTCGGAATGCTGATGATCACCGGCGCCGTCGTCTTCTCGAACGTGCTCGCCGGCGGTTACGCCTTCTACTACCTCTGGGTCGTGCTGTTCGCCTCCTATTTCTTCAGCCGGCCCGGAGCGATTGCCCAGATCTCCTTTCTCGCCGCGGTATACGCGGCGATAATCGCCTTCTCCGACGGTCCATCCGAGTGGGGGCTCGGCTGGCTCTTGACGATCGGCTCGCTGATCGTCACCGCGGTGCTGGTCCGGGGGCTGAAGGAACGGCTCGATCGGCTCGTTGTCCAGCTCTCGCATGCGGCCACGACCGACGACCTCAGCGGCCTGCTCAACCGCCGCGGTTTCAACCAAATCTTCGGCGAGGAGCTTCGCCGGGCCAGCCGCAGCGATCGCGGCCTGGCGCTAGTCGTCGGCGACCTCGACCGCTTCAAGCAGCTCAATGACCGCTACGGCCACCCGGCGGGCGACGAGGCCCTGCGCCGCGTCAGCGCCCTTTTGCATGACGCGGCGCGCGAGTCCGACACGGTCGCTCGGCTCGGCGGCGAGGAGTTTGCGCTCGTCCTCCCCTACACGGCGCAACCAGGCGCTCGGGCGATGGCCGAGCGGATTCGGGGAAGCGTTCGTGAGGCGTTCGCGGCCGAGGGGATGTCCTTGACGATCAGCTTTGGCATTGCCGTCTATCCCGGCGACGGCGACACCCAGGACCTCTTGATGCGCTCGGCTGACGCGGCCCTCTACACGGCGAAGTCGCTCGGGCGCGACCGAACCGAGGCTCCGCCGCTCAAGTCCACGGACGATGTCGGCGTCGAGGAGGACGAGGGCAATGTCGTCGAGAGCCCGGAGCCGGACTCGAACCGGCGACCCCTTCCTTACCATGGAAGTGCTCTACCAACTGAGCTATCCGGGCGCGGGCGGCAACTGTAGCGAGGGCCTGCCGGCCGCCGTTCAGCCCCCGAGAGCCTGCTCAACCGCCGCCGCAAACCGGTCGACGTCCTCCTCGGTCGTGTCCCAGGCGCACATCCAGCGGTAGAGCCCGGGCTCGTAGGGCCAGGGGTAGAACGGGAACTCCTCACCGTGGCGGGCGAGCAGCCGCTCGGCGACCTCGCCGGGTATCCGGGGGAAGACGCCGTTGGCCTCGACCGGGTGGACGATCTCGATCCCGTCGAGCCCGGAGACGGCATCAGCGAGGCGGGTGGCCATCGCGTTCGCGTGGGTGCCGCTGCGCAGCCAGAGGTCACCCTCCAGCAGCGCCTCGAGCTGAGCCGATAGATAGCGCATCTTCGAGGCGAGCTGGCCGAGCTGCTTGCGGGTGAACTCGAAGCGCCCACCGATCTCAGGGTTGATGAAGACGACCGCCTCACCGAGCAGCATGCCGTTCTTGGTGCCGCCGAAGGAGACGACATCGACCCCGGCCTCGGTCGTGATCTCGCCGAGCGAGGCGCCGAGGTGGGCGGCGGCGTTGGCGAGCCGGGCGCCGTCGACGTGGAGGAGGAGGCCGTTGTCGTGGGCGAGTTCGGCGATCACCGCGACCTCTTCGGGTGTGTAGACCGTGCCGAGCTCGCTCGCCTGCGAGATCGTGACCACCCGCGGCTGCGAGGCGTGCTGGTCGCCGATCCGCGTGATTCGGGCGGCGACGGCATCCGGGTCGAGCTTGCCGTGCTCGGTCGCGACCGGGACCAGCTTGACCCCGGCCATTCGCTCGGGCGCGCCGCACTCGTCGACCTGCAGGTGCGCGGTCTCGGTGCAGATCGCGCTCTGCCATGTCTCGCAGGTCGCTGCGAGGGCGAGGACGTTGGCGGCGGAGCCGTTGAAGACGGGGTAGGCGCGCGCGGTCGGCCCGAAGTGGCGGCGGAAGACCTCCTCGGCGCGCTTCGTCCAGCCGTCGTAGCCGTAGGCGGGGGCGTGGCCCTCGTTGGCGCGGGCGATCGCCTCGAGTACCTCGGGGTGGACGCCGGCGAAGTTGTCCGAGGCGAAGCCGCTCAAGTGGGGTCAGACCCCCCCTGGGGTCCGCTCACGAGGGTTAAGACCCCAGGGGGTTCTGACCCCCAAAGTGCTGACCCCCAAATTCCCAGGTTGCCTCACGTGTGGTGGAGCGAGAGACGCTGACCGTTCATCTGCTCGGCGCCTTCGGAGAGCAGGAATGCGATGCCCTCGGCGATCGCCTCGGCCGGGGTGAAGCTGGGGTAATCCTTGTCGGGGTTCTCGGCCCGCATCGCTGGGGTCAGGATCGCCTCGACGACAAGGATGTTGGCGGTCGCGCCGGTGTGGGCGAGGTCGTCGGCGAGCGCCAGGGTCCAGCTCTCGGCCGCGCCCTTGGCCGCGCCGTAGGCGGCGTTCTTGCCACCGGGCTTCTGCGCCTGCGAGGAGGAGATCAGGACGAAGCGACCGTTGCCGCTCGATGCGATCTGGTCGCGCAGCGCGCGGGTCGTGTGCTGGAGGGTGCGGACGAGCAGGTTGTGGAGAAGGTCGTAGTCCTCCATCGGAGCGGTCGCGAGCGGCTCTCCGCCGCGCCAGCCGCCGACGAGGTGAAGCAGGGTGTCGACGGTGCCGAACCGCTGGGCGAGCAGGTCGGCCCACATCTTCGTCCCCTCGGGGTCGAGCAGGTCGACGACCTGTTCGTCGTGGCGCTCAGCCGGCAGGTCGAGGTCGGAGGCGAGCGCGGAGAGCTTGTCTGCGTCGCGGTCGGTGAGGGCGAGCGTGTGGCCGTCGTCGGCAAGTCGTTCGGCGACGACCGGCCCGAGGCCGCCGGCCGCTCCGGCGATCGCGATTACGCGGGGCTCGCTCATGTCGAGAGCCTATCTCGGCTGATCTCGATCGCCGGCTCGAGATTTCGCCGCAGCTGCAGGTAGAACAGGCTGAGCGGGAACTCGTCTTCGCGGACGAGGTCGACGAGCTGCTTCGGCTCCTCGAAGTCGGGCAGTGCTCGGCGGTCGGCTCGCCATTGCGAGGACTCGGCCGGGGTGACGTAGGCAGCGACGAGATCGTGCGCGGCGATCCACTGCGCGAGCTTCGGCCGGTCGATGCCCGAGTGGTAGAGCTCGTGGACGAGCGCGGCGAGGCCGCCGACGCCGTCGGCGACGCGGTCCCACTCGACCGACAGCCGGTTGTCGGTCCAGTGCAGGAAGCCCTCGCGGTGGAGGTAGGCGAAGAGCAGCTGGCCGCCGAGGCCGTCGTAATTGCGCACGCGGGACCCGGTGATCGGGAAGCGGAAGATGCGGTCAAAGAGGATCGCGTACTGGACGTGGCGGGCGATGCCGAGCCCTTCGCGCTCGAGCTTGACCGCCTCGCCGAACGCGGTCAGGTCGCAGCGAAGCTCCTCGAGCGAGTACATCCAGTAGGGGCTTCGCTGGCGGATCATGAACGGGTCGAAGGGCAGGTCGCCGTGCGAGTGGGTGCGGTCGTGGATCAGGTCCCAGAGCGTGTAGGCGTCGCGGGTCAGCTTGGGCGAGGTGAGTAGGGCGGCGGCGTCGGGCGGCAGGTTGAGGCCGACGACGTCAACCGCGGCGCCGCAGACGCGGCGGAAGCGCTCGGCCTCGCGGTCGCAGAAGATGCCGCCGAACTCGTTCGGCGGGCGCTCGGCGGTTGAGACCGTCTCGGGGAACAGGACGGCGCACCCGGAGTCGTAGCCCGATGTGTTGTCGACGAGACAGACGGGGACGCACTTGCGATTGTCATAGCGCTCTCGCTCGAGCTCGGCGAGCCACTCGGGCCAGGGGGTGCGGACAATCAGCGCCTCGAAGCAGGTCTCGCGCGAAGCGTTCTGCTTGTACATCGGGAAGAGGACGAGATGCTCGATCCCGTCGCGGCGCTCGCGGTCGGGGCGGAAGGCGGCGAGCGAGCGGTCGAAGGCCGGCTTGGCGAAGTTGGCCCTGGCCCAGGTTTCGAGGTCTGCGCGGAGGGCGTCGATGTAGTCGGCCTGGTGGGGGAAGTGCGGAGCGAGGTCGCTGAGCGCGGCGGCGGCGGTTTGCGTGTGGCGGGTGGTTTGGCCGGGGTCGTGGCGGGCGGAGTCGACTGAGCCGTCGGGCTCCTGGGTCGCGCGCAGCAGCTCGACCGTTTGCTTCAGGGTTTGCCAGGCGGGCGAATCGGCGGCGGGCGAGGGTGCGGGCGGCTCCTTGGCGCGGAAGGCGGGGCCGGCGGCCCAGTAGAGGAGGTCGAGCCAGAGCGTGGAGTGGTCGCGCTCGGCGATGCAGTCGTCGCCGAAGAGGTCGGAGTCGGCGAAAACGGCGACGCGACCTTCGCCGTGGGTCGTGACGAGGGCCAGGGGCGCTCCGGGCGGGCTGGCGGCGGGCGATGTGCGGGCGAGGACGCGGGCGCCGTTGGCGGCGGCGAGCGTGCCGGCGCGGTAGAAGGTGGCGGCGTCGACGCCGGCGAGCAGGTCGGGGCGCGGCCCCGGGGGACTGTCCCCCCTGTCCCCTGCTGGGTGGCGGACCAGCTCGGCGCTGACCCAGCTCGGCGCGCCGGCATTGTGCTCGTAGTCCTGCACGGTGGCGCTCTCGACCCCGACGCCGAAGCGGCCGAGGAGCTCGCCGAGGTTGGCGCCGTACTTGTCCTCCTCGGTCTCGGCGAGGACGACGAGGCCGCAACCGGCGGCGACGAAGGCGTCGATCGCGTCGAGCTCGTCGCGGGTGAACCGGGGCGAGCCGCCGACGGTCGCTTCCCACTTCGGCTCGGAGGGGTGAGCGATGACGAGCGCGTCGACGCTGCCGAGGGCGCCGGGGCCGAGCGGACCGTCGGTGTGGGCGGCGACGCGGAAGTCGCGCGCGGAGAGTGTGCTCGCCGCGAGCGCGAGCGAGGAGTCCTCGGGGTGGGCGGGCTGCATCGTGCGGGCGAGCTCGGGGCGGATCGTCCAGGCCTCGCCGTGGGACTCCTCGAAGAGGACGCGGGCTGACTTGTCGGGACCGTTCATGATCTCCACGTTAGGGGGTGGGATAGACATGGTCAACGGTGATGCAGTCGACATATGCGTTAGATTCCTACGAATGGATGCTGTTGATAGGCGAATTCTTGCGCTGCTGATCGAAGACGGCCGGAGAACCTATGGCGACATCGCCGAGCGGGTGCGGCTGACGGCGCCGTCGGTGAAGCGGCGGGTCGACAAGCTGCTCGCCGAGGGTGCGCTCGAGGGCTTCACCGCGGTGGTCGATCATGGCGCGATGGGCTGGGACACGGAAGCACTGCTCGAGCTGTTCTTCCGGCCGGGTACGAAGCTCGGCGAGGTCGCCGAAACGTTGCGCGCTCACCCCGAGGTGGCGGAAGCCTGGAGCGTGACCGGCGACGCCGACGCAGTCGCTCGGGTGCGGACGAAGGACAACGCCGACCTTGAGCGGCTGATCATCGACCTGCAGCGCAACGGGCTGGTCGAGCGGACTCGGTCGGTCGTGGCGCTGTCGCGACTGGTGGGTTGAGTCGCTCGATGCGCGTCGCGATCGCAACCTCGTCGGTGGTCCCGCCCGAGTTCGACGACGACGGGCTGATCGTCGAGGCGCTACGGGCTCGGGGTGCCGAGGCCGAGTTCGTCGACTGGGATCAGGCGGGGGCGGGCTGGGAGCGGTTCGACCTGGTCGTGATCCGTTCGACGTGGGATTACCCGCGGCGGCTCGACGAGTTCCTCGAGTGGGTGGGCTCGGTCGGCGAACGGCTTCGAAACGAGCCCGAGTTGATTCGGTGGAACTCCGACAAGCGCTACCTCGCCGACCTCGTGGCGGCGGGGATCGCGATCGTGCCGACGCGATTCGTCGGTCCGCGCGACAACGTGCCTTCGCTTTTCGGGGAGGTCGTGGTCAAGCCGACCGTCTCGGCCGGCGGGCGCGACACGGGCCGGTTCGGGCCGACCCGTCACGGCGAGGCGACGGCGCTTGCCGAGCGGATCGCGGCCGAGGGTCGGACGGCGATGGTCCAGCCCTATCTGGACTCGGTCGACCGGCGCGGGGAGACGGCGCTGGTCCACGTCGCCGGCGAGTTCGTGCACGCACTTCGCAAGCGGGCGGTGCTTCGGCCCGACGAGGAGGCGCCGCTTCGCGACGATCCGCTCGCCTCGGCGGAGGCGATGTACGACCCCGACTTGGTCCGGGCGGCCGAGGCCGAGGACGATGAGATCGCGTTCGCGGCCGAGGTGATCGCGTACTTGAGCGACCGCTTCTCCGGGCCGCCGCTCTACGCGCGCGTCGACGTCGCCCGAAACGAGGACGGCAACCCGGTCCTGATGGAGCTCGAGGCGATCGAACCCTGCCTGTATCTCCACGAGGCGCCGACGACTGCGAAGCGGTTGGCGGAGGCGATTCTGGCGGAGCTCTAGGGAGTTCGGACGGCTGGCGCGCAGGCCGCGTCTGTGTAGAGATCCACCCGCTCGAGTACCACCCGGCCGAACCCGTGACTCCGGGCGCGGAGCCGGTCACCGACGTCGAGCCCCGCCTCGACCACGGCTTGCGAGGGAAGCGTCACTTTGCGCTTCTCGTTGATAGTCGTCTGGCCGCTACGGCCGCGCTTGCGCTCGTACTTCGTGCGCTTGAAGCCGGAAGTTTGTCGAGGTAGTGGGGGAGGCAGGAGTCGAACCTGCGAAGGCTGAGCCGGACCGTTTACAGCGGCCATCCTTTGACCTCTTGGATACTCCCCCAGGGCCGGAGCAGAGTCTAGAGGCCGATTCTCGCCGTAGACCAAGTGATCGATCGCAGGTGCGGGATCGATTTCGTACTCGGAGTACTTGGCTCCGCCAAGTCGAATCGAAGTGCGCGCTTCGAGGCAATCCGACGGGATCACCCATCGTCGACCGTCTCCGGTTAGAACGAAGAGGAAGTCCACACGCGTGGGATCGATCTCCTTCGTGGTGCCGGTCCAGCTCTGGTTACCGCCACAGGTTGTCAATGAAACCGGGCGCCGTACGTGCCCGTCCTCCGTCCTGATGAACTGGGTTGAGGTCTTGACCTGCACCCGAAGAAGTCGCCCCTCGAGCTCGACCACCAAGTCGTAGTCGCGACTGTGACCGAATGGCAGGAGCACAGTTGCGTCGAGCCGAGCGAACCACTCGATCGCAGACGCCTCGCCGAGGTCGCCCTGTTGCCGGCGATTGATCCGGCGTTTCGATTCATGCCGGCCGTTGGGTCGATCCATACGATCGACCCTACGCCGGTCGAGATCACGAATGGGACGCGAAATGAGACGAAACCGTGTCAGCTTTGTGCCGACGGGAGCGCAATTTCTCCCTGCGATTTAGTGTGTTAGCTTGTGGCCATACGTCTACACATTACATTGAGCGACGAGCTAGTAAGCCAGCTCGACCGCCGTGTCGGTCCGCGCCAGCGCAGCGGCTACATCGCCGCCGCGGTGAGCGCCGCCCTCGACGACGAATCGCGCTGGGAGATGGTCGAGGCCGCGCTCGGCACGATCGACGACCACGGCCACGAGTGGGACGACGACCCCGCGGCTTGGGTCGCCGCCCAGCGCGCGGCAGACCCGGGGCGGGTGGGGTGAGCGGCGCCGTGGCAGGCGTCCTTCTCGACACGACCGTTCTCATCGACCTGCTGCGGGGCCGCGAGCGAACCGCCGAGGGGCTGCGCGAGCTCCACGGCGCCGGCGACCGGCCGCACATCTGCGCGATCAACGTCGAGGAAGTAGCTCGCGGACTGCGAAGCCGCGAACGAGCCGGCGCGATCGAACTATTTGCGGGCCTGCGGCTCGCCCCGCTCGGACGGGCCGAAGGATGGAAGGCGGGCGAGTGGCGTCAGGACTATGCCGCGCGAGGGCAAACGTTGTCGCAGGCCGACTGCCTGATCGCCGCTGCCGCCTTTTCACTCGGCGGCAGGCTCGCCACCGGCAATCCCGCGCACTTCCCGATGACAGAGCTAACTATCGAGCACTGGCCGCCGGGGTAGGAACTCCGACCGGTGCGCCGCGTGTTCGCTAGGCCCGCTAGGCCAGCTCGCGCAACCGCTGCGCTTCGGGCAGCTGCTTCAGCTTCTTCAGCGTGTTGTTTTCGATCTGGCGGACGCGCTCGCGGGTGACGCCGAAGGCGCGGCCGACCTCCTCGAGCGTCAGCGGCTCGTGACCGCGCAGCCCGTAGCGCAGCTCGATCACCTGGCGCTCACGCTCGGGCAGTGAGTCGAGCGCCCTCTGGATGTCCTCGCGCTGGAGGTTCTCGGTCGCCGCCTCGAACGGCTCCTCGACCGAGTCGTCGGCGACGAAGTCACCGAGCTCGGACTCCTCCTCGTCGCCGATCGGCTTCTCCAGCGAGAACGGCATCTGCGCTACACGGAGGATGTCGCGGACGTCGCGGACCGTGCACTTGAGCTCGGCGGCGATCTCGTGCGGCTCGGGCTCGCGGCCGAGCCGCTGGACGAGCTGGCGCTCGACGTGGGATACGCGGTTCAGCTTCTCGACCATGTGGACCGGGATCCGGATCGTCCGCGCCTTGTCGGCGATCGCCCGCGTCACCGCCTGGCGGATCCACCAGGTGGCGTACGTCGAGAACTTGTAGCCGCGGCGGAAATCGAACTTCTCGACCGCGCGAATCAGGCCGAGCGAGCCCTCCTGGATCAGATCGAGGAAGCTGAGCCCGCGGCCGAGGTAACCCTTCGCGATCGAGACGACCAGGCGCAGATTCGCCTCGACCATGTGCCGCTTCGCTGCCATGTCGCCGCGCTCGATCCGCTTCGCCAGCGAGATCTCCTCGGCGGCGGTGAGCAGGTCGACCCGGCCGATCGAGCGCAGATAAAGACGGAGCGAGTCGAGGCTGGGCTCGACGGTCAGGTCGAGCTCGGGCTTCTTCGGCGCCTCGCCGTTCTGCGCCTTTTGCTCCTTGTAGGCGGTTACCCCGTCCTCGCCGATCACGTCGACTCCGTTTTCGATCAGGTAGGAGTGCAGGCGCTCGACTTGCTCCTTGGTCACGTCGACCTCCTCGAGCGTCGAGGCAATCTGCTGAAAGGTCAGGAATCCTCGGTCCTGACCTTGGGCTATGAGGTTGCGGATCTCGTCGAGATCTACGAACGGTGTGCCGCCGTCGAGGGCGTTCGCCTCCGCCGGCCTGGCGCCGTTCGCGGCCTCCGCGAGTCCTACCTCCCCCTTCTCTGCCAAGTCTCCTCTCCCTGCAGCTGGTTGGAAGCGGGGCGAAGTATACGGATGGGTCGGTCGCCTGACGCAGTGCCCTCAGGCGACGTGCAACACCACGTACCCTTGACCAATGAAGTCGGAGTCGACAACCGTCCTCTCCCCCGCGCTGAGCGACACGCAGGCCGACCGGCCACGGACCGAAGTCAGCCTGACGCGGGTCGGAGTTACCGGGGTCGAGAAGGTGTTGCACGTCGCCGGTCCCGACACCCGGCCGCAACTCTTCTATGCCGAGCTCGAGTGCTTCGTCGACCTCGAGCCGAAACAGAAGGGCGTCCACATGTCGCGCTTCGAGGAGGTCGTCAACGAGGCGATCGACGAGGTCGTGCTCGGCGAGGCGCTGAAGGCCGAGCTGCTCGCCGCCCACATCGCCGAGCGGGTACGCGAGCGCCAGACCGGCATGCGCGCCGAGGTGACGATCGCCGCCCGCTACCCGGAGACGGTGAAGACGCCAGCATCGGGGCGCGAGACGCAGGAGATCTACACCCTGTTCGGCACCGCGGTCGCCTCTGAACGCGGCACCCGCACCCTGACCGGAGTCCAAGCTCATGGGATGACCGCCTGCCCATGCGCGCAGGGGCTCGTCGCCGACCGCGCCCGGGCACGGCTCTCAGAACGCGGATACGAGGCCGAGGAGATCGACGCGATCTTCGAGGACGTGCCCGTTGCCACCCACAACCAACGCGGGATCGGCACGCTGCACATCGGCCGGCCCGAGGGCTCGCCGGTCGAGCTTGACGCGCGCGACCTGCTGCGGATCGTCGAGCGGTCGATGAGCTCGGAGATCTATGAGCTGATGAAGCGCTCCGACGAGGTATCGGTAGTCGAGCGCGCCCATCGGCGGCCGCGCTTCGTCGAGGACTGCGTCCGCGAGATGGTCGCTGCCGTCTGCGAGCGCTATCCCGAGCTCGCCGACAACGCCTTTCTGCACGCACGCCAGGAGAACCTCGAGACGATCCACCGCCACAACGTGGTCGCGGAACGCAGCGGCACGCTCGCTGAGATCCGCGCCGAGCTGGCGAGCGGCGACCACGGGCCGCGCCACACGCCTAGGCGCGAGTGGCTTGAGTTGTAGCCAGGCTCTTCCGCATCCCGAAGAAGTAGTCGGCACCGGAGATCACGGTGACGGCGACGGCGACATAGAGCAGGACGTCGGCCCACGCCGGGACCGGGTCGAGCAGGATCAGGGCGAAGATCGCTATCACCTGCAGCAGCGTCTTCAGCTTGCCGATCCAGCTCGCCGAGATGACGACGCCGCGCTCGACCGCGACCGCCCGCAGGCCGGTCACGGCGAGCTCTCGGGCGATGATCACCATTGCGACCCACCCAGCAAGGCGATTGAGCGAGACGAGCGAGACGAGCGCGGCGACGATCAGCAGCTTGTCGGCGAGCGGATCCATCAGCTTGCCGAACGTCGTCACCTCCTGGCGCCGCCGCGCGATGTAGCCGTCGAGGCCGTCGGTCAGCGCGGCGAGGGCGAAAACGATCGCGGCGAAGGTGTCGCCGTTGGGCGTCTCGTCGAGCAGGGCGACGACCAACACGGGCACCGCGAGGATCCGCAGCACGGTGAGCCCGTTCGGCACGTTGAGAGGGAACACGCGCCCGAAGTATGCCCCGAGCCGGCGAACGGGAACAGACTTAAGTCTGTCCCCGCGCTCCCGCCCCGCCGCCGCCGTCGCCACCCGATGACAGTGCGCGGGCTCGGGTGAAGACGGCGTCGGTCATCGGTTCGGTGAGCTTGCCGGTGAAGGTGTTCTGCTGCGAGGGGTGGAAGCAGCCGAGCAGGGTGTAGGGACCGATGCCGGCCTCGGCGCCGTGGCCGAAGCGGGGCTTCGGGCGGGGGCGCTCGATGCCGAGGCCGGCGAGCGCGTGCAGGGCACCGTCCCAGCCGTAGGAGCCGAGGGCGAGAAGAACACGGGCCCGCTCGAGCAGCCTCAGTTCGCGGACCAGATACGGCAGGCAGTTGTCGCGCTCGGTCGGCGTCGGCTTGTTCGCCGGCGGCGCGCAGCGGTTGACCGCTGTCACCCAGGCATCGCTCAGGCGCAGGCCGTCGTCGGCGGAGACCGAGACCGGCTGGTTGGCGAGCCCACAGCGGTACATCGAGCCGAACAGCCACTCGCCCGAGCGATCGCCGGTGAAGACGCGGCCGGTGCGGTTGGCGCCGTGCGCCGCCGGCGCCAACCCGACGACGACGATCGCCGCCCGCGGATCGCCGAAGCCCGAGATCGGGCGGCGCCAGTAGCGCTCGCCGCGGAAGCGCTTCGGCGGGTCGTCGGCGACGGCGTTTCGCCACTCGACCAAGCGCGGGCAACGGGTGCAGGAGTGGATCTCTTCCGCGAGGCCGCCGAGCCTCTCAGCCGCAGCGGTCAAGCTCAGCTGACGCGGACCCAGTGCGCAATCGAGGGCACACCGGTCGCGTCGAGCACCGATTCGAACGCCGGCGGCGCGGTCGGGTCGGCGGCAGCCGGATCCCAAAGCGCCGCCTCGCCCGCGTTCGGCTTGCCTGTTCCAGGTAACCGAGCCGATCCGGGTGGTCGGCGCGCCACGGCCGGCATCGCAGCGAATACGGCGATCAGCATCGCGCCGGAGATCCGGCGAAGCAGCGCAGCGGATCGCCGAGTACGCACTCCCACAGATGATCTAACTCGCTCCTCACCCCCAAGTTTCCCTCCTCGCCGCGATCTCACCGGGGTGATTCTGTCCGGAGTGCCCGACCGAAGCGCCGCCTCAATATGGTTCGTCCGATGAGGAGCGTCTCGCGCAGAGCATTTCTCGGCGTCTCGGGGGTCGGCCTGGCCGGATCCTCCGCCGCCCTGCTCGGCGCCTGCGGGGGCGGCGGCGCGGCAGCCGACGTCGACGACGACACGCAGGGCGACATCGACCTGCTCAACGGAGCGCTCGAGCTCGAGCTGGAAGCGGTCGCCGCCTACACCCAGGGCGCCGAGCTGCTCAGCGGAGAGGCGCTCGATTTCGGCAAGCAGTTCGCCGCGCAAGAGCAGGAGCACGCCGATGCGCTCGAGGTCGTGATCGAGGATCTCGGCGGGACCCCGGCCGGGGCGAAGTCCGCGGAGGAGTACGCGACCGAACTCTCATTCGACGAGCTGAAGTCGGCCGACGACGTGCTCGAGCTCGCGGTCGAGATCGAGAACGAGGCGATCGCCGCCTACAACAAGGCCGTCGCCGCGCTTTCCCAACCCGACCTGCGCCGCACCGTCTACGCGATCGTCGCCAACGAGGCCCAGCACCTCTCGGTCCTCTATGCCGAGCTCGGCGAGCCGCCCGTTCCCGACGCCTTCGTCACCGGGACGCCCTCCTGATGGCGCGCCTCGACGGCCTCGTGATCCGCGACGGCGACGCCGAGACGGCGGTGATCGCCGAGTACGATGCGACCCGGCGGGCGGCGGTGCGCCGCGGGATGATCATCGGTGGTGGCGCGATCGCCGCGAGCACGATCCCGTTGCTGCTCAACGTCCGCCACGCCTTCGCCCAGGCCGAGGACGACGCGGCAATCCTCGAGGGCGCAATCGAGCTCGAGCAGACGGCGGTCGTCGTCTACGCGACCGCGGCCGAAAGCGGCCTGCTCGACCCCGAGGTCGAGAAGGCGGCGAAGCTGTTCGGCGACCACGAGCAGGAGCACGCGGATGCGCTGATCGCGGCACTCTCCGAGCTCGGCGGAAACGCGCCGGAGCCGCCCGGCGCGGCCGAGATCGACGGCCTCGACGGCCTCGCTTCGCAGGACGAAGTGCTCAACTTCGCGATCGAGATCGAGAACATGGCGATCGTCGCCTACGGGGACGCGGCGACCCAGCTCGAGAGCGCGGAGCTGATCCAAACCGGAGCCCAAATCGTTGCCAATGAAGCACAGCATCTCACTGTCCTACGCCAGCAGCTCGGCGAGAATCCGGTGCCTGAGGCATTCGAAATAGGTAAGGAACCCGAATGACGAAGTTCCGCATGATCCTTATCGGCTCGATCGTGGCAGCGGCGTTTGCCGTCGGCTGCGGCTCGGACGAGGAGACGGCGAGCACCGAGGCGAGCAGCACGAGCTCCTCCTCGGACGAGGAGACCTCGGCGACGACCGAGGCAAGCGGCGGCAAGGCCGAGAGCGAGGTGACGGTCGACATCGTCGACTTCAAGTACGACCCGCCGACGGTGACGGTCGCCGCGGGCGGCGACGTGAGGTGGGTCAACGACGACGACGCGGCGCACACCGCGACCGACAACGAGGACCCCGGCTTCGACACCGGCACGCTCGAGCAGGGCGCCGAGAAGACGGTCACCTTCGACGACGCCGGCTCGTTCGCCTACATCTGCGAGTTCCACCCGTTCATGAAGGGAACGGTCGAGGTCACCGAGTAGTCCTCAGCCCGTCGCGGCCTCCTCGCGGCGCACGAACCAGTCGGCCAACCGGTTTCCGATCACGAAGGTCGCGAGCCACATCAGCGTCGCCGCGGTGGTGCTGAGAAGCGAAACCGGTATCGAGAGGGCGAAGATCCCGACGAAGATGAAGTTCGGGGGACCCGCGTAGCGTCGCTCCTGGAGCTTCGCCTCTTCGCGAAGGAGGTTGTGGCGGTAGGAGTAGCGGATCTGAATCAGGAAAGTGCCGCTGGCGCCGACGATGTTGAGCGCGTAGGCGATCGTCGCCGTCGGTTCCGCGCCGTAGGTGCCGAGCAGCTCCGAGGTGAACGGCAGCAGGCAGACCCAGAAGAGATAGAAGAGGTTGAGCCCCATCAGCGTGCCGTCGAAGCGCGCGAGCGAGCCGTAAAAGCGGTGGTGGGAGAGCCAGAACTTGCCGACGACGGCGAAGCTGAGCGCGTAGGCGAAGAAGTCGTCCTCGAGGTCGAGCAGACCCTCGGCGAGGTCGGAAGCGCTCGCCGGCACCTCGAGCGCGAGCACGAGCAGGGTGATCGCGATCGCGAAGACGCCGTCGCTGAACGCCACGACCCGCGAGAACTCGACCTCGGCGTCGTCGCGGCCGACGCTCTTCGGCGGCGGCAGAGCGTCGGATGGAATCTCCTGCGCCATCCGTCTCAGTTACGTCCAGCGCGCCCGGATACCTTCCTGCCGCCCTACGATGCGCCTAGATGATTGATTCCACGACTCCACGAACGCCTGGCCCCGCCTGGCGCTTCGCATCTCTTCGTCCTCGCTCGCTCGCGTGCCTACCGGCACGCCACGCTCACTGCGTCCTCGACCTGCTCGGCCAGGCGTGCCCAGCCGC
>JBPCRS010000212.1:0-3878 GCA_050996575.1 Solirubrobacterales bacterium
CTTGGCAGATCACCCGTCTGGTTCAGGGTTTCCCCAATCCGCTACCGGACACGAAGCGGAGGAAGCGGCGAGTTTGTTCAGTCCTCGAAACGGCGGCGCCTTCCGCCGCCACCACCGTCGCGGCCACCTCGGCCGCCGCGGTCTCCGCCACGGCCCCGGTCGCGTCCGCCGCCGCCACCACCTCGGCCCGGGTCCCCGGTGCCGACTGCTTGCAGGTCGTCTGCGGTCTTGCCGGCGACATCGGGATCCTCGGAGAGGCGCAGGCCGATCCGGCCACGCTCGCGGTCGACCTCGACCACGGTGACGTCGATCTCGTCGCCCTGGGAGAGCACGTCGTCGACGGTCTCGACCCGCTCGCCCGGCTTGACGTTGGAGATGTGAAGCAGGCCGTCGGTGCCCTTGACGATCTCGACGAAGGCGCCGAAGGTCGTCGTCTTCACGACCTTGCCCTTGAATCGATCGCCGACCTCGGCGTCCTTGGTCATCGACTCGATCCGGGCTATACAGCCTTCGACGAGCGTGCCGTTGGCCGCGTAGACGCGGATCGTGCCGTCGTCCTGGATGTCGATCTCGGCCTCGAACTCCTCCTGCAGGCCGCGGATCGTCTCGCCGCCCTTGCCGATGACCGCGCCGATCTTCTCGGTGTCGATCTGGATCGACTCGATCCGCGGCGCGTACTTCGACAGTTGCTCGCGCGGCGCCTCGATCGACTCGGCCATCTTGCCGAGGATGAACTGGCGACCCTTGAGCGCCTGCTCGAGCGCGTCGGTGAGGATCTCGAAGGTGACGCCGGTGATCTTGATGTCCATCTGCAGGGCGGTGATCCCGTCCTCGGTGCCGGCGACCTTGAAGTCCATGTCGCCGAGGTGATCCTCGACGCCGGCGATGTCGGTGAGGACGATGTAGTCGTCGCCCTCCTTGATCAGACCCATCGCGACGCCCGCGACCGGTGCGGAGACCGGCACGCCTGCCGCCTGCAGGGCCATCGAGGAGGCGCAGACCGACCCCATCGAGGACGAGCCGTTCGACTCGAGCGTGTCGGAGACCACTCGGATCACGTAAGGGAAGTCCTCCTGGCTTGGGATCGTCGCCTGGAGCGCGCGCTCGGCGAGCGCGCCGTGGCCGATATCGCGGCGCTTCGGGCCGCGCATGAAGCCCGCCTCCCCGACCGAGAACGGCGGGAAGTTGTAGTGATGCCAGAACGTCTTCGAGGTCTCGAGGCCGAGGTTGTCGACCTTCATGTCCATCCGTGTCGTGCCCATCGCGACGGTCGAGAGGATCTGGGTCTCGCCGCGGGTGAACAGCGCCGAGCCGTGCGCTCTCGGGGAGAGATCGACCTCGGTCTCGATCGGCCGGATCTCGTCCTGAGCGCGCCCGTCGGGGCGCTTCTTGTCGATCGCGATCCGCTTGCGAACGGTGTCCTTCTCGAGCGCGGCGAAAGCGCGGCCGACCTGGTCGCGCTTTTGCGCGGCGTCGGCCTCCTCGATCGGATCCGGCGCGAGCTTCTCGAATGCCTCGAGCTTGACCGCTTCGACCGCGTCCTGGCGCTCGAGCTTGCCCTCGATCGAGGTCGCCTCGTCGACCTTGGGGCCGAACTCCGAGCGAACCTGCTCGGCGATTGCCTCGTCGACCTTCGGTGCCTCGACCTCGATCTTCTCCTTACCGGCCTTCTCGCGCAGCTCCTCCATCCCGCCGACGAGAAGCTTGATCTCGGCGTGGGCGATATCGAGCGCGTCGAGCACTTCCTGCTCGGTGACGCCGGTGGAACCGCACTCGACCATCAGGATCGCCTCGCTGGAGCCGGAGACGATCAAATCCATCGCGAGCTCGGCGAGCGCCTCCTCGTCGGGGTTGACGACGAAGTCGCCGTCGAGCTTGCCGACGCGGACCGCGCCGACGTAGTGCGGAAGCGGCACCGGCGAGATCGCCAGCGCCGCGGAGGCGCCGTTCATCGCGAGGATGTCGTAGGGGTGGACGTGGTCGACCGAGATCGGCTGGCAGACCAGCTGGGTCTCGTAGTGCCAGCCCTTGGGGAAGAGGGGACGGACCGGGCGGTCGATCATCCGCGCGGTCAGGGTTGCCTTCTCGCCCGAGCGCGCCTCACGGCGGAAGAACGAGCCGGGGATCTTGCCCGCGGCGTAGTGCTTCTCCTCGACGTCGACGGTGAGGGGCAGGAAGTCGACATCGCGCAGGTTGCCGACGGTCGCGGTGCAGAGCACCATCGTTTCGCCGGAAGAGACGACAACGGCTCCGCCCGCCTGGCGGGCGAGCTTGCCGGTCTCGAAGGAAATCTCCTTGCCGCCGACCTCGGTCGAGACGCGGCTTACATCAAACATGCTCATCTATTCGTTTTTCCTTTCGGGGCCCCTCGGTCCGGGACCTCGCAGGCCCCGTTCAGGGGCCGCGCTTTTTTGGTTTGTGACTCTTAGTCGCGGGCAATGGTAGCGAGGGCCTCGCCCACGCTGCCGCTCAGCATCCTGCCTTCGGCAAAGGCCGCCGGCGTCGCCCCGATCCCCGCGCGGATGCCGCTTTCGAAGTCCCTTCGGACACGATCGGCGACCGCCTGCGAGCGCCTGTCGGCCTCGAAGCGCTCGAGGTCGAGCTCAAGCTCGGCGGCGCGCTGCCAGAGGTGAGGATCGTCCTGGCGGCCGTGGTCGGCGTAGATCGCGTCGACCATCTGCCAGAACGCATCTTCGCGCTGCGCAGCGGCTGATTCCGCCGCCGCGTGCAGGGCCGCGGCACGCTTGTGCTTGCCGGCGATCGGGAAGTGGCGCACGCAGAGGTGCAGCTCGTGAACGGCGATCGCACGCCAGGTGGCGGCGCAGTGGGGGCAGCCGAGATCGACGTAGAGGATGACCTCAGGGCCGACGCCGCGGACGTGATCGTCGTCCGCGATCGTCGGAACCGCTGCACTCGTCAGGTCGGTCAGCGGTCGAGCGCGTCGAAGATCAAATTGGCCCCCGGGATCTCCAGATCCGACGGTGATGCGTGCGACCACTCGACCGTGCCGTCGGGGTCGACGAGGACGAGCGAGCGGTTGTTGAAACCGCGATCGGACTGATAGGCGCCGTAGGCCGCCGAAACCCCGCCCTTCGGATGGAAGTCGGCAAGCAGCGGCATCCCGAGGCCGAGCTGCTTGCGAAAGGCCTGGTGACAGAAGGCTCCGTCGACGCTGATTCCGACGAGGCTCGCGCCGCGGTCGGAGATCTCACCGAGAACCTCCTGGTAGATCGAGAGCTGATCCGAGCAGACCGGGCTGAAGTCGCCGGGGTAAAAGGCGAGGACGAGTCGCCTGCCGGCGAAGTCGGCGAGTGCGACCTTGCTCAGGTCCTGGTCGCGAAGGGTGAATTCGGGAGCCGGCGAGCCGGGCTCGATCACGAGGGTTGGCCTTAGTGGCGCAGGCCGAGGTCGGCGACGAGGGCGCGATAGCGCTCGACATCGGAGCGCTCGAGGTAGCGCAGCAGCCGGCGGCGCTTGCCGACGAGCATCAGCAGGCCGCGGCGCGAATGGTGATCCTTGCTGTGCGTGCGCAGATGCTCGGTGAGCTCATTGATCCGCTCGGTGAGCAGCGCGACCTGGACCTCGGGGGATCCGGTGTCGGCGTCGCCTCTGCCGTGTTTTGAGACGACCTCCGCCTTCTGTTCCTTGGTCAGGCTCATCGGGCTGAGAAAGATAGCGGCACGGCGCTCAGCGATCGGAGAATGCGGCGCAGAGCTCGCGGGCCTCGTCGACGTCGCGGTGCATCTGCGAGATCAGATCCTCGACGCTCGGGAAGCGGCGCGCGCCGCGGAGGCGCTCGACGAACGCGACTCGCAGGGTCTGCCCGTAGAGGTCGCCCTCGAAGTCGATCAGGTGGGCCTCGAACAAGAGGCCGCGGC
>JBPCRS010000034.1:0-34351 GCA_050996575.1 Solirubrobacterales bacterium
GGGCCCCCGCGTGTCAGAGGCGAACGGGCACGCTGACCCATTACCGGGCGCGCTCAGGTTGTCCCAGGCGACGATTGCATCGACCCGCGGATCCTTCTGGCCCACGAACGAGACCGCGCCCGCGCCCAGCGAGTGGCCGGCGATGCCGATTCGCTCAGGGTCCACCAGGTCGTGGAAAGGGTTGAACGCGGTGTTCAGGCCCGCGGCGACGCGGTTGTCGTGCTTCGCCTTGTGCGAGGTACCGCTTGAGCAGCTCGGGCGCGGGACGTAGGGAGCGGACGGCTTGGAAAGGACGAAATCGAGCGCGTCCTCGGTGCCGTCGAAGAAGGGCTGGCCGGCCTGCGATGGGAATCCTTCCTGTTGGTCGGCACCTTCGCCGAACGTGTCCGAGCGACCTTGCCCCTGAACGTCGTATGTGAGGACGACGTAGCCGTTCTTCGCGAGGGCGGCGGCGATCCCCCAGTAGAGCGTCTCCGGCGCCTGCACCGAGCCAGTCGTGATCACGATCGCCGGGCGCTTCGCCGGGCCCTCGGGCGTTGCCCAGACCCGCGCCGAGAGCGTGGCGCCACTGCGACCGCCGAACAGCAACGGCTTCGACATGCCGAAGCCGTTCGCCTCCCAGTCGTAGAAGCGGACGTCGCCGGCGCATTCGCGCTTTCGCTGGAAGCAGATGTTGCCGGTGAAGTTGCGCGCGCCTTGGCCCTGCGGGGCCTCGGCGGCGGCGATCTCGGCAAGGTCGATGTTGTCCTGGGCCTCCTGCTGGGCGAGTCGAGCCTGGAACTCGGGGGTCTTGGTGATGTAGACCTCGCGCTCGGTCGTCTTCGAGTAGTTGCGGCCCTCGACCTCCTGGTCGAATTGGGCGAGCGCGCTGGGGGCGCCGAACAGCGCGCTCAGAGAGACGAGCGCGACCGCGGGCGCCCGCCACCTCGTCGGGACGTACCGGGACATGCCTTGAAGCTACCTTAATCACCGCCCAAACTGGAGCGATTGATTGTCTATTTCCGCATCGCAAGCGGGCTGTTGACGATTGAGGTAGTCCTCTGGATAATCGACATCGCCTGCAAGGCGTAGAATCTAGGTCGAGATGGCAGACCAGCCCGGCCCGACACCCACGAGCACACCGCAGTCGCCTCAGCAGCCTGCACCGCTGCGACCGAGCCCGATGCAGCCAGAGACGCACGGCGCGACACCGGGCAAGCCCGGGAAGTAACGCCTCGACGAGCTAAGTTCGACCGGCTGCAGACGTTCCGGCGGATCAGCGCGGAGCTTCCGCGAATGCATCGACGGGTAATGAGTCCCGACGAGATCAAACACTTCCTGGTCGTCTATGACATCGCGAACAGCGATGTCGATGTCCGGCAGTTCGGGAGCGACTACGACGCCGCGCAGGACGCCTACGCCGAGGCCGAACAGGCCAGTGTTGAGAACGAGGGCCTGGATATCGTCCTTCTTAGCGCTGACTCGCTGCAGACGATCAAGAAGACGCACTCGAGCTACTTCTCGGAGAGCAACGGGAAGCTCGAAGAGCTTCTGCCGAGGGAAGAGCGATGAGCGCAGACGGCGAACGCTCCCCGGCCGCAAGGGTGATGGATCAGGCGGCTCAGTCGAGACCGATTTCAACCCGCGAAGCGGATCTCATTCTCAAGGAAGCTGCGCAGCGGGAGAGCAAGCACCTCCGATTGTCGGAAGGCGCCGCGAAGGACAAGCACGGCGCAAACGGTTCAGGCTCTCACTAGGCGAGCGCGCTAGTTCATCTCGTCGCCGCAGTAGGCGTCGTAGATCGACCCCATCACAAGCTCACCTGCACGGCCGCGGAAGTCCTCGTCGTCGAGCAGCGCCTTCAGCAGCTGCGCTTGCTTCTCGCGGTCGCCGCCAACGGCAAGCGCGGCCCCGATCAGCAGCGCATCTCGATCACGGATGAAGTCGTCGCGTGAGTTGGCACGCACTTGGGCCTCGAGCTCGGCGACCCCGCGCCGGGAATCACGGTGCGCGCGGCTAGCACCGCCGACGTGGTCGCAGCGGTCAACTTCGCCCGCGAGCAGGGCCTGTTAGATACGCGTGTACGCCAACGTCGGCGTCGCCGATCAGGACATTCGCCGGCTTCACGTCGCGATGCACCAGGCCGCGCTTGTGCGCGGCGTCGAGCGCGGCGCCCACCTGGCTGATCACGTCCGCGGCGAGTCTCGGCTCCAACCGGCGGTGCTGCACGATCAGGCCGCGCAGGTCGGTGCCCACGATGTAGTCCATGGTGACGTAGAGAAGCCCCTCGTCTTCGCGCGCGTCGTAGACCGAGATCACGTTCGGGTGGCGGATCGAAGCCGCGACCTTAGACTCGCGCTTGAAGCGCTCGCGAAACGACTTGTCGTCGGCCAGCTGGGGCGAGATGACCTTGAGCGCCACGACGCGGTCGAGTGCGAGCTGCCTGGCGCGGTAGACCACTCCCATCCCCCCACGCCCCGCGACGGACTCGATCCGATAGCCGCCTATCTCGCTTCCGAGCTCAAGCTCGCGCACTGCTGAGGGTTATATCCGAGAACCGGGGGGGCTGAACATCGGCCGCCGACCGCCCGCGCACAAGGGACGACGGGAACGTGCAGCCTTGCTTCATCACGACGCCACCCCCCGGATCATCGCGATCGTGCCTGAGAGATGGAGCTAGCCGGACTCGAAACGGCGAAGGGAGCGCCGCTGCTCTTTCCACGGCCTTTTTCGCGCACGACGACGACAACGCTCGATCCCGCGCTCACGAGTTCCTCGGCATCGAGGCTGTACTCGTCCCAGGCGCCCCAGAAGTGGCGCAAGGCCTCGAACCGCCTCTCGGCCGACGTAGATGCTTTCGAGATCGAGGATTGGATACTCGCGCAAGTCCCAGACCACGTACTCGTCAAGCAGCGCCCAAAAAGTCACGTCTTGGATTCCGCGTCGAACGAGGTTGACGTTCTCCTGCGACATCGCCTACACCGACCGTCCAGTGGCCCTGAGAGCGTCCGCCCGATCCTCACTATGCGTGACGCGGACGGCCTTGCCGTCACGCATGGTCCATATTTGCCAGAACCTCCCGCTGACCTCGATCCCACTTCCCTTGCCGCGCCCCCACTGGTGGATTCGCACGGCGACGACGCCGGGGCCATCGATCACCTCTTCAGTCTCGTAGCCCCAGTCATTGAAAGCCCCAGCCCACCGCCGAAAGAACTCTCGCACGGCGTCCGGTCCGTGCGAAATGCCAGGGAAATCCGGCGCGGAAGGAATGCCAGCGAGGTCCCACTCGACGTCGTCGTCAAAGATTCCCCACACCGCGTCGGGGTCTTCCCTGGCCGTGTCGAGGTAGCGCATCACGATCTCGACGTTCTCCTCCGACATCCCCGCCGCAGTATCCCAGCGGAGGGCGGAACGTGAACGCCCTACTCCGACAGCCCGGCGGCTTCGAGGGCTTCTTCGCGGGTGGAAAACGGCTCGACGCGCTCGACGAGGCCATCCCGCATCGACATCAACTGCGCCCACCTCTGGCGCACTGGGACGCCGCTACCCGGCCCACGCCCCTGCGCCTTACGGCAGGCACGCAGGCGGCACGCTCAATTCTGTCGATCGGGTTCTATCGCCGCCGGGCCGAGGCCCTCGAAGCTGCCGGGCTGTCGGAGTAACTCCCGGGACCTTACAGTGGGTGCCGCCCGGCTTCAGCGCCCAAAGTCGGCCTGCTCGAGCTTGTCCCGTCCGGAGCCACCTTTGAGGCGATCCTTTCCCTGGCCCCCGCGCAGCACGTCGCGGCCATTCCCGCCCAGCAAGCGATCGCGGCCCACGCCACCTGACAGGCGATCCCCGCCAGCTCCTCCGTCGAGTCGATCCGCGGCGCGGCCGGCCTTCAACTGATCCTCCCCTCGCCCACCGCAGAGGCTGTCGCGACCGCCGAGGCCAGTGATCGTGTCGTCACCGCCCCGGGCGACGATCACGTCGCGTCGACGCGTCCCGCGGAGCTCGTCATCCCTGGCGCTGCCGAGGATCGTTGCCTCGGCACTGCTGCATAGAAGACCTCCGCCCGCCGATCCACCACCGCCGTCACCACCGCCGTCACCACCACCGCCGCCACCACCCGATCCGTCACCACTTCCCCCGCCGGAGCCGCCGCCGCCACCCGATCCGCCACCACTTCCCCCGCCGGAGCCGCCGCTGCCAGCGGGCGACTCGTCCCCTCTCGCACCGCATGCAGAGGCCGTATCGCCGCCGGTTGCCGACTCATTTCCAGTCGGCGGCGACGGAGGTGGGGTGGGAACATTGCAGTTGTAGACATGGGTGAAGTTTCGGGCCGAAAGCGTTCCCAGGGTGTAAAGCGGATAAAGCCCGAGGTACTCGTCGCGGGTGGTGCTCGTCCACTGGCGACAGAACTCGCAGCTGAGCCGGTAGAAATTTCGGGTGTAGCCACCGCTGTAAACGCGCATCACGCTGTATCCACCGGGATACTCCTTGGTCGGACCGTTCTCGATGTAGGGCACCTCGAACCCGGTTTTCGGCGAGTAGCTGACGTAATTGCGATGAGTGTGGGAGTTCAGCACCCCGACCACGTTCGGGAAGCCCGCGATCAGATCGATGAACTCGCGGCCACCACGGTCTGGGCGCACGCCGAATACGACCGGTGGAAAGGAGGTGGTGTTCGCATACTCGGAAACCGGGTGATGGAAGAAAATCATCGTCTTCTGCCCGTCCTTGCGCGCCTTCTCGAGGTCATTCCTGAGGAACTTGAGCTGTTCGGGATCGGTGAGGTCGCCGGTGCCGCTCGCGTCGACCGAATCGAGCGCGACGAAGTGAAATCCGCGGTAGTCGAAGCTGTAGAAGATTCGGCCGGGCGGGCGGGCGGGGAAGAAGCCGGCGCGAAAGCAGTCGTTGTCGGTCCCGCAACGGGGATCGGGTGGGTTCTGGGCTGCCCGGTCGTGCGCTCCCCGCGCCAGGTAGGACCCGCCGTTGAAGCCGTCAAGGATCCCCTTCAAATCACTGACTGACTGGTACTCGGCGTGGCTCGTGTTGTCGGCGTTGAGGATCGCGAGCCCGAGCTGGCGGTCGTTGAGCTCGCCGACGAGCGCACGGGTCATCGTCTCCCCGTGGGGAGGATCCGAGCTGAAGCAGGGCGGAACCGAGCCGAGGCTCGGCAGGGTCACGGCGGTGCCCGAGCACTTCTCGCCGATGTGCGTGTCGGAGACGAGGGCGAACTCGAACAGGAAACGGCCGGGCGGTCGGATCAGGGTCGTGAACGATCCCGGATTCGTGGCGGAGGGAGCCTGCGCCACTCCCGCGCTGCGAAGCGAGTATGCGTATCGAGTGGCGGGTTCGAGCCCGGCGACCTCGGCGCGGTGAAACCGGGTGCTCTGCTCCTGGGTCTCGCAGGAAAGCGTGGCCTCTGAGCGCCCGACGCAGACAGTCGTATCCGAGGCGTCCGTCGTCGTCCAAGTGGCGATGAACCCGCGCTGGGTGACTGTGACGAGCTCGGCGTCCGGGGGTGTAGCCGAGGCCCCGGTCGGAGCGATCGATGTCGCGAGGAGGATGCCGATGACGACAATCCAAGTCATTCTGGCAATCGCACGCATACTCATCGCCGCCCGAGGATACGCCTCCGCAATCAAATATGGCGCACTCACGCCGCCGGCCAGCGACCATCGCATTTAGGGGCGGGACCCGATTTGTGTACTCGCATGCACCCCATGGATTGTCGATAGCGTCGACCAGAAGTAGCTACTTCTGGAGGCCACATTTCAGCGAGTCTCGCGGCTCATGCCAGATCCCGAGCCAGGGCAAGTCCCGCGGCGCGTCCGGAGAAGATGCAGCCGCCGAGGAATGTCCCCTCCAAGGCGTTGTAGCCATGGACGCCGCCGCCGCCGAAACCTGCGACCTCTCCCGCCGCGTAAAGGCCGGAGAAGGCCGAGCTGTCGGCCTTGATGCACTGCGAGTCCAGGTTGGTCTCGAGCCCGCCAAGCGTCTTGCGGGTCAGGATGTTGAGACGCACCGCGATGAGCTGTCCGTTGCCGGGATCCAGCAGCTTGTGCGGCTTGGCCACCCGCATGAATCTGTCGCTGAGGTGACTGCGTGCGTTCTTGACCGCCATCACCTGGAAGTCCTTGGAGTACTTGTTCTCCATCTGCGCGTCGAGTGCCGTGATCTCCTTTTTGACCGTGTCGTGGTCCAGCTCGGGGCCGCGACCTATCTCGTTCATCTTCGAGACCAGCTCGGCGAGGGTGTCGGCGGTGACGAAGTCAACGCCGTGCTCTACGAACTTCCGCACTGGACCGGGTGCGCCACCGGCCAGCCGGCTCTTGAGCATGAACTTCGGATCCTTGCCGGTGATGTCGGGGTTCTGCTCTGAGCCCGACAGCGCGAACTCCTTTTCGATGATCGACTCGTCGAGCACGAACCACGTGTAGTCGTAGCCGGTCGAGCCGATGTGCTCGAGCGTGCCGAGTGAGTCGAAGCCGGGGTAGTTCGGCGCCGGGAGCCGCCTGCCGGTGGCATCCAGCCAGACCGATGATGGGCCAGGGATGATCCGAATGGCGTGGTCGGGCCCGATCGGGTCCCAGTTGTGAATGCCCTCGACGTAGTGCCACATCCGGTCGCGGTTGACGATGCTCGCGCCGGCCTCTTCGCTGATCGCGAGCATGCGGCCGTCGACGTGAGCGGGAACACCGGGAATCATGTGCTCAGGGGGCTCCCCAAGGCGGTCGACGGGCCAGCTCTGACGGATCAGGTCGTGATTGTGGCCGATGCCTCCCGACGTGACGATGACAGCCTGCGCGCGCAGTTCGAACTCGCTGGCCTTCTCGCGTGAGGACTGGACGCCACGCGGCTTATCGGAAGAATCGAGAATGGTGCCCCGGACACCTACCGCCGCCCCGTCCTCAACGAGGATGTCGTCGACCTGGTGGCGGTGTAGGAAGGTCACCTGACCCCTACTTTCCGCTGCTTCCACTGGCTCGAGGAAGACGCGCACCACCTCGGGACCAGTGCCCCACGTGAGGTGAAAGCGCGGAACCGAGTTGCCGTGACCTGTGGCTGTACCGTCGCCGCGCTCAGCCCATCCGACGAAGGGGAGCATCTTCACCCCGAGTTCGCTTAGGTACTGGCGCTTGTCGCTCGCCGCGAAGGCGACGTAGGCCTCCGCCCATTGACGCGGCCAGTGGTCATCGCGCTCGCGGTCGAATTGGGCCGAGCCGAGCCAGTCCTGCAACGCAAGCTCGTAGGAGTCCTTGATGCCGAAGCGACGCTGCTCAGGGCTGTCGACGAAGAAGAGACCTCCCAGCGACCAGAATGCCTGGCCGCCGCGGTTGGCTTTGTTTTCCTGGTCGACGATCACGACGCGCTTGCCCGCCTTGACGAGCTCGTGCGCGGCGACAAGGCCGGCCAGACCGTGGCCGATGATGATGACGTCGGTGTCGCCGGCTGCGATTCCCATGATCCCGATTATCCAGCCCGCGGTCATTGGCGGGTTCGCCGAACAGCGGACCGCCTCTCTTACCGGGTTTGGCAGGCGCTAGCCCGGAGGCACCGGCTCAGGCCGTCGCGACTACCGGCCGGCCCTCGCTGGGCTGGATCAGGACCCAGCCTTGACCGACGAAGCCGATCTGAAAGCTCTCGCCGGAGCCCATCCCGATCAGGCTCTTCGCCTGGAACTCAGTTTTGAGTTGCGTCTGCACCCCGCCCGACCACGCGATCGCGGCCTGCGGGTCGGCGAACGTCGCGGCCTCGCCGACGTCGAGCTTGATCGGATCCCCGTCAGAGCAAAGCGCGACGAGGCCGGTTCCGGCAAGACTGATGTTGAAGAGCCCGCCCGCGAGCACGCCCGCGGCTCCGCCCTTAGTCCGAGTCACGTTCCAGTCGATCCCTTCCTGGAAGGCAAGGATGTTCTGGCCGTTTACGGTCATGGTCTCGTTCTCGAGCGAGATCACGTGGACCTTCATCGCCTGGTTGGCGAGGAAGAGCTCGCCGGTGCCAGACGCCTTCATCAGCCGTAGCTGCTCGCCCGTCGCGGCCTTCTTCACGAACCTGCCGAGGCCTCCGCCCTGGTGCTCGAAGCTGACGTTGCCCTGGTAGCCGACCATCGCGCCGTTGCGAGCCATAACCGTCGTCTCGGAGAGCTCGATCTTGAGCAGCTGCGAGTTCTGGCGGGTGAACGCGTCGCCGCTTTCGATCTCGGCGTACTCGTCGAACTGTTTGGCCTGGTGCGCGCTGGTCTGGGCGGTGGCCTGCGCCGGCGCCTGCTGCTGCGTGGCCACCTGCGGCTGCTCGGCGGCCCCCGAAGCGGGATGCCTGTTCTCCGTCCAGGCATTTCCGTCCCAGTAGCGAAGCTGGGTGGGGTCGTCGGGGTTGGGATACCAGTCCGGCGCGGGGTTGCTCATGGCGCCGGAAGCCTACCGCGATCGCCACCTGGTTAGTCCGCCGACGCTCGTGCCCTGCAACACGAGGAAGCAAAGTTGTCACTTCGGGCAGGCGCGAGGCGAGGCGACTGGTTTGCCTTGAGGCCGCGCAGGGTAGGAAGCTCCGGGGCGAGGAATCGGTGTGAAGCACTGAGCTTGATGGGCGAGCTTCCCCAACTCAACACGAGGAGATCATCTTGAAACGAATCGGAACTTTGATGCTGGCGTCCGTTGCGCTTATGAGCCTGGTCTTCGTAGCCGGGGCTGCCGGGCACAACGTCAAATACGACTCCACGGTCACAGCCAAGTACAAGAAGGAAGGCAAGGATCCAGCTACGGATCCTGCGATCTTTTCTGGCATCGTCGATTCGGCGAAGGCGAGCTGCAAGACCGACAGAAAGGTCAACCTTCGGCTGCGGGCGCAGGACGGATCCAGCAGCGCAGTAGCAACCGACCAAACAGACTCGGCCGGCGCATGGGAGATCAGGCAGGCGAGCTTTCCCGCCGGAACCTACTTCGCGCAGGCAGGTAAGAAGGTGCTTCGCAAGAACTCGAACCACCGCCACATCTGCAAGAAGGCTGTGTCCGCCGACGTGACGGTCAAGTAGTACCGAGCCACGAGTACCGAGCCACGGCTCCGAGGGATAGCGGCGTCTGATGGCGCCCTCATCCCTACGGACTCAGGTCGGCTGCGCCTACTACAACGCCACGATGTGTGCGGTGGGCAACTTGCGGGTATGCACCTCGCCATGAATATGGAACTACCACTGCTGCTGATCATCGTCGGGATCGTTCTTGCGATCCTCGTCCATTACGCCCTCGGAATCGTCTGCATCCTGATCGGGCTCGTATTGCTGATCTGGCCGCGGATCTCCGCAGGTAATAGAGGCACCGTCTGACTCGTTCGTGAGGTGGGGCTGGGCAGCCGGCGGGTACGCCCGTCGGCTGCGCCTCCATCCACCTACGCGCCGGGCCGCGGGTACTGCGCGCTCATCAGCCGGTCCCAGATCCGGTCGCTGACGATCTTGCGCTGGCCGAGGACCAGCTTCGCCGACGGCGTCACCCGGTAGCGCGTCCTCGGGCTGCGCGCGCTGAGCGCCTTCTCGATCACCTTCGCCACCGAGTCCGGTCCGCCGCCGAGCTTCGATAGGCCGCCCTCGTAGGCGCCGGCGGTGATCCTCGCCACCTGCTGGTTGAACTTCGCGTACGGGCCCTCGACATCGAGATCCCCCGCGATCGAGCCGACCGCGGTGTCGCCGAAGCCCGTCTTGATCAGCCCGGGTTCGACGCAGACCACCTGGATCCCGAAACCCGCCGACTCGTAGCGCATCGCGTCGGAGATCGCCTCGACCGCGTGCTTGGTCGCGTGGTAGATGCCGCCGCCCGGGAAGACGACCTTGCCGCCGATCGAGCTTATGTTGACGATCCGCCCGTCACCCGCTCGCCGCATCCCCGGCATCACGAGCTGGCTCATCCGGATCAGGCCGAGGACGTTTGTCTCGAACTGGCGGCGGATCGCTTCCATCGGGATCGACTCGACCGCGCCCGACTGGCTGTAGCCGGCGTTGTTGACGAGCGCGCCGACGGCGCCCTCCGCCTCCTCGACCGCTGCGACCGCAGCGACCATCGAGTTCTCGTCGGTTACGTCGAGGGCGAGCGTCTTGCAGCCTGCGTCACCGAGGTCGGCTATCGACTCAAGACGGCGGGCGGTCGCGTAGACGCTCCAGCCGCTCTTCGCCAGACGAAGCGCCGTTGCGTGACCGATGCCCGACGAGCACCCCGTGATCAGAACCGTTCCCGACTTCGCTGCCATCTCTTCCTCGCTTTCGAAGTTCCCTATAAGCGCGCCCACCTTCGCATAGGCTCCGCCACAGATGCGAGCGGTCACCTTCCAGGCCCCCGGAGAGGTCCGGGTCGAGGAGAAACCCGAGCCTGAGATCGGCTCGTCCGACGAGGCGATCGTCCGCGTCGATGCGAGCGGCATCTGTGGCTCCGATCTGCATATTTACCACGGCCGGGTTGCGATCGAGCCCGGCTTCACGATCGGCCACGAGTACGTCGGTACCGTGGTCGAGGTCGGCGACGACGTGACGAGGGTGGCTCCAGGCGACCGAGTGCTCGGCGCCTATGGGACCGCCTGCGGCGATTGCTTCTTCTGCGATCGCGGCGACTTCCATAAATGCGATCGCGGCCGCACCTTTGGTCACGGTGAGCTGCTCGGCTCGCTGCAGGGCTCACAGGCGGAGTCGCTGCTGGTGCCGACCGCGAACATGACCCTGCGCCCGATCCCCGAGGGGATGAGCGACGAGATCGCCCTGTTCGCCGGCGACGTGATGGGAACCGCCTATCACGCGATTCTCGAGACCGGCGTCGGCGTCGGCTCGAGCGTTGCCGTGCTCGGGCTCGGCCCGGTCGGGCTCTGCGCAGTCCAGGCCGCGAAGGCCGCCGGCGCCGAGCAGGTGATCGCGGTCGACACCGTCGGCGAGCGGCTTGAGCTGGCGCGCTCATTCGGCGCCACACCGGTCCACCTGACCGAGGAGGACCCGCGCGCGGCTGTCAAGGGGGTGACCGAGAAGCGGGGGGTCGACGTCGCGATCGACGCCGTCGGAGACCCGAGGGCGCTCGACATGGCCTGCAAGATGACCCGCAAGACCGGCACCGTCTTCGCGATCGGCGTCTACGCCGAGCCGATCGAGCTCCACATGGGCGTCGTCTGGCTCAAGGCGCTGACGCTGAAGACTGGCCACGCAAATGTGATCGCGCACCTAGACCCCGTGCTCGAGCGCCTCTCCTCGGGCGAGCTCGACCCGGGGCCGCTGGTCACACACCGGATGGCGCTCGACGATGCTCCCGAGGCCTACGCGCTCTATGACCGCCGCGAGGCGCTGAAGATCGTCCTCACGCCGTGAAATCGCCGAATCCTCCCGACAAGGGGGACGCGCCCAGGTTCGGCACGATCTCATCTGCATGAGATGAGCGCCGTCGAGCCCGTCCGTCCCCGGATCTTCCTCGATCAGTTTCTCGACGTCGACATGCGCGTCGGCCGTATTGTCGGCGTCGAGGAGTTCCCCGAGGCGCGCGTCCCGGCCTGGAAGCTCGAGATCGATTTCGGGCCCGAGATCGGGACGAAGCGCTCCTCGGCCCAGATCAGGAACTACTCGCAATCCGAGCTCGAGGGGCGCCTCGTCATCGCCGTCGTCAACTTCCCGCCGCGCCGTATCGGGCCGTTCTCGTCCGAGGTGCTCGTACTCGGCGCGCTAGGCGGCGATCAGGGTGTCGCGCTGCTCAACGTCGACCGCGACGACGTCGCGCTCGGCGACCGGATCGGCTGAGCGCTTCTCGGACCTCTCGTCCGAGCCGCCGCCGGGCAGCGCCAGCCGCCGCGCTTCGGCATGCGATCCGGACCGAGATGCCGTAGCCGATGTCGCGGTCCTTGCCGACAATGTTGGTTGGCGGCGACGACTTCGGCGCGGACATCGGCGGCGGCGCCACTGCTCCGAGGGGCAGGCCGTATCCCACTCGAACGTGGCACCGAGGTACCTGGCACCGAGGGTACCTGGCACCCCAGGTGCCAGGTACCGGCGGTTTTGAGGCATGACTCCGAGGCCCCATCCCTGGGACCCCGGAAGCCACACGAAGCAGCCCTATTGGGCTTCCTCGTAGGGGTAGGCGAGCTGGACGTGACCAGAGGCCACGGCCAGAAAGGGACGCGACTCCGCCGCGCCCCCGTTCGCCGAGGAGATCTCGGCGTTGACGAGGGGGATGAACTCGAGATCCCCTCGATTGAGGAAGTCCGAGAGTCGAGACCGGTAACCCTCACGGGGTAGGTGGAGGTCACCGATTATGCGATGCCGGGGGGTTTCAAGCACCACACGTTCAACTCTCGTCTCCATCAAGCGTCTATCGGCACGTCGGCCGGGCGCTTTAGCGTTTTGGACAAAGTTCGTACACGGTGGACAAGCTGCTGCTTCCGAGTAGTCCGCATCGGAGGGTCAGGAGCGAAGCGCAGCGAGCCATTCGGGCGGGAGGAAGGCCGGGACACCGAAGCCATAATCGGGAAGGATGCGCTCGCCGAGCTCGGCAGCGGGGCGGCCCTCGACCACCGGGCGGAGATCGGCGAAGCGCAGGATCGTCCGCATTGTCGTCCCGATCTGAAAGTCGGCGGCGTTCGGATCGGGCCCGCCGATGGTCCCTGCGGCAATCAGCTCATCGACCCGGTCGAGCTGGCCGGGCAGCTTCTCGAGATCGGCCCGAACCGCCGCTTCATCGGCGCCGGCGATCGCTGCGAAGCGCTTTGCGATCGGAGTGTTCAGCCGCCCGAGCAGCCCGGGCGCGAGCAACCCGGCGGTCTCGCCAAGCCAGCGGCGGATCTGCTGGCGGTCGCTCGCTCCCCAGCGTAGGATCCGGCGCGGAACGGGCTGCAGCTCCTGCTCGCCCCAGCGCTCGGCGTTTTCGACGGCAACTCGCTCGACCGGGTCGGCGGGGAATAGCGGCGGCTCCGGGCAGATCTGGTCGAGCTCGATCGAGATCGTGCGGGAACGCTGAAGCCGGCACCCGTCGATCTTCAACGCCGGCACCGTCGGCTCGCGGAAGCCGGCGATGCGGAGCTGGACCGGATGGAATCCGGGCAGCAGTTCCTTGAACTCGTGCTCGATGCCCTTGCGATCGAGCATCAACCGGACGGCATGGCTCGGGTGCGATAGCGCGAGCCCGTAAAGAGTCGCTTGTTCGCCGGGCATGGTGCGAGCTTATGCTGCCGGGAGATGTCGAGACTCGCGGTTGTCGCAGGCCACACGCTGATTGGGACGCCGTTCGCGGCGAACGCCCGGCGGGTTGAGGTCGAGACGCCGTTTGGCCAGGTCTCGGTGCTCGACGGCGGTTCGTTCGTCTATCTGCCGCGCCATGGCCTCGACGCCTACGCGGCGCCGCATGCGATCGATCACGCGGCGCATATGTCCGCGCTTCGCGAGGCCGGATGCGACCGCGTTCTCGCGATCGGCTCGGCCGGATCGTTGCGAGCGGACCTTCGCGTGGGCGCGTTCGTCGCCCCGGCCGACTTCATCTCACTGGCCGTGAGGGCGACTATTCACGACGACGCCAAGGGGCACCGGGTCCCGGGCTTCGACCTCGAGTGGCGCGGAGTCCTGCTCGACGCGTTCGCAGCCGCCGGGCTGCCGGTCCGCGACGGCGGCGTCTACTGGCAGGCCGAGGGCCCGCGCTTCGAGACGCCCGCCGAGGTGCGGATAATCGCCCGCGATGCCGACCTCGTCGGGATGACGATTGCCTCCGAGTCGGTTATCGCGGCAGAGGTCGGGCTGCGCTACGCCGCGGTCTGCAGCATCGACAATCTCGCCAACGGAGTCGCGCGGGCACCGCTCTCGATCACCGAGTACGAGGCGGGCCGCGCCGCAAACCGTGAGCGTGCGCAACACGCGCTGGCGCAGGTCGTGCCGGCGCTGGCCGGGCCGCCGCCGCCCCCGCAACAGCGACCGCGATGAGCCTCGCCGTCACCGGCTCGCTGGTCGGCGGGCTGGCGATCGGGTTGCGGGTCGAGCACGGGCGGATCGCCGAGATCGGGCCCGACATCCGGCCGGCCGCCGGCGACCAGGTCCTCGACGGCGCCGGCACCGCGCTCGTCCGCGGCCTGGTCAACGGCCACACCCACGCGGCGATGACGCTCTTTCGCGGCTACGGCGACGACATGCCGCTGATCGAGTGGCTCGAGCAGCGGATCTGGCCGGCGGAGGCGAAGCTGACCGACGAGGACGTCTACTGGGGAACCCGGCTTGCCTGCGTCGAGATGATCAGGACAGGGACCATCGCCTTCTGGGACATGTACTGGCGCGCGGGGGAGACAGCGAGGGCGGTCGCCGACGCCGGCATCCGCGCGGTGATCGGGGCGCCGCTGATCGATCGCGGCGACGTCGGATCGGGCGGCCTGCGCGAGGCGGCACGGGCGATCCTCGACGAGGTCGCCGCGACGAGCGCTCCCGAGCGGATCTCCGGTGCGCTTGCGCCGCACGCGATCTACACGGTCAGCGCCGAGGGTCTGGGATGGGTGGCCGAGACCGCCGCCGAGCGCGAGCTCCCCGTCCACATTCACCTCTCCGAGACCGAGAGCGAGGTCGCCGAGTGCGTCGCCCAGAACGGTGTTCGACCGGTGCCCTATCTCGACGGCCTCGGCCTGCTCGGGCCGCGAACTGTGCTCGCTCACGGAGTCTGGGTCGACGAGGCGGAGCTCGACCTCATTGCCGAGCGCGGGGTGACTGTCGTCACCAACCCCGTGGCCAACATGAAGCTCGCGGTCGGCGGTCCGTTCCCCTACCTCGAGGCGCGGCAGCGCGGAGTTCGGGTCGGACTAGGCACCGACGGCGCCGGCTCGAACAACTCGCTCGACCTGCTCGCCGACGCGAAGCACTTCGCGCTGATCCAGAAACATGCCGCCGGCAACCCGGCCGCGGTCACCGCCGAGGAGACCTGGGCGATCGCAACGGGCATGCGTTCGCCGCTCCTCGCCACCGGCGGGTACCTGGTACCTGAGGTACCAGGCACCGAAGTGCCTGGCACCTTGTTCGCCGCGGGCGAGCCCGCCGACTTCCTGCTCGTCCGCGCCGACTCTCCGGAGCTGACCCCCGGCGAGCTGATCCCGAACCTCGTCTACGCCGCCTCGGGCTCGGTCGTCGACACCACCGTCGTCGCCGGCCGCGTCCTGATGCGCGGCGGCGTCGTCGATGGCGCCGACGAGGTCCGCGAACAAGCCCTCGCCCAGGCCCGCCGTCTGGGCGTCGCCTGAACTGTCACGAAACTGCACATAAAGGGGGTCAGACCCCATCAGAGAGTTTGGCTAGTTCTTTGCGACGGAACTGCGCCAGAAGCTCGTCTTCTTGCGCGCGCCGGCCCAGGGCCGCTTAAGTTTGGCTCGTGCGACCCTTCCTGCCGGCCTTGATCGTCGTCCTCACGCTGGCAGGCTGCGGGATCACCACGGTCGAGACGGGCGGCACCCTCGACGGCGCCGGCTACACGATCGAGATCGCCGACGAGTGGGCCGACACCACCGAGGATGCCGCGTCGATCGGCGATCTCGGGATCGACGATCCGGCCGTTGAGCAGATCACGATCGACGCTGTGGTCTCCGCCACCGATGCCGACGGCGATTTCGCGCCCAACCTGACGATCGTGATTACGCCGGCTGGCGGGGAGACGGACCCGGTCCGGCTCGCCAATGTCAACCTGAAGACCGCGATCCAGGCCGGGGCACTGCCGCCGGGCGCCGGCGGCGGATCGATCTCGTTCGACGACTCGAGCGTCGAGGAGATCGAGCTCGGCGGGGAGCCCGCCGCCTACTACGAGCAGGTAGCCGACTCTCCCGTCGGCGAGGCGCGCCAACGCCAGATCTACGCGATCCGCGACGACACGGCATACGCCCTCACATACGGCGGGCTTGAGAATCGTCAGTTCGACGAATATCTGCCGGCGCTCGAGGAAATGCTCGGCTCCTGGCAGTGGGACTCCGGCTGAGCTTCGTCGGCTAGCCCGGGATCTTGAACAGGCTCTGTACCTGCGGGGCGAACATCATGTCGCCCTCGATCTTCAACTTGCCGCTCATGAATAGCATCGGCCCGGAGGCGTTGCCGGTGACGAGCTTGAGAAAGGTGACGCCGTCCATCTTGAACGTCAGCCTCGGCTCCTCTGCGGACTCGGTGTTCCAGGAGAGCGAGCCGTCGCGAATGACGACCTCGTAGCGGTCTTCCTCGGCGCCCTCCGGTCCGCCGCTGATCTTCCAGTGGATGACCGCGTTCGTGTTCTGAGCCTTGTCGGCGTGGAAGTGCTCCTCCATCCGGCTGAACACCTCGTTCAAGATCGTCGGCCGCAGCTCGCCCGACATCGCCTCGGCGAGCTGCTCATCGGGGACGCTCGAGATGTTCTTTGCGAACTCTTCGGGGTCGACCTGTGAGGTGTCGATCTCCGGGGTGTCTGCCTGGCCTTCCATTGACTTTGCGCCTCCTTGTGGGGACGGACTGAAGTCAGTCCCCGGTTGGCGGTTGACGATTACTTGATGTGATGGCCTGAGATCGCGCGCGAGATGACCAGGCGCTGGATCTCGGCCGTGCCCTCGAAGATCTGAAAGATCTTGGCGTCGCGGTGGAAGCGCTCGACCGGGTATTCGCGGGTGTAGCCGTTGCCGCCGAGGATCTGGATCGCGCGCTCGGTCGCCCAGGTGGCGACGTCACCGGCCTTCAGCTTCGACATCGAGCCCTCGGCGTTCAAGAACGGGATCTGGTTGCGCCCCATCCACACCGCCCTCCAGACGAGCAGCCGGGCGGCGTCGATCTCCATCTTTATGTCGGCGAGCGTGAAAGCGATCGCCTGGTTCTCGACGATCGGCTTGCCGAACTGGACGCGCTCCTTGGCGTAGTCGAGCGAGTACTCATACGCGGCGCGGGCGATCCCGATCGCCTGCGCGCCGACGGTCGGCCGACTCATCTCGAACGTCTGCATCGCCGCTTGAGACTTCGACTTCTTGCCCTCGCGGACGCGGGCGAGGCGCTCGTCGAGCTTCTCCTTGCCGCCGAGCAGCTGCGAGCCCGGGATCCGGCAGTCGTCGAGGTGGACGTCGGCCGTGTGCGACGCGCGGATGCCGTGCTTCTTCACCTTCGCGCCCTGCTCGATCCCGTCGTTCTCGATCGAGACGAGGAAGGCGGCCTGGCCGCGCGAGCCGAGCTCGCGGTCGACGGCGGCGGTGACGACGTGAACGTCGGCGATCCCTCCGTTCGTCGCCCAGGCCTTTTGGCCGTTCAGCACCCACTCGTCCTTGGTCTCGTCGTACTTGGCGGTCGTCCGCATCGCCGAAACGTCGGAGCCGGCGTCGGGCTCGGACGAGCAGAACGAGGCGACCTTGGGCTCGTCCTGGTCGCCGAAGCAGCGCGGGATCCATTCCGCCATCTGGTCGGGCGTCGCCTGGCCGAAGATCGCCGCGACCGCGAGCGAGGTGCCCATGATCGACATCCCGATCCCCGCGTCCCCCCAGAACAGCTCCTCGTTGACGATCGGCATCTGCAGCCCCGACTCGTCGAACCAGAACTGGGCGAGCGCCTCGTAGCCGTAGAGGCCGATCTTCGCCGCCTCCTGGATCACCGGCCAGGGCGTCTCTTCGCGCTCGTCCCACTCGGCGCCGGCGGGGCGCATGACGCCCTCGGCGAACCCGTGGACCCAGTCGCGGATGTCCTTCTGATCCTGGGTCAGAGTCATCGAGAAGGCCGGGGTCGAGTCGGCGCTCGTGCCTTCTCCTTCGCTGCTTCCGGCGGTCGCCTGGTCGATAAGTTCCTCTGCGGACGTTGCCATGCTGATGTTCCCTCCGGGGCGGGCTGGGGTAGGTGAGAGGACAGAAGCTTACACGGATCGATGTAACATCGAACGAGGGAGAAACTTGGCCACGACGAAGACAGTCGACCCAACGGCGCTGGACACGCTCGCTGAGCAGAGCGATCCTTCTGAGCTGCACTCGGTGCCGATTCACGGCCACCAGGTCTGCTTCCGGCTCGCCGGGAGCGGCCCGCTGGTCGTCCTGATCCACGGGATCACGGGCAACTCGGCGCAATGGGTTCCGGTGATGGACGCTCTCTCGGAGCGCTACACCGTCTTCGCCCCCGACCTGCTCGGCCACGGCGAGTCGGCGAAGCCCCGCGGCGACTACTCGCTCGGCGCCTACGCATCTGGGATCCGCGACCTGCTGATCGGCCTCGCCGCCGAGCCCGCGACGGTCGTCGGGCACTCGCTCGGCGGCGGCATCGCGATGCAGCTCGCCTACCAGTTCCCCGAGCGCTGCGGCCGCCTCGTCCTCGTCTCGAGTGGCGGCATCGCCCGTGAGGTCCATCCGATACTGCGCGCGGCGAGCCTGCCGGGATCGGAGATCGTCCTGCCGCTGATCACCCACACGCGCCTGCTCGAGGTCGGCGCGGCGCTCAGCCGCGCGCTCGGCAAGGTCGGCTTGCAGGCCGGGCCCGACATCGCCGAGGGTGCGCGCGGCTACGCCTCGCTCAACGACGCTGAGACGCGGGCCGCCTTCCTGCACACGATCCGCGCCGTGATCGACCCGATGGGGCAGCGGATCTCCGCGCTCGATCGCCTCTACCTCGCCGAGCGCATGCCATCGATGGTGATCCACGGCGAGAAGGACCGGATCATCCCTGCCGACCACGCCGAACTCGCCCACGAGGCGATGCCGGGCAGCCGGCTCGAGATCCTTCCGGGCACCGGCCACTTTCCGCAGATGGAGGACCCGATCAGGATCGCCCGCCTGCTCTCCGAGTTCATCGACCAAACCGACGCGGCCGATCTCGACCCCGAGGACATGCGCGAGCTGGTCATCAACCGGATGAGTGCCGATGCGGCGTAGGGCGCTCGCCGGGCTCACCGCTGCCGCCGGCTTCGCGACAGCGGGCGCGATCGCGCAGAAGCGCCTGCTCGCCTCGATCGCTGCCGATCCCGAGAACGAGCGATTGCGCCGCCCGCTCGGCGGCGAGGAGCTGGCCGTCGCCGCCGCCGACGGCACCGAGCTTCACGCCGAGGCGTTCGGGCCCGCCGACGCGCCGAAGCTGATCCTCGCACACGGTTGGATGTGCGCAATCGAGTTCTGGCGCTACCAGATCGACGAGCTCGCCGGCGATTTCCGCGTGATCGCCTACGACCAGCGCGGCCACGGAAAGAGCGCCGAGGCCGACGACTACTCGTTCGGTGCTTTCTCGGCCGATTTCGGCACGATCCTCGACGCCTTCGTGCCCGTTGGTGAGCGAGCGCTCGTCGCCGGTCACTCGATGGGCGCGATGACGATCGCCGCCTGGGCGGGCGACAACCCGGACAAGGTCGCTAATCGCCTCAGCGGCGCGCTGCTCTTCAACACCGGCCTTGGCGACCTGATTACCGAGTCGGTGATCCTGCGGACCCCCGAGCGGCTGACCGGTCTGCGCGACCCGATCGGCCGTCTGATGATGACCGCCGCGCTGCCGATCCCGGCTACGCCGTCGCCGATCGGCGACGCCGCCGTTCGCTACGTCGCGATGAACCCCGACGCGAGCCCCGCCCGGGTCGCCTTCGTCCGCCGGATGGCGCTCACCTGCAACCCGAAGGCGCGCTCGAAGGCCGGCGCGACGATGGCCCGCATGGACCTCTGGAAATCGGTCGAATCGCTCGACACGCCCACCGTCGTAATCGCCGGCCGCGCCGACAAGATGACCCCACTGCCGCACGCAATGAAGCTCTTCGAGTCCCTCCCCAAGCCGATCGAGCTGGTCAAGCTCCCCGGCATCGGCCACATGGCCCCAATAGAAACCCCTACCACCTGCAACCAAACGATCCGGGAGCTGGGAAATGCTGTGAAGTCCGGGGGCGGGGTGCCCCGCTCCCGCGTTTTGCGGCCGGTCGCGTAGCGACCGGACGAGCGGGAGGGGGGGCACCGCGACCCCGGGCCCCACGCGCGGAGAACGCCCCAATCCCTAATTCCGTGCCTTCTCTATCTCCCGCCCAAAAGCCGCCTCGACCGCATCCGTCATCGCCAGCCCGAACATTCCGGTCAATGCCTCCCCCGCCAGCGGCCGCAACCGCTCGAGCGCCTCGAGGATCTCGGGCCAGCGCTCCTCCGGCTGGCCGGCCTCGACGAACGGCTCCCAGACCTGCTTGAGGAAGAGCTTGACGAATTCCTTGGCGACGCCGTCGGCGTGGCGACGCAGCTTCTCGGCGACGACGAGCGCCGTATCGGCGGGAACGCCGAGTTCGGCAAGCTCGGCCGCCGCTTTGCCGATCCGCGGGCTCATCTCCTCGAAGCGGCCGTCGCCGAGCGGGCGCAGGATGCCGACCTTCTCGGCCTTGCGGATCAGCGCCGGGTCGGCCGTCTGCCA
Organism: Solirubrobacterales bacterium; assembly: GCA_050996575.1. Lineage (GTDB taxonomy): Bacteria > Actinomycetota > Thermoleophilia > Solirubrobacterales > 70-9 > DASUSH01. The sequence continues at coordinate 20,285 of JBPCRS010000034.1, forward strand.
GCGCTCGGTGAGCTCGTCGATCGTGACGATCTCGGGCGTCTCGTAGGCGAATGGCTCGCGCAGGGCGCGGGTGAAGCGAAGAACCTCGGCGCTCGAGCCATTGGCCCCCTCGAGCAGCCGCTTGATCGACTCGAGGTTGAAGCCGTCCGCCTGCATCTCCTTGATCAACTCGACCCGAGCGATGTGCTCGGCGCCGTAGAAGCCGGTTCGACCCTTGACATTGGGCGGGGGCAGCAGGCCGCGCGATTGGTGGGCGCGGATGTTGCGCACGGTCATCCCGACTCGCTGGGCAAGCTGGTCGATCGTCAGCGCATCTTCGGTGACATCGCTCACATAAGTCATGTTACGACGTTTAATGTGTCATCAATCGGTGTAACATAACTAGGTGCAGGTGTTGATCCAGCCGTGCAAGCAAGGGAAGGATTGAGATGGACCTGATCGCACCAATCGCTCAGGCGGGCGCTTCTGCGCCCTCCGCGGGTGGAGCCGCGATCGGCCAGGTGGTGATCGCGACCGTGATGGTCTCGGCGATCCTTGGCGGCGTCGCGTTCGCGCTGATGCGCCACCGTGCAGGCAAGTCGACGGTGCTCGCCCGAGCTGCCGACATGGCCGGAAGAATCCTCGGCCTTCCCTACTGGGCGGCGCTGCCTTCGGTCGTTCTCGTCGCCTCGCTGTTGACGGCGGTGTTCGGCGTCTACTGGGACGTCTCGATCCACATCGACACCGGACGCGACGATGGCCCGCTCGCCAACCTCGCCCACTACCCGATCCTCTTCGGCCTGATCGGCATGCTCTGCGCCGGGTGGCTCGCGATCGCGCTGCCGCGCCCGGGTGACAAGCCCGGCCCGGCGGCGGTGCGGATCGCCAAGGGCTGGTACGCCCCGGTCGGCGGCATCGTGATCGCCTTCTCTGCCGCTTTCGGGCTCGCCGGCTTCCCGCTCGACGACGTCTGGCACCGGATCTTCGGCCAGGACGTCACCCTCTGGGGTCCGACCCATTTGATGATGATCGGCGGCGCCGTGATCACCCTGATCGGCCAGGCGCTGCTGCTGGCCGAGGGCCTGAAGTGGCAGCGAGCGCAGCGCGGCGAAGGCGCTCGTGCCGAGCGCTCGCGGATCGAGCAGATCGCCCTTTGGGTGCGCCGGGTCTCGCTCGGTGGCGGGATCCTGATTGCGGTCGACGTCTTCGCGATGGAGTTCGACTTCGGCGTGCCGCAGTTCGCCGCCGTCTTCCAGCCGCTGCTGCTCGCCTTCGGCGCCGGCCTCGGCCTCGTCGCGACCCGCCTCTGGGCGGGCAAGGGCGGTGCACTCGCGGCGCTTGCCTTCTACTGCGTCGTCCGCGTCGTCCTGACGATCATCGTCGGCCCGATCCTCGGTGAGACCGCGCCGGCGATGCCGCTCTTCCTGGTCGAGGCGATCTGCGTCGAAGTCGTCGCTCTGGCGCTCGCATCGCGCTCACCGCTGACGATTGGCGTCGTCGCCGGCGCGCTTTGTGGCACCGCAGGCTTCGCCGGCGAGTGGGCCTGGTCGCAGCTCGTGATGCCGATCCCCTGGCAGCCATCGCTGCTGCCCGAGGGCGCGATTTTCGCCCTTGTCGGCGGCCTAGCCGGTGGCGTGCTCGGCGCCCTGCTCTCGTCCGGGCTGCGAGGCGTGATGCCGGCTCCGCGGGTCACTCGAGTGGCCGCTGCCAGTTCACTGCTCGCGCTCGGAATCGCCGCTGCTTTCGGGCTCTCGACAACTGTCCCCTCGGGCGAGGCCCGGGTCACGCTGACCGAGACGTCGGCCTCACCGCGCGAGGTGATCGTCGAGGCCCGCTTCCAGCCCAGCTCGCTCGCCGAGGACGCGACCTGGGCCAATGTGACCGCATGGCAGGGCGGCGGGCTCGGGGTCGAGCCCCTGACCGAGGTCGAGCCCGGCGTCTGGCGCTCGGATGCGCCGATCCCGGTGTCCGGCGAGTGGAAGTCGTTGATTCGCGTCCACGACGGCAATGCTATGGGAGGAATCCCGGTCTTCTTGCCCGAGGACTCGGCGATCCCGGCCGCCGAGGTCCCCGCGAGCCCGACGTTCACCCGCGCGGTCGTGCCCGAGAAGGAGATCCTCCAGCGCGAGGTCACCCGAGACTCCGGTGCGCTTTGGACTGCGGCGTCGACCTTCGTTCTCGCCCTCTACATCGGCTTCGTCCTCGTCGTCTGCTGGGGAGTCGGCCGCGTCGCCAGACGCGAGGACATCTCTGCGGCCGAGCGCGAGCATCCGGCGGACGCTCCGGAGCCCGAGCTGGTCTCGCAGCTCGGCTAGGTGATTGATTCCCCATCCCCGCGCACACGCCGATTGGGAATCAATCATCTAGCCTCAGGCAATGAATTCACCGAATCCTCCGCTTCGCGTCCGGTTCGGCTCAATCTCATCTGCATGAGATGGCCCGCCGGTTCGAATCCGGTCTGCTGATCGCGATCATGCTGCTCGGAGCGTTCTCGCTCTGGACGGTGATCCCGCTCGGCTGGCTCTGGATCGGCTCACAGCTCGTCGGCACGCAGGAGCCGAAGTTGTGGGCCTACTTCGTCGTTTTCGTCGGCATCGTCATCTCGGTTATCGCCGTCGCCAAGATCCTCTCGTTGCTCAACCGCCGCTTTCTGCACATCCAGGGAGAGGACGAGAACCCGGCCGGCGCAAAGATCCCGCTGCCCTGGCTCGAATCGATGCGCGACGAGCGCCACGCCCAGCGCGCCACCGTCCTCGACCTCGTTCTCGTCGCCAGTGCGGTGATGGCGGGGATCGCGGCGCTCCTCTGGTTCCTCATCCTCGCGCAGTCGCCACTTCCCGGCGGCTAGGTCTTAAAACCGCTTCCGACCGGCGCAATCTCGGTACCGCCCGTCTAGGGTCCGCACCCAGGGAGCGATGCGAATTCAGCAGACGACTGATTCCCGATCGACGTGCCCGCACGGGCGTGGGTGGCGATCCAGCGAGGGCATGCGCCGTCATCCGCAGGGGGTGGATAGGGAATCATTCGTCTAGTCGCGAGACTGCTCGGCCTAGGCGCGCTCGTGCTCGTCGCGGTCGCGTTCGCAATCGTGCTAGGTGGCGGCGACGACGAGGATTACAGGGTCACGGCGGAGTTTCGCAACGCGAGCCAGCTCCTCGGCGGCGAACTTGTCGTCGTCGGCGGAGTGCAAGCGGGCTCGGTCGAGCAGGTCGAGCTCTCCGACGACAACCGGGCGCTGATCACCTTCAGCGTCGACGAGCCCTTCGCACCGCTCGAGCGCGGCACCGTCGCCACCGTCCGCTCGACCTCGCTCGCCGGGATCGCCAACCGCCGGGTCGAGCTGACCCTGCCGGCCGAGGGCAGCGGCGAGGAGATCGAAGACGGCAGCACGCTCGACGAATCCGAGACGGTCTCCGAGGTCGACCTCGACGAGCTCTTCAACACTCTCGACTCGCGGACCGTGGGCGACCTCCAGCGGGTGCTGACGGGGTTGGAGCGAGCCGGCCGCGGCCTCTCCCCGGAGGCGAACCGTGGTCTTCGCTACTTCAATCCGCTGCTCTCAACGTCGCGCCGGGTGCTGAGCCAGCTCAACTCTGACCGTGAGGCGGTCCGGCGGCTGCTCGTCGACAGCTCCGAGCTCTCCGGCGCGCTCGCCGACCGTGCCCCCGAGATCTCCGAGCTGGTCGCGAACCTGAACACGGCGACAGGGGCGATCGGCCGCCAGCGGGCCGCGCTCACGTCGGCGATCGAGAAACTGCCGAACTTCCTCCGCGAGTCGAACACGACCTTCGTCAACCTGCGGGCGGCCGCCGACGACCTCGAGCCGCTGATCGTCGCCACCGGCCCGGTCGCCGACCGCCTCGGCCCGTTCTTCACCGAGTTCCGCGCCGCTGCGCGCGGAGCGGTGCCGACGATTCGCGACCTCGACCAGGTGATTCGCCGCGGCGGCGCCGACAACGACCTCGTCGAGTTGACCCGCCTCGCGGTCCCGCTGGCCGATGTAGCGCTCGGCGAAGGCCGGCCCGAATGCGGCGATAGCCCGGCCTCCGACTACGAGCAGGCCGCCGACGACGACTTCACCCAGGGCTCGCTCGGCGAGACGACGTGCGCGCTGCGCAACTCGATGCCGATCCTCTCCCATTTTCGGCCCTACACGCCGGAGCTCGTCGGGTGGTTCGACGACTTCTCGACCAGCGGCACGCTCGACGCGAGCGGCGGCATCGGCCGCATCGCCGGCACCTTCAACAGCTTCAGCTTGAGCTCATCGAACGGCCTGCCCGACCTGCTCTCGCCGGTCGACCCGACCGACCTCTTCGGCGCCGGTGGCAGCGGGCCGCTGCTCGACGTCGGCAATACGAAGCGCTGCCCCGGGGCACTGGAGCGCGACCCCGGGGACGGCTCGACTCCGTTCACCGACGAGGGTCAGCTCGACTGCGATCCGAGCCAGGTCCCGGTGGGGCCGTGAGGCGGATCCTCCTGATCGTCGCTCTCGCCGGCGCTGCGCTGGCCGGGCTGCTCACTGCAGGGGCGGGCGCCGACGACACCCGCAGCTATCGGATCGAGCTGCTGAACGCTTTCGGCATCTTCAAGGGTTCCGACGTGCGCGTTGCCGGCGTGCGGACCGGGATCGTCACCGGGATCGACATCAACGAGGCGAAGCGGGCCGAGGTGACGATCGAGCTCAGCGGCGATCTCGCCGAACTCGGCGAGCGCACGAGCTGTGCGACCGAGCCGCAGTCGCTGATCGCCGAGTTCTTCATCGACTGCACGCCGAAGGGCGATCCGCTGCCCGAGGGCGGGTTGATCCCGGCCGAGCGGGTCGAGCAGTCGATCCAGAACGACCTGCTGTTCAACACCTTCCGCGAGCCCTACCGCGAGCGTCTGCGGCTGATCGTCAACGAGCTGGGCACCGCGCTCGCCTCCAATCAGGAGAACCTGAACGAGTCGATTCGCCTCGCGGTGCCGGCGCTGACCGACTTCCGCGAGGTGACGAAGATCCTCGCCGGCCAGCGCCGCGAGCTCGACCGGCTCAACGTCAATGCCGAGCGCGTCGTCTCGACGCTTGCCGGGCGCCGCGACGACTTCTTCGCGGCAATCGCCGAGGGCCGCGACGCCACCGAGGCCGCGGCCTCGCGCCGCGCCGACCTTTCGACCGACGTCGATCGGCTCGACGACTTCCTTGCCGAGCTTCGCCCGACGCTGGGTGAGCTCGGCGAGACCGCGCGGGCGGGGACGCCGCTGCTCGCAAGCCTGCGCACAGCGGCGCCGCAGCTCGATCAGCTCTCGGCGCGACTTCCCGGCTTCAACCGCGCGGGCGAGGATGCGATCGTCGCGCTCGGCCGTGCAGCGGTGCCGGGCCGGGCCGCATTGGTGGAGGGCCGCGAGGAGATTCGCGACCTCGCCCGGGCAGGTCGAAACGCACCGCTCACATCGGAGGTGCTTGCCGACTTCGTCACCGACCTCGACGATCCGCGGCGGGTCGTCGAGGAGGACGCTCGCGCGGCGCGCAGCTGCGACGAGAAGACGCTCTCCTGCTGGGGGACGGGACGCCGCGCTCCCACGGGCTACACGGGGATGGAGGCGCTGCTCAACTACGTCTACTACCAGTCCGGCGCGATCAACCAGTTCGATTCGTTCGGGCATTTCCTGCACTACAACGCGTTCGACACAGGGGCTGGTCCCTGCGGAGGCTTCAACGCCGGCCCGGACGTGCCCGCGCGCGGCGGCGGTCGTACGACCGACATCACCGAGGCCGACGGCTGCGTCTCCTGGATCGGCGCCAACCAGCCCGATGTCAACTTCGACCTCGGCCTGCCGCGCTACGACAACTCGGTCTGCCCGAACGGCTCGACCGACCTCGAGTTGTGCGACCCGAGTATCTCGACCCATGGCAGCGGTGGCCGTCTGCCGGCGAGCATCGAACGGCGCCGGGTCGCGGCTGCCGGGGGCGGTTCCGCCACCGCCGCCACGGCAGGCACTCCTGGCGGGAGTGGCCTGCCCGGCGATCCGATCGTCCCCGGCGGCGGAGCGCCGTCCCGGCCCGGTTCCGTGAGCGGGTTGGAGGACCTGCTCGACATCCCCGGCGGCGGCTCGAACGGCTCGAACGAGCAGGCGACAGAAGACCTCCTCGACTTCCTCTACGGATCCTGATGAGGCCGCGTTCGACATCCGCGCTTTCATCCTCGCCGACGATGGTCGGCGCGGTGACGACTCTGGTCGTGATCGTCGCGATCTTCCTCTCCTACAACGCAAACCAGGGGCTGCCATTCGTGCCGGTCTACCGGGTAGCGGTCGAGATCCCGAACGCCTCGCGGTTGATCGAGTCGAACGAGGTCCGAATTGGCGGTCACAGGATCGGCGTCGTGGAGGGGATCTCGCCGGTGCCCGGCGAGACCGATAGCGCCGTCGCCCGGGTGACGCTGAAGCTCGACAAGTCGGCCGAGCCGATCCCGCAGGACTCGATCTTCCACGTTCGCTACCTCTCGACCTTCGGCCTCAAGTACGTAGAGATCGTTCGTGGCACCGGCGAGGGCGCGCCCGAGGGGTTCGTCTTCGACGGCTCCGATGACAGCGGCGTCTGCAAGCTGCCGGTCAACCTCGAGACCTTCGCCGACGAGATTCCGGAGACGGCGAGGAACGGCTGCTTCCAGGCCCAGGCAGAGTTCGACGACCTCGGCAACACGGCCGACGCCGAGACTCGCGAGAACCTGCGGACGGTGCTGACCGAGTTCGGCGCCGGGCTCGCGGGCCGCGGCGCCGGCGTCAACACGGCGATTCAGACGGCGCCCGCGCTGCTCGAGGACCTCGGGCCGGTCGCGCGCACGCTCTCGTCGCGCTCGACCCGGCTCGCCCGCTTCGTTCGCTCGCTCGAGCGCGCCTCGTCCGCTCTGGCGCCTGTCTCACCGCAGCTCGCGCAGGGCTTCGCCAACGCCGCGGTCGCCTTCGAGGCGATCTCGCGCGATCCGGCGGCCGTCCAGGGGACGATCACGAACGCGGCGCCGCTGCTCACCGACGGTGTGCCGCGACTGGCGAGGGCGCGATTGCTGCTCGCCGACACCGCCGAGCTCGCCCGGCGGCTCGAGCCCGGCGCCCGCGACCTGGCGCCAACGCTGCCGGTGCTCAACGACGCGCTCGAAGTCGGCGCGCCGGTGCTCGGCCGCCTTCCGGGCACGGCCCGCGACCTGCGCGAGACGTTCGCCGAGTTGCGACGCTTACTCGCCCAGCCCTCGACCGGACTCACCCTCGAGCGGCTGATCGACACCTTCGACGAAGCGGCGCCGCTGGTCACCGATGTCGCACCGGCGCAGACGGTCTGCAACTACTGGAACTACACCTTCACCTTCCTCGCCGAGCACCTGAGCCTGCGCTCGACGACCGGCTTCAGCCAGCGCAACATCATCTCGCAAATGCCCGGGCCCGACCCGGGCCCGGTCTCGTTCGGAGACACGGCGGTCGACTTCCCGAGCACGGTGCGGGCGCCGCTCGCCAACTACAGCGGCCTGCCCGCTGACGGCCTCGCCGGGCCCGCCGAGGGCCAGGACGGGCTGTTTATGCCGCGCGATCTGCCGATCGGGCATGGGCCGGTAAACGCGCCGCACGGCCAGCTCACCGAGGAGTACCCCGATTGCGCCCCCGGCCAGTTCGGCTACCCGCTCGGCGAGCTGCTTCTTCCTGGCCAGCCCTACATCGCCCCGGGGATCGCCGTCGGCGACTACCCCGGCTCGCTCGGGCCGACGACGGCGTTCTTCAACCAGGACGGCACTCGTGAGCTTCGCGACACCCGGGTCGCCTCGCGGGCGCCGACGACATGGGGGATCGAGCGGTGAGGTCGGCGACGCAGAAACGCAGGCTGCCGAACTGGGCAATCGGAATTTTCGCGATCGTCCTCACCACCGTCGGCATCCTCTACGCCTTCGCCGGCGAGCTGCCGTGGACGCAGGGCTACGAGCTGCGGGCGGTCTTCCCGAAGGTCCAGGGGCTCAACCCCGACTCGCCGGTGCGGATCGCCGGGATCGACGTCGGTGAGGTGACCGCGGTCGAGCACGCGGCCGCCGGCGCCGGCGGCGAGGAGACTGCGGCGGGAACGACGGTGGTGACGATCGAGCTCTCCTCCGAGGCGCTGCCGATCCACGAGGACGCGACGCTCCGGATCCGCCCGCGGCTCTTCCTCGAAGGCAACTATTTCGTCGAGATGCGCCCGGGAAGCCCGTCGGCGAGCGAGCTCTCCGAGGGCTCGACGATCCCCCTGGCCAATACCTCGGCGCCGGTCCAGCTCGACGAGGTGCTGACCACGCTCCAGTCAGATGTCCGCGAGGACCTCCAGGTCGCTCTTGATGAGCTCGGCGGCGCGCTCGTCAACGAGGGCGGGGCGGAGGGGCTGCGCGAGATCACGCGCTCGGCGGGCGGCGCCGCGAAGCAGACGGCGATCGTCAACGAGGCGCTGCTCGGCACCGAGCCCGGCGATCTCTCCGGGCTGATTCGCAACCTACAGACGGTGACCGCGGCGCTCGACCGAAACGAGCCGGCGCTGCAGGGGCTGATCTCGAACTCGAACACCGTCGCCGGCGCGCTCGCCGCCGAGGGCGCCGCGCTCGAGCGCTCGGTCGCCGAGTTGCCGGGGACGATCGACGAGGCGCAGCCGACGCTCGACGCGCTCAATGCCTCCTTCCCCGCGACCCGCGCCTTCGCCCGTGAGGCATTGCCGGGGGTTCGGGCGCTGCCGCCGGCGATCGACGCGGCGACACCGCTGCTCGCACAGGTGCGCGGTTTGGTCTCCGAGAACGAACTGCGCGGTGCGCTCGCCGAGCTCGAGCCGACCGTGCCCAAACTCGCCTCGCTGATGAGCGACACGATCCCGCTGCTCGGTGAGGCGCGGGCGCTGTCAAGTTGCTTCTCGGAGGTCGTCATCCCCTGGTCGCAGATGACGGTGCCCGACCCCGAGACCCCGCCGACCGGCCAGATCTACAAGGAAACCTCCTACGGGCTGACCGGGATCGCAGGCGAGAGCCGAAGCTTCGACGGCAACGGCCCGTATGCGCGGACTCTCAACGCGTTCGGCTCGAACCTCGTCGTCCTGCCCCCGTTCGAAGGGACGAGCGACGAGGTGCTCGGCCTGACCGCGCTGCCGCTGCTCGGCGCGCGGCCGTCGATTACCTCCTCGGCGCGGACGCCCTACAGGCGCGACGTCGACTGCGAGACAAACGAGCCGCCGAACCTCGCATCTGGGGACGCGGCGCCGCCGCCCGAGCAGCGCTCGATCGATCCGCTCGCCGGCTCGATCGATGCCTCGCCGGAGCTCGAGGCTGAGATCGAACGGGCCGCCTCCCAACTCGATCGTGCCAGCGGGCTGCTCGAAAGCGAGGATGTCGCCGCGGCCGATGAGTGCCGCGCCGACGCGCTCAACGCCGACGCGGTCGCGCGAATCGAGACCGCGCTTGCCGACTCGCTCGGCTGGCAGAACCTGCTCGAGGCGACCGAGGGCGAGGAGGACCAGCGCTGATGGTCGCCCTGCGTAAACAGGCGCGCTGGTTGATCGCCATCGCCGTACTGATGATCCTTGCGATGGGCACCAGCTACGTGATTCTGCAAAACCAGCGGGTGCGGATCCCGATCCTCGAGCAGCGCCCGTTCGAGCTCAAGGCCGAGCTCGAGACGACCCAGGGGGTCGAGCCCGGGCAGGGCCAGTCGATCCGCGTCGCGGGGGTCAAGATCGGCGACGTCTCCGATGTCGAGCTGGAAGAGGGCCGCGCGATCGCCACCTTTGCGATCGACCGCGACTACCTGCCCGTCTATCGGGACGCGACGATCCTGATGCGCCCGCAGACCGCGCTCAAGGACATCTTCTTCGAGCTCGACCCGGGTTCGGCCGAGGCCGGCGAGTACGAGGAGGGGGAGACGGTTCCGGTCGCCAACACGCTCCCCGACATCAACCTCGACCAGGTGCTGGCGACGCTCGACACCGACAGCCGCGCCTACCTGCGGTTGCTCGTCGTCGGTCTCGGCGAGGGGCTCGAGGGCCGCGACCGCGACCTCGGCGCCGCGCTTGGCTCGCTGGGGCCGATAAACCGCGACCTGCGCAAGGTGAGCGGCGCCATCGCCGCGCGCGACGAGTCGCTGGCGCGGCTCGTCCACAACCTCAACTCTCTGACCGGCGCGGTTGGCAAGCGCGACGACGATCTCGCCGAGCTGGTCGAGACCTCGAACGCGACCCTGGGCGCGGTTGCGACAGAGGCGCCCGACCTGCAGCGGGCGACGGCGGAGCTGCCCGAGACGCTGGAGATCGCCCGCCGTACGCTCGCCGACACGGAACCATTCGCGCGCGAGCTCGGGCCGACCCTGAACGACCTGCGGCCGTTTGCCCGCCGCCTCGGCCCGGTCGCCGAGTCGACTCGCGAGCTCGCCGACACGGCCACCCCGATCGTCCGCGACCGGCTGCGACCACTGGCCCGCGAGCTTCAAGATGCGGCGCCGGACCTGCGGCTCTCGGCGAAGCGCTACTCGACCGCGGCGCCCGACCTCGTCCGTGCCGTCGGCAAGGTCAACGTGCTTGGCAACATGCTCGCCTATAACCCGCGCGGCGCCGAAGCCCCGGGGGCCGCGGGCCGCGACGAGGGCTACCTCTACTGGCTCGGCTGGTTCGCCCACAACGGGGTCAGCCTCTGGACTTCGCAGGACGCCCACGGTCCGTCGCGGCGGATCTACCTGACGGCGAGCTGCGCCAATCTCAGGGGAATGCTCGACGTCAGCCCTGCCGGTCCGGTCGTCGGCGGCCTGCTGACCGGGCTCGGGCCGCTTTTCGAGGCGGGGGGGCCGTGCGACCGATGAGCCACCGCGGAGTTGATCGCTGATGGAGAAGCAGGCACCGAGCATCGGCAGGATCATCGCTGCGGCCGGCTTCGCGCTCTCCTGCTTCGGCCTGCTGCTCTTCCTCTGGGTCACGTTTGGCGGACCGGTCCCGTTGAAGCCCGAGAGCTACCGGTTCACCGCCTACTTCCCCGAGGGCTCGTCGCTCGCGATCGAATCCGACGTCCGCGTTGGCGGGGTCTCGATCGGCAAGGTGAAGAGGATCGAACTGGCACCGCCGACGGTGCGGGTGAACGGCAAGGACACGACCGAAGCTGTGATCGAGATCGAGCCCGAGTTCGCGCCGATCAACTCCGACGCGCATGCGATCGTCCGCCAGAAGACCCTCCAGGGCGAGGCCTACGTCGAGCTGACGCCAGGGACCGAGTCGGGGACCGGCAACGAGGAGCAGCCCGCGGTCGCGCTCGGTGCCGCGGCGAACGTCTCCGACGCCGAGGCCGACGCCGCCGAGCCGGTCGAGGAGGGCGGCAGCCTTGGCATCGGCGCGGTCGAGGAGGCGACCCAGTTCGACGAGATCCTCAACGCCTTCGATGAGCAGACGCGCGAGACTGGTAGGCGCCTGCTCGCGACCTCGGCCGACTCGCTGCGCGGCCGCGGCACCGACCTCTCCGACGGGCTTGGCAACCTGGCGCCGTTCCTCGAGGACGCCGCCGAGATCACCGAGACGGTGCGCGCCGAGCGGCCGGCGCTTCGGGGTGTGATCCGGGACACCGGGACCGTGCTCGAGGCGCTCAGCGCCGACGACCGCGAGCTCTCCGGCGCGGTCACCGGCGCCGAACAGACCTTCGGCGGGCTCGCCGACGCGAACGAGCCGCTTGCCGAGACGCTGCAGATCCTGCCGACGTTCGAGCGCGAGGCCGACCTCACGCTCGAGCGCCTCGACCGGCTCGGAGCAAAGGCGAGGCCGGTGATCGCGAAGCTGCTCCCGGTCGCTTCCGACGTCCCGCCGACCCTCGCCTCGGTTCGCCGGCTCGCACCCGACCTCGAGAACGTCCTGCGAGAGACAGGCCCGCTGATCGATGCTTCTCGTGCCGGGCTGCCGGCGCTCGGCGGCACGCTCGCCGGCCTGCGCCCGGTATTCGACGCGCTCGACCCGGCGCTGGCCGAGCTCAACCCCGTCGTCCGCTATCTGAGCGCTTTCCGCGAGCGGGTCGCGACCTGGTTCTCGAACCCGCAGCTCGGGCTCGCCGGCACTCTGCCCGAGCAGGAAGGCCAGCCGGCCCCCCGCCACGCCCTACGCGTCCTCGCCTACACGAGCTCGGAGAGCCTCGCCGTCCACCCGGTCCGGCTCAATACCAACCGCGGCAACGCCTACATCAGGCCGAACGGCTATCTCGAGGGCCTCGAGGACCTCTTCCTGCCGAGCTTCGATTGCAAGAACACCGACTACACGCAGGAGAGCCAGGATCCGGACGAGGACGAGCGACTGCCCTCGATCGCCGACGAGAAGCTCCTCTCCGACGGCAAGAATCCCGAGATCGGCTATCAGTACTCGACCTGCGGGGTGGCCGAGGTCTTCGAGAACTTCGGCGGCGGCCGGGCGCCGCAGGTGTTCGCGGATCCGTAGGGGCGACCAGACCCCCTTGGGTTTGGCAACGGTCGTTTAGGCTCCGCGCAATGGCCTCGGTCCGCGAAGCGTCGTTTGAGCTGCTGCGGGCCCATGGGATGACGACGATGTTCGGCAACCCGGGCTCGACCGAGCTGCCGATGCTCGCCGACTACCCCGACGACTTCACCTACGTCCTCGGCCTTCAGGAGGCGGTCGTCGTCGGCATGGCCGACGGGTTCGCGCAGGCGTCGGGCCGGCCTTCGCTCGTCAACTTGCACACCGCGCCCGGCGTCGGCAACGCGATGGGCGCGATCTTCAACGCGCAGGCGAACCACTCGCCGGTCGTGATCACCGCCGGCCAGCAGGCGCGCTCGATGATCACGATGCAGGCGAACCTGACCAACCGCGACGCGATCCGGATGCCGCATCCGCTGGTCAAGCGCAGCTTCGAAGTGCCACGCGCCGAGGACACGCCGCTGGCACTGGGGCAGGCGATCCACCACGCTGCGCTGCCCCCCGCCGGCCCGACCTTCCTCTCGATCCCAATGGACGACTGGAACGCCGAGGCCGACGAGGACGCGACGCGAAACGCGGTCGAGCGCGCCGTCAGCGGCCGCGCCGTCGCCGACCCCGCCGCGATCGCCGACCTCGCCGAGCGGCTCGCCGCGGCGGCCAACCCGGTCTTCGTCGCCGGCCCCGATATCGACGCGAGCGGGGCCTGGGACGCGGGCGTCGCGCTCGCCGAGGCGCAGAAGCTGCCGGTCTGGGCGGCGCCGGCAACCGGCGGCGGGCGGATCGGCTTCCCCGAGGACCACGAGAACTTCCGCGGCGTCCTGCCGCCGGCGGTCGGGCCGGTCGCCGAGACGCTCGCCGGTCACGACCTGATCCTCTGCGCCGGCACCTCGGTCTTCGCCTACTACCCGAACATCCCCGGCCCGTTCCTGCCCGAGGGCGCGACCCTTCTCGCAATTACCTCGGATCCCGAGGAGGCCGCCCGCGCGCCGATGGGGGAGGCGATCGTCGCCGACGTCAAGCTCTCGCTCGAGGCGCTCGTCACCGCCGTCGGCGATTCGGACCGAGACGCCCCCGACCCGCGTTGGCCGGCCGAGGACGCGCCCGACTCCGACCCGATCAACCCCTCGGCCGCGTTCGAGGTGCTCGCGGGCGTCTTCCCCGAGGACGGGATCGTCGTGCTCGAGTCGCCGACCTCGACCCTCGCCCTGCGCAACCGCCTGCGCCTCTCGAAGCCGGGCAGCTATTACTTCGGCGCCGGCGGCGGACTCGGATTCGGCCTCTCTGCCGCGGTCGGCGTGCAGTTGGCGAAGCCCGAGCGGCCGGTCGTCTGCGTGATCGGCGAGGGCTCGGTTCAGTATGCGGTGAGCGCGTTTTGGACGGCGGTCGCCTACGAGGTTCCGGTCACCTTCCTCGTCATGCGAAACGAGGAGTACGGGATCCTCAAGTGGTTCGCCGGCCTCGAGGGCGTCGAGGGCGCCCCCGGCCTCGACCTACCGGTGCTCGAGACGGCGCAGATCGCCGCCGGCTACGGCGTATCGACCGCGCGCGCCGACGACGTCGAGTCCCTCCGAGATGCACTCGGCAAGGCGTTTGCCTCGAAGCGCCCCGAGTTGATCGAGACCCGCGTCGAGGCGGGCATGGCGCTCTCCTAGGTCTAGTGG
>JBPCRS010000099.1:0-12972 GCA_050996575.1 Solirubrobacterales bacterium
GCCAGCGCGATCCCTACAACCCGGTCGACGCGATCTGCGGCGCGGCCCGCTACCTGCGCGCCGCCGGCGGCGAGACCGACCTGCGCCGGGCCATCTTCGCCTACAACCACGCCGACTGGTACGTCGATGAGGTTCTGCTCTACGCGCAGCAGTACGGCAAGCTCCCCGACGACCTGATCGGCTCGATCACGGGTCTCACCGAAGGCGCCCACTTCCCGGTTGCCGCCAAGGCCCGCTACGCCGACGACCTCTCCGAGCGCGAGGCGGCGAAGCGCGCAAAGGAGGGCGACGCCTCCTCGCTTTACGAGTCTTCGCCGACCCGCACCGGGATCAACGTCTACGCAGAAGAGGGCGCCCCCGTGGTCGCGGTCAACGACGGCGTGATCAAGAAGCTCGGCAACTCGAAGGAGCTCGGCAACTACATCGTCCTCCAGGATGCCTACGGGAACCGCTTCACCTACTCCGACCTCGGCAGCGTCTCCGAGGCCCACCCGGTGCCGAAGGAGCGCGACCTCAAGGCCGGCGACTTCGAGCTGATCTCACCCGGCGACGACCCCGAGCCAACCGGTCCGGCGAGCGCCGGCACGAAGCGGCGCGGCGCCACCGACAGCGCCGGCGACGACGGCAAGCCGAAGCGCACGTCGACCGACGAGCCCACCCCCGTCGAGGAAACCGTCGCCAACACACAGGACACCCGCGAGCGCCTGTTCGCGCTGCCCGAGCGTCCTCGTAACGTCGACGAGGCCGGGCTCTCGGGCCAGCTCGACGAGCTGCTCGAGGGCAAGATGCCCGCCTACGAATCGTTCAAGTCCTACTTCTCGGGCGTGCTCAAGTTCGACCGTGACTCGATGGATCTGGCGCCGCTTCGCGAGGGCTCGCAGGTCGTCGCCGGCACGGTCCTGGGTGAGCTCGGCCCGCCCGACGAGGTCGCATCGCACCTGCACTTCCAGATTCGCCCGACCGGCCGCGGCGCGCCGAAGATCGACCCGAAGCCGATCCTCGACGGCTGGAAGCTGCTCGAGTCGACGGCGATCTACCGCGCCGCCGGCAAGGATCCGTTCGGCTTCTCCGGCGCCTCGGTCGGCCAGATCCTGCTGCTCTCCAAGGCCCAGCTCCAGCGCCGCGTGCTCTCCGATCCGCGGCTCGAGATCTACGCCTGTGGACGCGAGGACATCGAGACGGGCCAGATCGACCGCCGAATCCTCGCGGCAATGGAGTACCTCGCCGAGTCCGGCCTCCGCCTAACGATTACCTCGCTCAAGTGCGGCCACTCGGTCTACACGACCTCGGGCAACGTCTCCGCTCACTCCTCGGGCAACGCGGTCGACATCGCCCAGGTGAACGGGATCCCGATCCTCGGCAACCAGGGCCGCGGCTCGATTACCGAGGCGACGATCCAGCAACTGCTCAAGCTGCAGGGCTCGATGGAGCCGGCGCAGATCATCTCGCTGATGGAGATGGGCGGACCGACCTTCGCGATGGGCGACCACGCCGACCACATCCACCTCGGCTACCAGCCGCTCTACAGCGCCGACGAGGAAGACAAGCAGTTCGTCCGCCTACTCAAGCCCGAGCAGTGGGAGCGCCTGATCGGCCGGATCGCCGAGATCGACAACCCCGAGATCCCGACCGGGCCCTCGAAGTACTCGCTGCCGGCCAAGGACGAGAAGTCCCAAAAGCGCGAGGGCCGCTCCTCCGACGCCCACATCGGCGAGTAGCGGCCACAAATAAGACCGCCGAATCCTCCGCTTCGCGTCCGGTTCGGCTCGATCTCATCTGCATGAGATGCCCCTCTTCCCCTTCGCGCAGTTCGAGCTACCGGGACGAGTCGGGATCGCTGACGGCCGCTACCTCGTTCGTAACGCGAAGGGCGATGACGACGATGTGATCGTCGTCTCCTCGGTCAATGCTCCGGCATCGGGGAGTCGGCGCCGGCGACGGCCGCGTGCTGCCGGCAGCGAGCCCGAGGCCAAGCAGCTGCCGGCCTCGCGGGTGACGGTCGTCCGCGCCAGGTCGTTCGTGGACGAGAACGGCGCCGAGGCCTGGCTCGCGGGCGTCCGCGAAGACAACGACGCCCGCGACGCGTTCAGCGCCGAGGCGCTGGCGTTGCTCAACCGCTCGCTCCACATCCACCGCGCGGCGACGATGGACCCGTACGTGAACGAGGTCTCGGCGCACACGCCGAGCGCCACCCGGGTCGGCTATGGCGACGGCGACCGTCTTGCCGCCGGCCAGTGGACGGAGGCCCTCGACGCGCCGCCGGACCCGGGCCGCCGCCGGCGACGGATCGCCGCGCTCTTGCCGCAGGAGCGCCTCGCCGCGGTCCTCGGCGGGCGCGACACCGTCGCCGCCTGCGAGACGCTCGTCCTGCGGGCGCGCCTCGACCACGACCACGACCGCCCGCGCGAAGCAGCGCTTCAGCTCGAGCCGGCGGTTCAGGCGATGCTGGCGGAAATCGCCCCCGGTGCTCGAGACGACCAGATGGAGGACATCACGGCGTTGCGGGAAGCCTCCGAGAGCCTCCTTCGCGCCCGCAAGCAGGCCCTCGCCGGCGACCTCAACGAGCAGGCCGCGACCGATGTCGCCGCGACCCTGGCCGTCTGCGAGCGCATCCTCCGCCGCCGGCGGATCATCACCCAGGGTTAAACCCGCCGGCGGCTTCGATCGCTTCCGGCAGCGTCGCGTAGAACTCAATCCTGCTGAGCTTCTCATCGGTCAGCGCGCAGAGCGCGACGGCGCGCTGGATCGCCTCGATCCCGGAGCTTCGGCCGCGGGCGACGAGGTCGAACTCGACCGCGACCCGATCCCCGCGCGCCGTCGCGACGACCTCGATCGGCTTCGGCGCGACCCGGTCCATCACCTCGTAGAAGGTGTCGAACCAGCGCCGGACGCCGTCGTGGCCGCGGTAGGTGCCGGACTCGGCCGCGATCTGCCCCGGCGTCGTCATCTCGAACTCCGGGTGGACGTAGGCGAGCATCTCCTCGGCGCCCTCGGCGCTCGCTTCGAAGGCGCTGCGGACTATGTCTACGCCGCTTTCCGCCATCGCCCTAACCTAAAGGAGTCAAAAGGGCGAGCCCTTCGACCCTTTAGGGTTTAGCGGCCGATGCGCAGGCGCTCGACCGGTTCGACCGGCTCGGCCTTGCGGACCTCGCGCGGGCAGAACGGTGGGTCGACCCACTCCTTCTCGGAGAACATCCGGGTCTGGTCGGCGTAGTAGGGCGAGTTCGGATTGGTCGAAAGTGAGTAGGTGAGGATTGAGCGGTCGTCGGGGCAGCCGTCGGTGAAGCTCGTAACCATGACGATGCTCGAACCGTGCTGGACCTCGCGGAAGCCGCTGCCGTTCCAGGGCGCCGAAATCGCGTTGAAGACGCCGATCGGGTCGCCGGGGCCGCCGTGGATCGGGATCTTCTCGCCGTTTCGCACGGTGAACTGGTAATCGCGGAGCACCGCGTCGAGCGGGATATTGGCGCTGCGCAGGTCGTCGACGGCGTCGGCGAGAGCACTCTGCACTGCGGCGCTCGAGGTGTTCAGTCCGTTCGGCGTGTTGACCGCATCGCTAGCGTCGAACGGGGTCGAGTACGGGCTAACCGGCGGGCCGCCGACCGGTGCCGGCGAGCCGAGCGCGCGCGAGGCGAAGCGACGGAAGAGGATCGAGCCCTTGGAATCGAGGTCATCGCGGCCGTCCCAGGCCTTCAGCACGGGGCAGGCCTCGCTGACGTTTACCGGGCCCGAGGCCCCGGTCAGGTTCGGGTTCGCCTCACACATCGCGACCAGCTGGTCCTGCCAGAGCTCGCCTGCGTACTGGCGGTTGTTGAAGACGATGTCCTGAAGCTGCCGGCGGGTGAAGCCCTTGCCCTCGTACTCGTCGGTGCCGTCGATCCGCTGCTGGACCATCAACAGGCCGAGCCGGGTCC
Organism: Solirubrobacterales bacterium; assembly: GCA_050996575.1. GTDB lineage: Bacteria > Actinomycetota > Thermoleophilia > Solirubrobacterales > 70-9 > DASUSH01. The sequence goes on from JBPCRS010000099.1 coordinate 3,915, forward strand.
GCAGCGAGCGCTCGACCCGCTCGTCGCCGATGATCCGGGCGAAGCCCTCGAGCGGCTGCTCGGGGTTCGAGAGCCAGTAGCTGTCGTTCGAGTTGGTGACGTAGTCGTCGCGGAAGAGATGCGGCTCGTTCGAAGGGCCGAAGGTGCCCGGGACGACCGCGTCGGGATCGTTATCCCAGTTGCAGGCCGAGCGCGAGCCGTCGAGCACGGGCAGGCCGAGCGCCGCGTTAGTCGCCACCCCGAGCGCCGTGTTGCAGGAGGCGGTCTTCGAGTTCGGCACCGCCGGGATCGCGCCGATGTCGGCGTAGAGCGCCTTGCCCTTCGAGTCCGAGGCGATCGTGTTGACCCACGGAATTCCCTGGTACTTCTTCAAGATCGAAAGCAGCTGCTTCGTCGACTGCGCCTGGTCGGTCTTGAAGAAGTGGTTCAGGTAGCGCAGGTTCTCATCGTTGACGTCGCCCATCGCATATGCCGTGTTCGGCGTCCACGGGAAAAGCGGCAAGCCGAGAATCGAGTCAAAGACGGGCCCGTAGATCGTGTTGTAGAGCGTCCTCGTCTGGTTTTCGATCGTGCCGTCGGCGCCTTTGACGTCGACCGTGACCGTGTCGCTCGTCATCTGCTTCGGCTGGCCGTCGACGAGGTAGGTGGTCGGTGATCCGGGCACGAGGCGAAGCTCAAACGGGGTGAAGCGGAAGGCGGTCGAGACGGTGTGCGACCAGGCGAGCTTCTGGGTGTGGCCGATCAGGACCGCCGGTACGCCGAACAGGCTCGCGCCGGAGACGTTGAACTTGCCGGGGATGCGGACGTGCGCCTGATAGAAGCGCTCGGTGCCGAACCAGGGGAAATGCGGGTTGCCGAGGACCATGCCACGACCGTTCTGGGTCGCCTCGCTTCCGAGCCCGTAAGCGTTCGAGCCGAGCGTGTTCTCGTCGATCTCTCGATCCAGCTCGCCAAGCATCTCCTCCTCGGATGGGCTGACGGAGGCCGCATCGTCCTCGTCCGAGCGGGCGATCGCCGGCGTCGGCGGCGTGGCGCCGGCGATCCCATCAACGGCGACTGTCTGGCTCGCGAGCAGGCCGAGCTGGTAGAAGCGCCGGTAGGCGTCCAGCTCGGTGATCGGCTGCACCCACTCCGCGCCTTTGCAGGCCGGGTCGGTGATGTTCTCGACCCCGGTCTCCTTCAGATAGGCGTTGTAGCCCGCGACGTACCCGCGGACGACCTTGAGCACCACTGGGAGCGGGCCGACCGGAGGCGGGCGATCCATCAACTCCTCGACCTTGCCGGTATCGATGATCCGCTGGTAGAAGAAGTCGGAGTCGAGGTTGTTGATCGTCGCCCCGTTTCCGCGCGAGGCATACGACTTCTCGGGGCCGAAGAAGCGGGCGCGGTCGGCGCGGACGGTGACGTAGTCGTCCGCCATCTCGCAGATGTTGTCTTCGGCGAAGACGTGGCCATATCCGTAGCCGACGCCGCGGAAGTTCTTCGAGGTGATGTTCGGGATTCCGCCGGTGGTGCGCTTGATCGTCACCTTGCCGGGCTTGGCAACGGCGCCGGCAGGTGCGAATGCGGCGCCGAGCGCGCAGAAGGCGATCGCGGCAGCCACGCCACCGCTCCGAATCCTGCCCTGGGACCCAAACCTCATCGTGTCGGCGAGGTTATCGCCGCGGTCCCCGCTCGTGCGCCGGTCCATGCGCGGGGATACTACGTAGGGCACTAACGGGTGGTACTCTCTTTGCGATGAAGAAGACGAGCCTCTACCTCGATCCCGAGCTGGACCGGGCGATCGCCCGTCGCGCGGAGGAAGCTGGCATTTCGAAGGCTGAGTTCATCCGCCGCTCGCTCGGCCAGGCAACGCACGCGAAGCCCCGCGCGGCGCCCCGGGGGCGAGGAACTTTCCGCGGGCCGGCTGACCTCGCTGAGAACCTCGATCGCCATCTTGACGAGCTCGGTTTCGGCGGACCGTGATTGTCCTCGACGCTTCAATCGTCGTCGCCTACTTCAACGCCACGGAGCGCCAGCACGGGACGGTCGCCGGCTGGCTCGAGGCCGTCGAAGATGAGCTCGTGATGACACCGATGGTGCTGGCAGAGCTCGATTACGTCCTCGCTCGCCGTGCTGGCACGATGGCGATCGATGCGCTCTGGGCAGACCTCGAGGACGAGGTGTACTCGGTCCGCTGGTGGACGGGCGCGCTCGCCGAGACGATCGAAGCGGCCCGGACAGCAGAGATCCGCGTCGGCCTTGCCGATGCCTCCCTCGTCGCACTAGCCGGCCATCTGGGCACGCGACGCATCGCGACTCTCGACGAGGCGCATTTCCGCCGGCTGAGCTTTCCTCACGACGGGAAGCCTTTCGTGCTGCTGCCGGCGGATCGATAGTCGAAGGCCCTTAGAGTGCGGCGAGGACGGCGCTGAGCTCCTCGACGACGTCGCCGTGCATGCGGACGTCGGCCTCGCCGTCATAAGGGGTTGGGCCCTTGGTGAGTACGACGAGCTTGCCGCCGGCCGAGAGCGTCAGCTCTGGCAGGCCGGCGACCGGGTAGACCTCGAGCGAGGAGCCGACGCACAGCATCAGTTCGGCCCCGGCGGCGAGCTCTCGCGCATCGGTCATCGCCGCCTCGGGCAGCATCTCGCCGAAGAGGACGACGTCGGGCTTGACCTTGCCCATGCAGCCCGAGCACGAGGCGACGCCGTCCTCGTCGAAAAGCGCCTCGACCTGCTCGAGCGGCCAGGAGGCGCCGCAGGTGAGACAGCTCGAGCTGCCGATCGAGCCGTGCACCTCGATCACGCGCTCGGACCCGGCACGATGGTGGAGCCGATCGACGTTCTGGGTGATCACGGCCTCGACCAGCCCGCGCCGCTCGAGCTCGGCGAGCGCGTCGTGGGCGCGGTTCGGCTGCTTCTCACCGAGCATCTCGAACCGTGGCCGGTCGAACTCCCAGAACCGCTTCGTGTCGCGGTGGAACGCTTCGATCGTCGCCACCTCGAACGGATCGATGTTCTCCCAGATCCCCGTCCCGGGACTCCTGAAATCCGGAATCCCGCTCGGCACCGAGATGCCGGCGCCGGTCAGGACGACTGTCGACCGACTCTTTATCAAGAGCGAGGCGAGCTCATCGACCTCCCGTGAGGAGGGGGCCGGTTCCCCGGCGAACGAGACTCCCGTCCTTTTTGCCGCAGGCAAAATGGTCTCGGGCGCCGGAGAATCGGCCCCCTCCCCCACCGAGCCGCCCGGAGCTACTTGCCCTTCCACTCCGGCGTCCGCTTCTGGAGGAAAGCCGAAACCCCCTCCTTGCCGTCCTCCGAGGTGAACGCCGCGGCGAAGCCGCCCTTCTCGGCCTCGATCCCCTCATCGAGGTCACCCTTGTGCGAGACCTTCTTCACCTGCTCGACCGCAATCGGCGCCTGGCCGGCGAGCTTGCGAGTCCAAGACAGAGCCGTATCGAAGAGCTCGTGGTCGGGGACGACCCGATTGGCGAGGCCGTGGTCGTAGGCGTCGGACGCGGTGATCGCGTCGCCGATCAGGTTCATCTCGAGCGCCTTCCCCGGGCCGACCAAGCGCGGCAGGCGCTGGGTGCCGCCAAAGCCGGGGATGATCCCGAGCTTGATCTCGGGCTGGCCGAAGATCGCCGAGTCGGCGGCGATCCGGAAGTCGCAGGCCATCGCCAGCTCGCAGCCGCCGCCGAAGGCGATCGAGTTGATTGCGGCAACGGTCGAGACCCGGCTCGAGCCGAGCTCGCGCAACAGCGCGTGGCCGGCATGGATCAGCTCCTCCCCCCCGGCCTCGTCCATCTGCGTGAACGCCTTGATGTCGGCGCCGGCGGAGAATACGACGGGGATCGAGGAGGCGATCAGCATCGCGCCGATCTCGTCGTCGGAGTTGACCTTGTCCCAGACCGTCTTCATGTCCTTGATCACCTGCGGCGAGACCGCGTTCATCGGCGCGTTCGCGAGCCAGGCGATCGCGACGTCTCCGCGGGTCTCGAGCTTGACCGTCTCGGTCTGATCACCGTCGTCGGGCTGGGCGTAGGCGTAGAAGCCTTGGCCCGTCTTCAGCCCGTGGCGGCCCTGGGCGACGAGCCGCTTGAGGATGCGTGGCGGAGCGAAGCGCTCGCCGTGCTCGGACTCGAGCTTCTCCAGCTTCTCGAGCCAGACGTCGAGACCCTCGAGGTCGGCCTTCCAAAACGGCGGGAACAGGCCGCGGCGTGGGTCGAGGCCGGCGCCGGCCATCATCCCGAGGTCGATCTCACGGACGGTCGAGACCCCCTCCTCGAGCAGCAGGCAGGCCTCTACGAACGCCTTCAGCGTGAACAGCTCGCCAATCTCCTCGGGCGGGTCGGCATCACCCTTGAGCTGGGGCTCGCCGTTCTCATAGAAGCCGCTGCCGCCGGTCTTGGCGCCGAGCTTCCCCTCGCCGACGAGCTTCTTCATACCCGCGTGGACGAAGAAGCTGTCGCCGTAGGACTCGCGTAGGTGCTCGGCGACGTGCAGAATCGTGTCGAGGCCAAGCAGGTCGCCGAGGATGAACGGCCCCATCGGCGCCAGGTTCTGCTCGGCGACGGCGGCGTCGATCTTCTGAATCGAGAGACCGCCCTCCTCCTGGGCGCGCCAGACCTCGCCGACGGCCGAGTTGAGGATCCGGTTGACGACAAAGCCGGGGACCTCGGCGCAGGTGATCGGCTGCTTCTTGATCGTCTGGGCGAAGTTGATCGCCGCGGCGACGGTCTCCTCGGAGGTCTCCTCGCCCTCGACGACCTCGAGCAGCGGCATCACCGACGCCGGGTAGAAGAAATGGAAGCCGACGACCTTGTCGGGGCGCAGCGTCGCCTCGCCCATCTCGGTGATCGAGAGCGAGGATGTGTTCGAGGCGAGGATCGCGTGGCCGGGTGTGGCGGTGTCGAGCTCGGCGAAGACCGCCTGCTTGATCTGCATCTTCTCGGGCGCGGCCTCGATCACGAAGTCGACGTCGCCGAAGGAGTCATAGGAGGTCGTGCCCTCGATCCGGCCAAGGATCTCCTCGACCTTGGCGTCGGCCTGCTCCTGGGTCAGCTTCTCCTTCTTGACGAGGCGGGCGAGCTGACCCGTGGTCACCTCGCGGGCCTTCTCCAGGCCCTTGTCGACGAACTCCTGGTCGATGTCCTTGAGCACGACGGGGATGTCTGCGGCGGCGATCGCCTGGGCGATCTCTCCGCCCATCGTTCCGGCACCGACGACTGCAGCCTTGAAGATGAACATCTGTGGGGAAAACCTCCGAGGTTGGGGGTTGGGCAGGGTATAGATAGCCGAATGCCGCCGTCACCGGACGTGGAGAGGTGTATCGAGGCGATGCTCGAGGTCGAGCGCAGCGTCGCCGAGCAGGTGGTCGAACTCGACGGTATGACCGCCCTGCTCGACCCCTCGCTACCCGATCACTGGGATGCCAGCTACTTGATCGTCGAGCGTCCGGGGATCGCGGTCGAGGCCGTGCTCGCAGCTGCCGACGAGGCGATTGGCGGCGCCGGCCTGCGCCACCGGACGATCGCTGTCTTCGACGGTGACGACGGCGAGCGGCTCGCCCCCGGCCTCGAGGCGCGTGGCTTCAAAATCGAGCGTGGCGTCTACATGATCGATCGCGGCGAGCCGGACCGGCCGGCTTCGGCGGAGATCGAGGTCGAGGAGGTCGGCCTCGACGACCTGGCGGTGACGAGGCGCGAGTTCCACCGCATCGGCCTCGCCGAGGAGATGGGCGAGCAGTGGGTCACCGAGGACGTGCTCGACCAGTTCATCGCCCGCGACGCGAAGTTCGGCGAGGCCTTCGGCGACCGCTGGTTCGTCGCCCGCGAGAACGGCGAGGTCGCCTCATTCTGCCGTCTGCTCGCCGCCGAAGGCCTCGGCCAGGTCGAGGACGTCGGCACCCTTCCGGCGGCGCGAAACCGCGGCCTCGCGCGCGCCGTCATGCTCGCCGCGGTCGAGGCCTCGCGCGCCCAGGACGACGAGATCACATTCCTCTGCGCACTCGCCGATGACTGGCCACGAAAGCTCTACGCACGTCTCGGCTTCGAGCCGTTCGGGCGCGAGGTCTGCTTCTACCGAGACCCGGAGGATTGACTACCCGGCGCGGACGGCGTCGAGGATCTCGACCCGCAATCGCCCGAGCGAGCGCAGCAGCGACTTGCGCTGCTGGCTGCGAACGAAGAGCACGTCGGCGATTCCGCTGAGCGCCCCGCCGCCCGAGACCTTGTACTCCATCTCCTGCTCGACCTTTGTCGACCCCGTGCCCTCGCCGGGCTCGATCGAGAAGGTCACCGCCAGCTCACCCTCCGACTCGGGGTCCTCGAAGGCGACCTTGTGCCGCGTACGAGGCTCGTGCTCGAGCACCCGCTCGCTCACCCTCCCCCGCCCCGCCGCCGTCGACCCCCAGGTCAACGTCCCGCCCACCTCGGGGTAGCCCTCCGAGCTCTCCACCCTTCCGAACTGATCGACCCACGAGGGCCACGTCTCGGCCTGAAAATAGAAGTCCCAGACCTCCGCCAGCGGAGCCTCGATCACAACCGATTCAACAACCTTGCCCATCAATCCCGCAGCCTAGGCGAGGGGCCGGTCGCGGGCACCTCCCTCCCGCTCGTCCCGCCTTCGGCGGGCCGCAAAACGCGGGAGCGAGGTACCCGCACCCGGCCCTCCTGGGGACGGGCTACTCGACTCCCACCAACGCCTCGCAATTGATTGCGCTGTCGATCCCGGACTCGCCCCGGCAGTCGTCGATCTCCGATCCGCCGTCGAGTGTGTCGTCGCCGGCGCCACCGCTGACCGAGTCGTCGCCGGCCTCACCGTGGACGCTGTCGGTGCCCGCCTCGCCGGCGACGATGTCGCCGCCGTCGTGACCGTGAATGAAGTCGGAGCCGTCCGCCCCGTTGAGCAGGTTCGAGGCTTCGTTCCCGATCAACGAGTCATCGAACGGAGTGCCGAACACGTTCTCGACCGAGCTCGCGACGTTGTCGCCTTCGCACTGCTGCGGGCAGCGACTGCCGTCGTTGGCCTGGTCGTCGAGCGTGATCCGAACCTCGGTCTCGTACTCGGCATAGGAGATCGCGTCGATCCCCTCGCCACCGTCGAAGCTGTCGCCACCCAGACGGTCGTCGGTCGGCACGAGCGCATCGTTGCCCGGGCCCGCCGTCGCAACGTCGACGCCGGGGCCGTCGCGGAGTTCGTCGTCGCCCTCGTCACCGCGGAGGGTGTCGTCGCCCTCATCCCCGCTGAGGCGATCGCGATCGAGGCCTCCGTAGAGCTCGTCCTTGCCCCCGCCGCCGTAGAGCTCGTCCTTGCCCCCGCCGCCCTCGAGGCGATCGTCGCCGAGCTCTCCGTCGATCTCGTCGTTTCCGCTGCCGCCGGCGACTTCGTCGTCATCGAGCTGGCCGACGAGGGTGTCGTTGTCGGCTCCGCCGTCGATCCGGTCGACGCCGGCCCCGGAGCGGATCCAATCGCGATCGTTCCCTCCGCAGACGAGGTCGTTGCTCCCCTTGCCGGTAATGCTGTCTCGGCCATCGAGTCCGGCGATCACGTCCGCCTTATTCGTGCCGCGGATGTTGTCGGCCTTCGCCGTGCCGACGATCGTCGCCCGCTTGCCGAGGCATGTCGGCGCCTTCGACTTGGCGACGACGCCCGCCGGCAACGCGAGCGCCGCAAGCGCGAGCGCAGTCGCCAGGACGGCCGGGGAGATCGTTCTTGTGATCCTGTTCAGCATCAACTGCTCCTTTGTTCGTTTGTCTGAGAGCAGCCTCGGCGAGTGGCGGGCAGCCGACCAGGGGACCTCGGTGTGAGCAATCCCCTCCAAGGTGTCGAGTCACCCACCCTGGGTGTAAGACTGCGCCGATGGCGCGCCCGGACGACCCGCACGTGGCCTCCCCCGCGGAACTCAAGCAGCGACTCGAGGCCGAGCGCGAGTGCGCGCCCTTCCTGCTCTATCGCGAGGACGACGGCCAGCGAATCGTCGGGCTCGGCACGGTCAGCGAGCGCTTCTCGGTCGGCCGCGATGCCGGCATGGACCTAACCCTTGACGACGAGCAGGTCTCACTCCTCCATGCCGAGCTCGAGCGAACGGGTGGCCAGTGGACGATCTCGGACGACGGCCTCTCACGAAACGGCAGCTTCCTCAATGGCGCACGCGTCGCCGGGCGAAAGCGAATTCTCGACGGCGACGAGCTTCGCTTCGGCGAGACAATCGTCGTCTTTAGGGATCCACGCTCGAGCAAGATCACGGCGACCGCATCACCACCCGAAGGACCGGCGGTAGAGCGCCTGACCGAGAGCCAGAAGAGGATCCTGGTCGCCCTCTGCCGGCCGTTCGGCGACGGCAGCGCCTACGCGACACCGGCGACGAACCAGCAGGTCGCCGACGAGGTCTTCCTCTCCGTCGACGCGGTCAAGGGCCATCTGCGGACGCTTTTCGAGCGCTTCGGGATTGGCGAGCTGCCGCAGAACCAAAAGCGGGTCCGCCTGGTCGAGCTGGCGATGCAGAGTGGCTTGATCTCGATGCGCGACCTGCGCGGGTGAGGCTCGACTGATGGCGGAGGAGGGGCCAGGGCTGGAAAGCGGAGAAGGGTTCGCAGGGCACGAGATCGCCGCCGTGCTCGGCCGCGGCGGAATGGGCGTCGTCTACCGGGCGAAGAAGATGGCGCTCGACCGCGAGCGAGCGCTCAAAGTGATCGCCCCGACGCTCTCCAACGACCCGCGCTTTCGCGAGCGTTTCAAGCGCGAGTCGCGAATGGCGGCGGCGATCGAGCACCCGAACGTGATCCCCGTCCACGACGCCGGCGAGGAGAACGGGATGCTCTACCTGGCGATGCGCCTGGTCGAGGGCGGTGACCTGCACCAAGCGGTTCGCGCCGAGGGCCGGCTCGGCGGCGAGCGTGCCGCGCAAATCATCGGCGGGGTCGCGGCGGCGCTCGACGCCGCCCACGCCGCCGGGCTCGTCCACCGCGACGTGAAGCCGGCGAACGTCTTGATCGAGCCACGCAACGGCGACGAGCACGTCTATCTGACCGATTTCGGCATCACCCGGACCTCGAGCGGCGGCGACACAC
>JBPCRS010000122.1:0-3081 GCA_050996575.1 Solirubrobacterales bacterium
CGGACAGCAGACCGGCGACCTGGTCACGCAGGTCTTCGAGCCCCGACAGCCTCATCGCCGCGAGCAGGCCGAGCCCCACCGCCTCGCCGTGGCGAAGCCTTCCGTAGCCCGCGGCCGTCTCGATCGCGTGACCGACCGTGTGGCCGAGGTTGAGCACGGCGCGGCGCCCCGAGTCGCGCTCGTCCTCGGCGACCACCTCGATCTTCGTCCTCGCGCAGGCAAAGAAGATCTCGTCCAAATCGATCCCATCGATCCCCTTGAGCGTGCGGACGCGCTCCCAGAGCGCACCGCCGGCGATCAGCGCCGTCTTCACCACCTCGGCGAAGCCCGCGGCGAGCTCCTCGGCGGGCAGCGTCGACAGGGTCGAGGTATCGGCGAGCACGGCGAGCGGCTGGTGATAGGCGCCGACGTAATTCTTCGCCTCGGGCAGGTCGACACCGGTCTTGCCGCCGTAGGCCGAGTCGACCTGGGCGACCAGGGTCGTCGGAAGCTGGACGACGCCGACGCCGCGCTGGTAGGTCGCGGCGCAGAATCCGGCGAGGTCGCCGACGACGCCGCCGCCGACGGCCAGGACGCCGTCGTCGCGGCGAGCACCCGCTTCGGCCAGCGCGCGCAACACCCGCTCGGCCTCGGCCATCGTCTTCGACCCCTCCCCACCCGCGACCTCGATCGTCGCCGCGGCCTCCGTGAGCAGACCGGGATGAGTGGCCGCGACCGCCTCGTCGGCGATCGCGAACCAGCGGGCGGGAAAACCGGCCGCGACCGTTCCGAGCACCCGGGTCGCATCTGCGCCGACGATCGCCGGGTACTCCGCGGAGGCCGTCCGCGCCCAGGCAAGCCGCAGCGCCGGCTCATCGCGCAGGGCGGCCAGCCATGGCGCCGCCCCCTCCGCCGCCTCGCGCGCCATCGAGGGCAGGACCGCGCGAGCGAGGCCCTCGTAGAGCGGGCGCCGCGCGGCGAAGCGCCGGGCGAACTCGTCGCGATCGCGCCCGAGCGGGCGGCGGTCGTTGCGCGAGACGCGCTCCCAGGCGATCTCCTCGTCGACATCGCACCAAACCACGACGTGTTCGGTGAGCGCATCGCGAACCCGAGCGCTCTCGACCGCTCCGCCGCCGAGCGCGACGACCCCCCCACGCTCGAGCAGCCCGAGCACGGCTCTCTCCTCGAGCTCGCGAAAAGCCGCCTCGCCGCCGGACTCGAAGATCTCGGCGACCGTTCGGCCCTCGGCTGCCTCGATCGCGGCGTCGGAGTCGGCCGCGCCCACGCCGAGCACGCCGGCGATCGTCCGCGCAGCAGCGCTCTTGCCGGCCCCCATGAAGCCGACGAGCGCGATCGCGTTCCCATCCTGTCTAGCCGGGCCCATCCAGGCCAGCGTAGGTCAACGGCCCATCTACATGCGCCGAGCATGCGATACTTCTCGGCGATGACGAAGATGATTCAAGTGCGAAACGTGCCTGAGAAGGTGCATACGGAGCTCAAACGCCGCGCCAGGGAGCGAAAGCAGACCCTGACGGCGTACGTCGAGGAGCTGCTCGAGCGGGAGGTCATGAACCCCTCGCGGCAGGACGTCGTCAAGCGAATCAAGGGGCGCAAACCGGTTGCCCTCGACCGCCCGATCGCGGAATACGTCGGCGAGGAGCGCGAGACACGAGAGGTCGAGCTCACGCGGAGGCTCGAAAGATCGCAGACCTCGTAGTCGACGCATCGGCTCTGGGGGACTTCCTGCTGCGCACCGGCCGGGTGGCGGAGATCGACCCCTTGATCGAAGACGAAGGGAACGAGCTGCACATCCCGTTCGGCGCTGACCTGGAGCTGGCGTCCGTGCTAAGGGGATGGCTAGTCGGCGGCAAGCTGAACCCCGACCGGGCGGCCGAGGTTGTCGTCGACTATTCGAAGCTTCCATTCTCCCGGCACGAACACGTCAAGTTCCTGCCACGCATCCTCGAGCTTCGCCACAACGTGAGCGCCTACGACGCCGCCTACATCGCTCTCGTCGAGTCGCTCAACGCCGATCTGCTTACGACTGACTCGCGGCTTGCCCGAGCGGCGGCGGAACTCGGCGTCTCGCTTGCTCTCTGAGGGCCCTACCGGCGCCAGCCGATGCGCTTTTCATAGGCCTCGAGCGCGGCGAGCACGTCGTCGATGTGATCGCCGCCGAACTTCTCCCGGTAGCAACGAGCGAGGACGAGCGCGACCATCGCCTCGGCGACGACGCCCGCGGCGGGAACGACTGCCGAGTCGGTGCGCTCGCGCAGCGCCTCGGCCGGCTGCTTGGTCTCGGTGTCGACCGAGCGCAGCGGCTTGGTCAGGGTCGAGATCGGCTTCAGCGCGCCCTGAACGATCAGCGCCTCGCCGTTCGACATCCCACCCTCGACCCCGCCAGCGTGGTTGGTCTCGCGATGGTAGCCGCGCTCCTCGGAGTAGAAGATCTCGTCGTGGGCCTCCGAGCCGGGACGGCCGGCGACGTCCCAGGCCTCGCCGACCGAGGCACCCTTGACCGCCTGGATCGAGACCAGAGCGTGGGCAAGACGGCCGTCGAGCCGGCTCCCCCAGGTGACGTGCGAGCCGAGCCCCGGGGTCAAGCCGAAGGCGCGGACCTCGAAGATCCCACCGAGTGACTCGTTCGCCTTGCGCAGTCGGTTGATCTCCTCGACCATTGACTCGCCGGCGCCGGAGTCGAGACAGCGGACCGGCGATTCGTCGACGCCCTCGAAGTCCTCGGGCCCGAGGTCGTCGCTCCACGGCGCCTCGACGCCACCGATCCGAAGGACGTGGCTGAAGACGCTGACGCCGAGCGTCGCGAGAAAGGCCTTGGCGAGGCCGCCGGCGGCGACCCTCGCTGCGGTCTCGCGCGCGCTCGCGCGCTCGAGCACGTTGCGGACGTCGGAGTGGCCGAACTTGAGCAGGCCGGCGAGGTCGGCGTGCCCGGGTCGCGGCAGGTGAACCTCGTCGACATCGGCGTCGACCGGCCACGGGTTCATCCGCTCCTCCCAGTTGCCGTAGTCGCGGTTGGCGACCTGCAGCGCGACCGGCGCGCCCAGCGTGCGGCCATGGCGAAGTCCCCCGGTGACCACGGCATGG
>JBPCRS010000165.1:0-17856 GCA_050996575.1 Solirubrobacterales bacterium
GGGCAGGAGAACTTCCAGCGGATGCGATCCGAGCAGCAGGGCCACGAGGTCGAGCGCGTCGGCGCGGACCTGCGCGCGATGATGCCCTGGATCGAAAAGACGTAGTACTCACGCCATGAACGAGACCCCGCGGGTCCCCGCCGTCCCCGAGCCGACGCCACACGCCGATGTCGGCGCACCGGCGATGCCCGGCACCGCCGAGCTGACTCCCGAGCTGCGCGACTACCCGGCCCAGCTCGGGATCGTCCGCCAGCAGGAATACAGTCGCTTCTTGCCGCTGGTCAAGTGGCTGCTCGCAACCCCGCACTTTTTCACCCTCACCTTCCTCGGGATCGGCGCGGCGGCGGTCTCGGTCATCGCACTTTTCGCGGTCCTGATCACCGGGCAATACCCGCGCGGGATGTTCGACTTCGTGCTCGGGGTTCAGCGCTGGGCGATGCGTGTCAACGGCTACATCCTGCTTTTGGTCGACGATTACCCGCCGTTCACGATGGACGACGACCCCGCCTATCCGGTGCGTCTCTCGATTGCCTACCCCGAGGAGGGCATCGACAACTGGCGCCCCCTCGTCCACTGGCTGCTGATCTTTCCCTACGCCGTCGTCACCGGCGCGCTCGTCTTCGCCGCGATGTTCGCAACGATCGGCTCCTTCTTTGCGATCCTCCTCACCGCTCAGTACCCGCCGGGCCTCTTCGCCTTCACCGAAGTCGCCTTGCGCTGGCAACTCCGTACGAACGCCTACGCATACGCGATGACCAGTCGCTACCCGCCGTTCGCCTGGGGCTGAGCCCCGCGCCTACTCGCCGAGAACCTTGATCACGAGCCGCTTCGGCCGGCGGCCGTCGAACTCGACGTAGAAGATCGCCTGCCACGGGCCCAGGTCGAGTCGGCCCTCGGTCACCGGGACGATCACCTGGTGGTGGACGAGCAGGTTCTTCAGATGGGCGTCGCCGTTGTCCTCGCCGCCACGGTGGTGGCGGTAGTCGCGATCATTTTCGGCCCCGCCCCCGGGCAGCAGCTCGGCGGCGACGTCGTTCGAAGGCGCCGCCCAACTCGGCGGCGCGAGTTTGTCGAGCCATTCGAGCGCGTCGGCCTGGATTCCCGGCTCGTCGTCGTTGATCCAGACGCCGGCGGTGATGTGCATCGCCGAGACCAGCGCCATGCCCTCGGCGATGCCGGCTGCTTCGACCGCTGCCTGGACGTCGTCCGTGATCCGGACAAATTCGCGGCGCTCGGCTGTCTCGAAGGTGAGGTAGTCGGTGTGCGACTTCACGCCGTGTCGGCGGGCCCACCGGGCGTCGGGAAGCTGCGCTGGGACGGGTCCTCGCCCTCGAGGATCTTGCCGTCGCGCCCGACGTAGCCGTCCTTGCCGCCGACGACGACGTAGACGGCGTCGCCCCCGCCGGCGTTGCGTACCTTTCGCACGGTGCTCGCGTCGACACGAGCAAAGCCGCCTTCGCCGATCAACTCGCTTGCCTCGCCGTCGCCGAAGGTCATCTCGATTGTCCCTTGATGGACGAAATAGAGCTCCTCCTGCTTCTCGTGGTAATGGCCCCCGGTCTCCCAGCCGACCGGCAGCACGATCGCGTTGACGCCAAATGCGTTGACGCCGAGCTCGCGTCGCACCTTGCGAAAGCCGTAGCCCTCACCGAGGTCGTCGAGTGAGCCGACGGCGTAGCCGTCGCCGCTGAGGATGCCTTCCCTTTCCCCTTCGGTCACGGCCAAGACCTTATCCACGACCGACCGCGGATGGCGCGCCGACTGGCCTGCGTGATACGAATGCGCTCTGCAGGGTCCAACCTAATTGGGGGCGCGGTTGCCTCCGCTCTGACAGGAGGAAAGATATGGCGACACCGCCGCAACAACCACCACCACCGCCAGCACAACCGGGACACCAGGCCCCGGGAAATCCCGGAATGGCGGTCGCCGGCTTCGTCGTAGGCCTGATCGGCCTGCTATCGAGTTGGGTCTTCATCTTCGGGCTCGTCGTCTGCATTGTCGGCCTGATACTCAGCTTCGTCGGCCGCAAGCAAGCGATCGAGCGTGGCGCACCCACGGGACTCGCCACCGCAGGTCTGGTTTGCTCGATCGTCGGACTGGTTATCGCGCTGATCATCACTGTGCTCGTCGGCATCTTCATCAACGAAACAGATGATGCGCTCGACGACCTGACGTTCACGACGTCGACGTTCAATCTGGTCATCGGGCTGAAGTTGTTCGGCGGCCGGATGATGACGCCGCTTCGCCGCGTTATCGGCTGACGGCCTCGGCGACGACCTCGGCACCCGGGCGCGATGTCCGGGTGCCGGGTCCCCGCCACGGATAAGCTGGGGACTCGTGAATCTCGATCCGAGCCAGGAGACGCACGCCGCTCACCCGGTACCGGCGACGCCGGCGGGATGGTACCCCGATCCGAACGACGCCTATTCACAGCGCTACTGGGACGGATCCGGTTGGACCGACCATCGAGCCCCGGGCACCGCGGTAGCGGCTCCGGTTCACGTCGCCCCGAAGCCTCCCACCAGCGGCCAGGCAACAGCCTCGATGGTGCTCGGCATCCTCGGCCTGCTCGGCCTGTATTTGATCGGGCCGGTCTTGGCCCTCGTCTTCGGCCACATGGCGAAACGCGATATCGAGGCTTCCGGCGGGACGCTCGGCGGCGGGGGGATGGCCACCGCCGGCATCGTCATGGGCTGGATCGGGGTCGGCTTGACGATCCTCTTCGTCGTCCTCTGGCTGATCATCGGCTTCACCTTTTTCGGCCTGAGCACATCCGCGTCCTGAGCGCCGAGCTGGTCCCTGGGGCCCCATCTGGGCCTCCCCCTATTCTGATTCGCCGATGAGTGCAGGCGAGCCAAACCCCTACCTCAAGCAGTACCTGATGACCGCGGGGCCGACGCCGCTGCCGCCGGCGGTGAGCCAGGTGATGGCCGAGCCGATCACCTATCACCGCGCGCCGGCGTTCGTGCCCGTTTACGAGCGCGTGCTCGAGCGGCTGCCGACCGTCTTCCAAAGCGCGAACCCAGCCCTCTGCTTCGCCGCCTCGGGCACCGGGGCGATGGAAGCGGCGGTCGCCAATCTGATTGCTCCCGGTGATGCCGCCGTCGTCGCCTCATGCGGCAAGTTCGGCGAGCGCTGGGCCGAGCTCTGCGAGGCCTACGGCGCCGAACTCAGCCATCTCGCCGTCGAGTGGGGTCAGGCGGTTACGCCCGACGCCCTCGACAGCTTCATCGCCGGGCAGGCGACGCCGCCGCGAGCGGTATTCGTCACCCATTCCGAGACCTCGACCGGCGTCGTCAACGACATCGAGGCGCTCAACCGGGTCGCGACGGGGCATGGCGCCGTTCTCTGCGTCGATGCCGTCTCGGGCCTCGGCGCCGCCGACCTTCGCCAGGACGAGTGGGGTGTCGACGTCGTCGTCTCGGGTTCGCAGAAATCGCTGATGTGTCCGCCCGGGCTCGCCTTTGCCTCGGTCTCCGAGCGTGGGCTGGCGCTTGCCGCCGAAAACCCCGGCCGCCGCTACTACTTCGATTGGGCGCGAACCGCGAAGGGCCAGGGCCAGGATCCGCCGAACTCTGCGTTCACCCCTGCCGTGACCCTGTTCTCGGCGCTAGACGTCGCGCTCGGGATGATTCTCGAAGAGGGCCTCGATCGGGTCCTCGCTCGCCACGCGATTCTCGCTCGAGCCGCCCGGGCCGGGATCGAGGGGCTCGGGCTCGAGCGCTTCGGCCCCGACGACGAGAACGCCAACGTGGTCACGGTCGCCGCCCTCCCCGACGAGATCGACGGCGCCGCCGTGCCGAAGCTGATGCGCGACCGCTACGGGGTAACGGTTGCCGGCGGACAGGGAGAGTTGAAGGGCAAGATCGTCCGGATCGCTCACTGCGGCTACTTCGGCGCCTTCGACATCGTCGTCGCGCTCGCCGCGTTCGAGAACGCCCTGCGCGATCTCGGCTACGAGTCGGAGCCAGGTGCCGGCGTTGCCGGCGCACAGCGCGTCTTCGCCGAGGCCGGCTCCCCCGAACCGGTCGCGGGCTGAGCACCCGACAGCGCCGATGAACGACCGCCCCAAGGTCCTGGTCAAGGAGAAGATTGCCGAGTCCGGCGTCGATCTGCTGCGCGAGGACTTCGACGTCGAGCTCGGCCTCGACTGGGACGACGCGACGCTCGCCGAGCGGATCGGCGAGTTCGACGCGGTCCTGATCCGTTCGGGAACGAAGCTGACCGCCGAGCTGATCGAGCGAGCCGGCCGGCTGCGAGCGATCGGCCGCGCCGGAACGGGCGTCGATAACGTCGACCTCGAGGCGGCGACCGCGCGCGGCATCATCGTCGCCAATGCTCCGGAGTCGAACTCCGTGGCCGCCGCCGAGCACACGCTCGCGATGGCGCTGGCGCTTTTCCGCAATGTTCCGCAGGCGCATGGCGCGCTGGTCGGCGGCGAGTGGGCGCGTTCACGCTACAGCGGCAACGAGCTCTACGGCAAGACGCTCGGCGTGATCGGCTTCGGCCGGATCGGCCAGCTCGTCGCCCGTCGAGCCCAGGCATTCGACATGGATGTCGTCGGCTTCGACAAGTTCGTCTCGGCCGAACGCTTCCGTGAGCTCGGGGTCGAGGGCGTCTCCTCCAGCGAGGAGCTCTATGAGCGCGCCGACCTGATCACGATCCACCTGCCGAAGACGCCGGAGACGGCGAACTGGATCGACGCCGCCGCGATCGCGCAGATGCGCGACGGCGTGCGCATCGTCAACTGCGCCCGCGGTGAGCTCGTCGACCTCGAGGCGCTCGAGGCGGGGCTCGAATCGGGCAAGGTCGCCGGCGCCGCCCTCGACGTCTTCCCCGATGAGCCGATGACCGAGCACTCGATCTTCTCCCGCGACGACATCGTCGTCACGCCCCATCTCGGCGCGTCGACCGCCGAGGCCCAGGACCGGGCCGGGGTCGTCACCGCCGAGCAGGTGCGCGCGGCGCTCACCGGCGGCGTCGTCACCAACGCGGTCAACATCGTCTCCGTCCGCCCGGAGACGATGGAGGCGCTGGCGCCGTTCGTGCCGCTCTGCGAGAAGCTCGGCCGGCTGACCACCGGCCTCGCCGGTGGCGCCGGCGGCCGAGTCGAGGTCTCCTACCACGGGCGAATCACCGACCACGACACGCGCCTGCTCGGGATCTCGGTGCTCGTCGGCATCCTCTCCGGGCACACTGAGGAGCCGGTCAACCTCGTCAACGCGCCGGCGATGGCCGAGGGCCGCGGAATCGAACTCGTCGAGGTCTCGGAGAGCGCCTCGCCCGACTTCACCGAGCTGATCGTCGTCCGCGTCTCAGGCTCCGGCGGCGAGACCGTCGAGGTCGCCGGAACCGGCGTCGGCCCGCGCAACGTGCCATACCTCGTCGGTGCCCTCGGCCAGAGCTTCTACATGCCCTTCGCCGACCACCTCGCGATCTTCCGCTATGCCGATCGGCCCGGGATGATCGGCCTCGTCGGCAGCGCCTTCGGCGAGCACGGCGTCAACATCGTCTCCGCGGCGGTTGGCGCCGAGGAGGACGCGTCGGAGGCGGTGATGGCGCTGACGACCGATGCGCCGGTGCCGGCTGAAGTCGTCGACGCGATCGCAAACGGCGATGGCTTCAACGAGGGCTTCGCGGTCGAGCTCTAGCTCCGATCGGTCCGGCGAGGAGCACCCTCGCCGGATCGTCCTCGACGACGGCCGTCTGCTTGCCTTCGCCGAGTACGGCGATCCCGCCGGCCGCCCCATATTCAGCTTCCACGGCGGCCTTTCCTCGCGGCTCGACGCTGCGCCGCTCTCAGCCGAGTGCCGGGCGCTCGGCGTCCGCCTGATCTCGCCCGACCGTCCCGGAATCGGCCGCTCTGATTTCCAGCGCGCTCGCGTGCTCGCCGACTGGCCGCGCGACGTCAACGCGATCGCCGATTCGCTCGACCTCGGCCGCTTCGCCGTGATGGGCTGGTCGCTCGGCGGCCAGTACGCCGCCGTGTGCGCGCACGCGCTGCCGCACCGTGTCACTCGCGCAGCGATGCTGGCGAGCGTCGTCCCGTTCGAGATCGCCGAGACCGATGCCGGCCTGACCTGGATCGACCGCTCGATGCTGAGGCTCTCGCGCTCGGCTCCGCACCTGGCGTCGGTCGCGCTGCGGGCCGGAATCTCGCTGCCGTCGGTCGCGCGCCTGCAGCGGGTGATCGACTCGGAGCTGAGCGCCGCCGATCTCGAGGCGATGCGCCGTGACCGCTCGCCGACAGCCGTCGCCGAGGCGATCAAGGAGGCGCTGCGCAGCGGCACCCGGGGGGTGGTCCGCGACTACCGGATCTACGGCGACGAGTGGGGCCTCAAGCTCGAGCACATCAGGATCGAGGTCGGGATCTGGCAGGGCGACGCCGACGGGCTCGTCCCGGCCGCCGACGCAAAGGTGCTCGCCGATCGGATTCCGCGCAGCAAGCTGGTGATCGCCGCGGGTGAGGGCCACATCTCCCTGGTCCGCAATCGCTGCGCCGAGATCATGCGCTGGCTGTGCGCCGACGGATAGAGTCCCCGGAATGAAAGCCGCCGAATCCTCCGCTTCGCGTTCGGTTCGGCTCGATCACATCTGCATGTGATGCGCGCCGTCGTGATCACGAAACACGGGCCTCCGGAGGTCCTCAGGGTCGAGCAGCGCCCCGACCCGCCTGTCGGCGCCGGCGAGGTTCGGATCGCCACGCGCGCGGCGGGAATCAACTTCGCCGACACGATGGCTCGGGCGGGCGTCTACCCCGACGCGCCGAAGCCGCCGTCGGTGGTTGGCTACGAGGTCGCCGGCGAGGTCGAGTCGGTCGGCGACGGCGTCGAAGGCTTCAAGCAGGGCGACCGTGTAATCGCAGGCACTCGCTTCGGCGGTTACGCCGAGCTCGTTTCGGTCCCGACCGACCAGGTGGTGCCGATGCCCGAGCGGCTCTCCTTCGAGCAGGGTGCGGCGTTCCCGGTCAACTACTGCACTGCGCATGCGGCGCTCGTGATCATGGGTGGGCTGAAGGAGGCCGAGCGGGTGCTGATCCACGCCGCCGCCGGTGGAGTCGGCATCTCGGCGACCCAGATCGCCAAGGGCCGCGGCGCCGAGATCTTCGGCACGGCCTCGCCCTCGAAGCACGACGCGATTCGCGCTCAGGGGGTCGAGCACGCAATCGACTACCGCTCGCAGGACTTCCAGGCCGAGGTGATGCGGATCACCGGCGGCGAGGGCGTCGACGTCGTCATCGACGCGGTCGGCCCGTCGAGCTTCAAGAAGAGCTACCGCTCGCTGCGCCAGGGCGGGCGGCTGATCATGTACGGCGCCTCCGAGGTGCAGACGGGCGAGAGCCGCGACATTGCCGCCGTGCTCAAGGGCCTGGTCAAGATGCCGCTGGCGACGATGCCGTGGTGGCAGTCGATGAACGTGCTGAACGAGAACAAAGGCGTCTTCGGCCTCAACATGCTCTCCTGGTGGGACCGCGAAGGGCTCGACAGGATGCTCGAGCCGCTGACTCCGGACCTCGAGTCCGGCGCGCTCGAGCCGGTAGTCGCCGAGGCGTTTCCCTTCGATCGCGCCGCCGAAGCGCACCGCTTCATCGCCGAGCGGAAGAACGTCGGCAAGGTCGTACTGACGCCTTGATCGAGCCGTCGTTCTCGCTCGAGCTGGCGAGCATCGGCAGCGTCTACGACCGGGCGATCGTTGACACCGGCCGCGAACCGCACTTCCTCTTCTTCGTCTCGTTCCTGCTCAGCTGGGGCTTCATCCGCACCAGCGCCTACATGATCCGCGCCCAGGTCAGCTGGTGGCCGGGCAACGTCGAGGTGGGGGGGACGCACATCCACCACCTGGTCTGGGGGATCATCATCGTCCTGATCACCGGCTGGATCGGGGTCACGGTCGAGCCCGGGCCGCCGTGGCACGGGATCCTCGCGATCCTGTTCGGCTTTGGCACCGGATTGACGCTCGACGAGTTCGCGCTCTGGCTCAACCTCAAGGACGTCTACTGGAAGAAGGAGGGGCGGCGCTCGATCGACGCCGTGATCGTCGCCGTGACGATCACCGGGATCGCCCTCGTCGGCTTCACGGCATGGGTCGACGTCGCCAGGGACGTCGAGGACGGGGTCTTCGCCTTCGTCGGCTTCTTCGGCCTCTTAGCGATCATCGTCGCATTCGGCAACCTGGCGAAGGAAAAGTTCGGGATGGCGATCCTCTCGATGCTGCTGCCGCCGGCGGGCCTGATCGGCGCCGTCCGCTACGGCCGCCCGCAATCGCTCTGGGCCCGGCTCTTCTATCGCGGCGAGAACCGCCGCTCGAAGTCGTCGGCGCGCTTCGAGGGCCGCGAGAGCCCTTGGTTTTGGCGCCACGGCAAGAAAGCCGCGGCGCCGGAGAAATCAGTCGGTCGCCGGCCCGACCTGAGCACCCGCCGGTAGCTTCTCCACCGTTTCATCCGCGTCGTCCTCGACCTTGCGCGGTACCAGCACCTTGAGGACGACGGCGATCGACCCGGCGACCGGGATCGCGAACAGCGCGCCGAGGATGCCGAGGATCTCGGCGCCGACGAGGATCGCGACGATCGAGACCGCGGGATTGAGGTGGACCGCGCTCTTGAACAGCAACGGCTGGAACACCCGGTCCTGTAGCTGCTGATAGATCAGGAAGGCGACGCCCCAGATGATCGCTGCGGTCGGGAAGTCGGTCAGCCCCGCGGCGATCGCGATCAGCAGGCCGGCGAGAGTGAAGCCGATAAGCGGGATCAGGTCGAGGAAAGCGACGATCACGGCCAGCGGGATCGCGAGCGGCACGTTGAGCAGTTCGAGCATCACCCAGGTGAAGACACCGGCCATGACCGCCGAGAGCAGGGTCACGGTGATGTAGGACTTGACGACTCGGTAGACGCCCTCGCCGATCCGGCGCCCGCGCTCGGCGGCATTGCCCGGTAGGCGGGACACGGCGCTGAGATAGAGCTTGCCGCGGTCGAGCAGGAGGAAGAACGCGAGAGCGAGGATCGTGATCGCGGCGAAGATGTTGTTGGCGGCGCTCACCGTCAGTTGGCCCGCCTCGCTCGCCGCGTCGCCGAGCCTCGAGGGCAGCTGCTTGGCATCGTCGGTCAGCGTCTGCGTTATGTCGTACTTGTCGTTGAGCTCGCGAAACTGCTCGTTCTTCACGGCCCAGTCCTCGAAGTCGGCGATGTAGGTCGGCAGCACGGTCGCCAGCTTTTCGACCTCTTTGACGATCGGCGGAATCACCTGGAGTAGGACGAAGATGAAGAAGAGAAAGGCGACTACATAGACAACGAGGATTGAGAGCCAGCGCGGCAGCCCGTGACCGCGGATCCTGATGCGCTCGACGAGGCCGACGGCCGGCCCCATGCCGAGGGCGAGGAAGACGGCGATGACCACCCACTGCATTGTCGTTCGCGTGTGCAGCACCGCCAGCGCCAGGACCAGCGCGACGGCGATCATCGACAGCGCGATGATCGCCACCTTGGCGACCGCCCGCGCCTCGATCCTCTCGGCTTCCATCAGGAGGTTGTTCGCGGCGCCGGCTGGGTTCCCTGTGGCTCGGTACGATGCGTGCATGGCGATAGCGGGATCGCCGGCAAGGAGGCTGGCCGTGGCTGTCTGCGCGGCGGTGCCCGCGGTGGTCGTTTTCGCGGCGCCCGCATCGGCCGAGCTGCGCGAGCTCGAGCTCGTCAACGGGGTGCTGATGATCCAGGCCGGCGAGAGCGCGGACGCGCTCAGCGTCGAGGCGAAGGGGAAGGCCGTCGAGATCTCCGACCAGGGTCCGATCACGAGCAAACCGAACGTTTGCGAGGGCGGCTACCCCGAAACGTCGAGCTTCGTCACCTGCCCGCGAAAGCAGGTGAAGAAGGTCGTCGTCGACCTCGGCGACGGCAACGATTCCTTCGACGGCGACGGCGACATCCGCTTCGAGGTCAATGGCGACAGAGGCGACGACGATGTCGACGGCGGCGACGCCGCCGACCTGCTCGAGGGCAAGCTCGGCGACGACACGCTCGAGGGCAGCGAGGGCTCCGACGATCTGCTCGGCGGCCTCGACGACGACAAGCTGATCGGCAAGGGCGGCAGGGATCTTCTCGCCGGCGGCCCGGGGACGGACTCGGGCAACGGCGGCCCGGCCAAGGACAAGTGCGTCGGCGTCGAGAAGGCGAAGAAGGGCGCCTGCTCCTAGCGGGCCGCGAGCGATCCGGTGCGCTACTCTGCGCCGAGATGACCATCCGGCACACCAGCCCGGCACTTCTCCTTCTGCTCCTCCCCCCTCGGGGGGACTAATCGCCGGGCGGCGCGATAGCCGCGAGCACAGCAGGTCATCCGAGTAGCAACAAGAAGGAGCAGCCGATGAGTGGTCAAGTTTCAGAGCAGGACCGCGTCCATATCTTCGACACGACGCTGCGCGACGGCGAGCAGTCGCCCGGCATCTCGCTGAACACCCGGGAAAAGGTCGAGATCGCGCAGCAACTCGCGCGGCTCGGCGTCGATGTGATCGAGGCCGGGTTCCCGATCACCTCGCCCGGCGACTTCGAGGCGGTCGAGGCAATCTCCCGCACCGTCGAGGGCCCGGTGATCTGTGGCCTCGCCCGAACCCACAAGGCCGACATCGACGCTGCCTGGAACGCGATCAAGGACTCGCCCAATCCGCGGATCCACACCTTCATCTCGACCTCGGACATCCATATCGAGCACCAGCTGCAGTCGACCCGTGAGGACGTCAAGGGCCAGGCGAAGGCGGCGGTAGCGCTCGCCCGCTCCTATTGCGAGGACGTCGAGTTCTCGCCGATGGACGCGACCCGCGCCGACTCCGACTTCACCGCCGAGGTTTGCGCGATCGCGGTCGCCGAGGGCGCCGGCGTCGTCAACATCCCCGACACGGTCTGCTACACGACCCCCGAGGAGTACACGCGCTACTTCGCCCGGCTCTACGAGCTGGCGCCGGGCCTGCACGACGTCCGCCTCTCGGTCCACTGCCACGACGACCTCGGGCTCGCCGTCGCTAACTCCTACGCCGGCCTGCTCGCCGGCGCGCGCCAGGTCGAGTGCGCGATCAACGGCATCGGCGAGCGCGCCGGCAACTGCTCGCTCGAGGAGATCGTGATGCTGCTGCGGACGCGCCGCGACGAGCACGGGCTCGACACCACCTGCGAGACCCGCGAGATCGCGCGGACGAGTCGTATGGTCTCGCGCTTCACCGGCTACTCGGTGCAGCCGAACAAGGCGATTATCGGCCGCAACGCGTTTGCGCACGAGTCCGGGATCCACCAGGACGGCGTGCTCAAGGAGCGCACCACCTACGAGATCATGGATGCGCGCGACATCGGCCTCGATTCGAATCAGATCGTGCTCGGCAAGCACTCGGGCAGGCACGCGCTGCGCGACGCGCTCGAACAGCTCGGCTTCAAGGTCGAGGGCAACGCGCTCAACCGGGCGTTCGAGCGGTTCAAGCAGATCGCAGGCAAGAAGAAGCAGGTGACCGCGCTCGACCTCGAGGCGATCGTCTCCGATCAAGCACGGGCCTCGGCACAGCGCTACGAGTTCGCCTGGTTCGACGTCGAGGCATCGTCGCGACGCGAGCCTCACGCCCGGGTCGCGGTCAAGTTGCCCTCCGGTGAGGAAAAGGTCGGCAAGGCCTCCGGCGACGGACCGGTCGACGCGATCTTCCATGCGATCCAGACCGCCGTTGGGACCGAGTGTGAGCTGCGCCAGTACACGGTCGCCGCGGTGACCGAGGGCGAGGACGCGCTCGGCGACGTCACCGTGATGCTGCGAGCCCACGGACGCCTCGCCTCGGGCCAGGGCGTCGCCACCGACATCCTCGAGGCCTCGGCCGAGGCCTACGTGCGGGCGCTCTCGAACGCGCTCGACGGCGCCGCGGTGCGCGAGGCCGAGGCGGCGACCGAGGACGCGGCGCGGCTGCCGGCCACACCGGGCCCGTAGTACCGCGACCGTCCTCGGTCTCGAACCGAAGCTCGATGCGCATCAGCCGCCGAACGGCAGGCGGATGTCGGGGCGCTCGAAGTCGGGCGGGAACTCGTAGCCCTCGCCGTTCCAGTACGTGAGCACGACCTCGGCCTGCTTGCCGGCCATCCGGAACGAGCCGTCTGAAGTCTCGTCGTTGAGCCCCTCGGCCGACCAGTCCCACCAGTAGATCCCGCGAAACCAGTCGACGTCTCTCCATGATTCAAAGGCGGCCTCGAAGGCATCGGCCCGCGCCGGCTGCGAGACCTCGTCGGTCGGATCTTCGGCGGTCGCCCCGATCAGGCTCTCGTAGCCGAGCTCGGTGAAGAGGACAGCCTTGTCGAAACGCTCGTGGAGCGCCTCGACCCGATCGACGTACGGCTGCCAGGCGGTCTCCAGCTCTGCGACGGTCGGCCGCTCCTCGGCCGAATCCGTGAGCGGCATGTAGGCGTCGATCCCGATCAGGTCGAGCTCGTCCCAGAAGCCGACCTCCTCGGCCTCGTCGATTCGATTGGCGGCGTAGGTGAGCTCGCCGTCGAAGCGCTCGCGCGCGGCCCCGATCACCGCGCTGAAGCGCTCGGTGTCCGCCGCCATCGTCGTCAGCTCGGTGCCGACGCAGAAGATCGTCGCCCCGGTATCGGCGGCGATCTCGGCGTAGTGCTCGATCATCCGCGTGTAGCTCTCGAACCAGGCGCCGCGATCGTCGGGATCGATCTCACCGCGGAAGGAGCCGTCGTCGACGTCGACGTGCGGCTTCAGCATCACCTCCATGCCCAGCGAGCGGGCAAACCGGACCGCGTGCTCGACCGAGGCGTCGGTCGGCGTCTTCGACGCCTCCGGATCGACCGAGGACGAGTTCGGCGAGTCCATGTACCAATTAGGCACGATCGCGACGTGGGTCGTGCCGGTCGCCGCGAGAGTCCGCAGCGCGTTGTCGGCGACGTCGCTGCCGAAGGCGTCGGGCTGGTAGGCCGTGACGTTCATCCCTCGCTCCCAATCGTCCGGCAAGCGCGAGTCGTAGAAGAGGCCGTGGACGAGGAAGACGGCGCCGGCGATCACGATCAGGCCGACCAGCGCGCGCAGCACCCCGCCCCGGCCGAGTCGTTTCAGCGGTCGCAGCAGGGCGGCGACGAGGTCGTAGATCCCGGCGAGCAGCGCCACGCCACGGTCGTAGACCCAGGCAAGGCCCTGCACCACGCGGTCGAAGATCCCGCCGCCCACGAGCTTCGCCCACTTGAGCATGCGGGCGGGATGCTAAGTGAGGGTGAGGCGGGGGGGTAATGGGCGGCGGGCCGGCGGCGATCGGGCCGGCGGCCCTCCAGCGCCGTTTACGCGACGCATGGGTTTGTGGTCGCGGGGCTTTGAGGGCAGCGAGTTCGGTCGTTGTTGGTGACTCTTTGCGCGTGTTTCGCCCGGCGCCGGGGCTGCTTGGCGACTTATCGTCGGATAGACGAAAATTCGACGTTCGGCTCCGATCTCATGCCGATCCCAACGCAGGCGCCACGCCCCTTCCACGACACCCGAACATCCGCCCTACAAGCCCCGCGACCGCAAGCGCCTTGGGTCGCGGAAGCTGTGTCCCCGTCCGCCGGCGTCCCTCCACGCGCCTCGCTAGATCAATGATTCCCAATCCCCGCACGCCGATCAGGACTCAGTGATCTAGGGTCCGCCCATGACTGAGAAACCGCTGGATGGCAAGGTTGCATTGATCACAGGAGCCTCGTCGGGAATCGGCGAGGCGACGGCCGAGATCCTGGCCGGGGCGGGCGCACATGTCGCCCTCGCCGCCCGTCGCAAGGACCGAATCGACGCGCTCGCCGAGAAGATCAACGGTGCGGGCGGTAAGGCGCTCGCGATTGAGACCGACGTCTCCGAAGAGCGGCAGGCCCAGGCGATGGTCAAGCGGACGACCGACGAGCTCGGCGGACTCCACATTCTCGTCAACAACGCCGGCGTAATGCTGCTCGGCCCGGTCGCCGGCGCCGACACCGGCGAGTGGCGGCGGATGATCGACGTCAACCTGCTCGGCCTGCTCTACGCGACCCACGCGACGCTGCCGGTGATGGGCGCGGCGGGGGAGGGGCACGTGATCAACGTCTCCTCGGTTGCCGGACGGACCGCCTCGATGGGCTCGGCCGTCTACAACATGACCAAGTGGGGCGTCACCGGCTTTTCCGAGGGCCTGCGCCAGGAGGTCCTGCATGCCGGCGTCCGAGTTACGTGCGTTGAGCCCGGATTCGTCGACACCGAACTCCAGGGCCACAACGAGCACCCGATGGTCGTCGACGCGATCGAGAAGATGACCGAGCAGATCGGCGACCTGCTTCAGGCCGAGGACATCGCCAATGCCGTCCTCTACGCGGTCACCCAGCCGCAGCACGTGAGCATCAACGAGGTGCTCGTGCGGCCGACGAGGCAGCAGCGCTAATCCCGTACGTCCGTACGTGATAACGTACGCCGCGTGAACGCAACGGCACAGGTCGAGAACGGGGTCCCGGCGGTCGGCGATCGCGTTCGCGCGTTGCGCGAGGCGATGGACATGTCGCTGCGCGACCTCGCCGAGCGCACCGGTGTATCGGCGCCGATGCTCTCCCAGGTCGAGCGCGGCGAGACCAGCCCGACGCTTGCGGTCGCGGCGAAGATCGCCGCCGGGCTCGAGCTCAGCCTTTCGCAGCTGCTGCGCCTCGACGAGGGCTCGAACGTCGTCGTCACCCGGCGCGCCCAGCGCCGCCGCAGCCGTCGTGGCGGCCATCGCGTCGAGGAACTGACCCCGCCACTCCCCGGCCAGCGCGCCGAGCTCTCGCTGCACGCCCTCGACCCCGGCGCCTCGACCGGCGGCGCCGGCGACCCGCCGATCCACGAGCCCGGAAGTCGCGAGACGATCTACGTCAGCGCCGGTAGCGCGCTGCTCGTCGTCGACGGCGAGCGGCACGAGCTTTCCGAGGGTGACGCGGTCACGTTCGACGCCGACCTGCCGCACCACTTCGAGAACGACGGTGACGAACTCGCGGAGCTGCTCGCAGTCGTCGCGGCCGGACTGAGAAGGAGTTGACGACGATGCCAAAGACCCTGTTCGACAAGATCTGGAAGGCCCACGAGGTTGCCGACGGGCTGATCTACATCGACCTCCACCTCGTCCACGAGGTGACCTCGCCGCAGGCGTTCGAGGGTCTGCGGCTCGAGGGCCGGACGGTGCGCCGGCCCGACCGCACTGTCGCCACCGCCGACCACAATGTGCCCACCGACGGCACCCCGACGGCGAAGATGATCGCCGACGAGCTCTCACGCAAGCAGGTCGAGGCGCTTGAGCGAAATGCGGAAGAGTTCGGCATTCCGATCTACTCGCTCGGCTCCGAGCGCCAGGGCATCGTCCACGTGATCGGCCCCGAGCTCGGTGTCACCCAGCCGGGGATGACGATCGTATGCGGCGATTCGCACACCTCGACCCACGGCGCCTTTGGCGCGCTGGCCTTCGGCATCGGCACCTCCGAGGTCGAGCACGTGCTCGCCACTCAATGCATGGTCCAGCGAAGGCCGCGGACGATGCGGATCCTCTACTCGGGTGAGCTCGGCCCCGGAGTCACGCCCAAGGACCTGATCCTGGCGACGATCGGCCGGCTCGGCACCGGCGGCATGGCCGGTCACGCCGTCGAGTATGCCGGTGCGCCGATCGCGGCGCTCACCATGGAGGGCCGGATGACGATTTGCAACATGACGATCGAGGGCGGCGGCCGCGCCGGGATGATCGCCCCCGACGAGACCACCTTCGAGTGGGTCGAGGACAAGGACGCCGCGCCCTCCGACTTCGAGGCCGCGGTCGCGCGCTGGCGCGAGCTGCCCACCGACGACGGGGCCGAGTTCGACACCGAGATCGAGATCGACGCCGGCGTGATCTCGCCGATGGTCCCCTGGGGGACCAACCCCGGGCAGGTTGTCGAGGTCACCGGCGAGGTCCCCGACCCGGCGTCGCTCGAGCTCGACGAGCGCGAGACCGCCGAGCGAGCGCTGACCTACATGGCGCTCGAGCCGGGGACGCCGATGCGCGAGATCAAGCTCGACCGCGTCTTCCTCGGCTCTTGCACGAACTCGCGAATCGGCGATCTGCGCGAGGCCGCCGGCGTCGTTGCGGGCCGCAAGGTCGCCGATCACGTCGAGGGGATGGTCGTGCCCGGCTCGGCGCAGGTCAAGGCGCAAGCCGAGGCCGAGGGGCTCGACGAGATCTTCCGCGCCGCCGGCTTCGACTGGCGCGGCGCCGGATGCTCGATGTGCCTCGGGATGAACCCCGACACGCTCGCGCCCGGCGAGCGCTGCGCCTCGACCTCGAACCGAAACTTCGAGGGCCGCCAGGGCAAGGGCGGGCGCACCCACCTCGTCTCGCCGCGGATGGCCGCCGCCGCGGCGATTGAGGGCAACTTCGTCGACATCAGGGAGTGGAGCTAATGGAGCCGATTGACGTAATCGAAGGTGACGTCTCGGTGCTCGACCGCGCCGACGTCGATACCGACCAGATCATCCCGAAGCAGTTCCTGAAACGGGTCGAGCGCACCGGCTTCGGCGAGTTCCTCTTCTATGACTGGATCCGCGACGGTGAGATCGAGCTCTCGCCGAATCCGATCCTCGTCTCCGGGCGCAACTTCGGTTGCGGCTCCTCGCGCGAGCACGCCCCCTGGGCGCTTCAGGACTTCGGCTTCGAGTCGATCATTGCGCCCTCGTTCGCCGACATCTTCTACGGCAACTGCACGAAGATCGGGCTGCTGCCGGTGATCCTCGCCGAGCAGCACTGCCGCGGGGTCGCCGAAGCCGGCCGGGCGCGGATCGACGTCGACGACCAGACCGTTGACTACGCCGGCGGCGTGGTCCGCTTCGAAATTGACGAGGAGGTCAAGCACCGCCTTCGCCACGGCCTTGACGACATCGGCATGACGCTTCAGCGCGCCGAGGAGATCGACGCTTACGAGGATTCGGGCAAGGCCGACAACGCGCCTTCGACGGCCGTGCTTTGATCCGACCGTGACCGACTGGGACGCGGCGACCTACGACGAAGTATCCGACCCTCAGGAGAATTGGGGCCTCGAGGTCCTCGGCCGGCTCGAGCTCGCCGGCGATGAGACCGTGCTCGACGCCGGCTGCGGCTCGGGTCGGCTGACCCGCCACCTTCTCGAGCGGTTGCCGAACGGCAAGGTGATCGGGGTCGATGCGTCTCCCTCGATGATCGAAAAGGCGCGCGAGAACCTCGGCGCTCGGGTCGAGCTGCACGAAGCGAATCTGCTCGAGTTCAGCCTGCCCGAGCCGGTAGACGCAGTCTTCTCGAACGCGACCTTCCATTGGGTGACCGACCACGACCGGCTCTTCGCCACCCTTCACGGACTGCTCCGGCCCGGCGGCGCGCTCGAGGCCCAATGCGGCGGCCGGGGCAATATTGCCGAGGTCGACAACGTGATTTCGAGCCTCGAGGGGGACGAGCGGTTCGCGCCCTACCTGCGGACGATGGTCCGCCCATGGAACTTCGCCAGTGTCGACGACACCGAGACCCGGCTGGAGCGTTCCGGCTTCGCCGTCTCCGCGGTCTGGCTCGAGGATCAGCCGACGACCCCGCCCGATCCTCGCGCCTTCGTTACCGCTTCGGTGCTCCAACACCATCTCGACCGGCTTCCGGAGAACCTGCATGAGTCGTTCATCGACGCCGTGCTGGAGATGCTGCCGCGGCCGCTGACCCTCGAGTACATCCGGCTCAACATCTCGGCCCGAAAGCCGGCGTGAGCGCCCGCCTCATCCTCCTTCCCGGCGACGGGATCGGACCCGAGATCGCCGCCGCCGCCGAGCGCCTGCTCGACGCGCTCGGCGGGGTCGAGACCGAAGAGCGGATCGTCGGCGGCGCCTCGATCGACGC
>JBPCRS010000001.1:0-4317 GCA_050996575.1 Solirubrobacterales bacterium
GCCCAGGCCATGTCGGCGACCTCGGGCGAGTCCCATGTGGAGAGGTCCTTGCCCTCGCCCCAGGTGGAACGTCGAAGCGCGCGCGCTTCGGTCTCGTGGCGACTCGCCGCATCGCTCAGCGTGGCCAGCTCGACGCCCTGTGCGGAGCATAGGTCCAGCACCCGCTCCAGCCACAGCGGCCCCTCCCACCACCAACGGCCGAGCAGCTCGGTGTCGATCGCGAAGACGACGAGGCCGTCGCGGCCGCGCTCGACGCGGTAATCGTGAAGGCGCGAGGCGACGGCGCGAACGAACTCGCCGGCCTGCTCGCGAGCGCGCCCGGCGGCGGCCTCGGGCTGGTACGGCTCGCCGCCGATCGACCAGAGGCGGATCCCCTGCATCGACTTGCGGTGGAACTCGGCGTAGCCGGCGTCGGAGGGGTACCCGCCCCACGACCAGGCGAGCTCAACCGTCGGCCAATCGATCGTGAAGGCGACCGGCCCGGCCTCCGTCGCCACCGGCGCCAGCGCGTCGAGCGGCTCGCCGTGGCGGCTCTGGTCAACGCAAAAAAAGCGCAGCCCGCGCTCGCCCAACAGGCGCTCGATCCCCGGCACGTAGGCGCACTCGGGAAGCCAGAAGCCGACCGACGGCCCGAAACGGCGCTCGTGCGAGCGCAGGCCGGCGTCGATCTGCAGCCTGCGGCCGGCGGTGGTCGCGAGCAGCGGCAGCACCGCGTGGGTCGCGCTCGAGGCGACGAGCGTCAGATTGCGCTCGGTCGCGGCCGAGGCAAGGGCACCGACCAGATCACCCTCGATCGAATCGAACAGCTCTAGACCGCGGCGGTAGCGCTGGGCCGCAGCGCCGGCAGCGTCCCTCAACTCCGCATCGGCGTTTTCCGCCTCGCGCTCGGCGGCGTCGAGCCGGTACTCGCTGATGAACTCGCGCAGCCGCTCGCTCACTCCCGGCGCCTCGAGCTGGTCGGCGAGGACGGGAGTCACGGTAAGGGTCAGGTCGTGGACGAACTCGAGCAGCGGCAGGTATGAGCGGGCGACGGCGTCGAAAAGCCACTCCTCGCCGAACGGGTAGGTGCCAAAGCCCTCTACGTAGGGCATGTGCGAGTGCAATACGACGGCGAGGTCGCCTTGATGTCCGTCAGGCACGGCAGATCGCGACGAAGTCGAGCGCCTTGTCGAGGTCGCCGGCGCGCAGGCTGAAGTCGGAGGCGGAGATAGCCGGCACGAAGCGGTCGTAGAACGGCTTCGTGATCCGCAGCGCCGGATGGACGCGGTCCCAGCCGGCCCCGATCGCGATCTCATGCAGCCGCAGCTTGCGCGCATGGAAGAGGCCGAGGATCTCGACGCTCGCGAACCGGGGCTCGAGCAGGGCCCGGTACTCGGCCGCCGTGTACTCGCGCAGATGCCACGGGTTCTCCGACTTCTCGGCCCCCTCAGGCGCCAGCGTCAGCAGGTTCGGGGTCGAGACGTAGGAGACCGGAGCCGCCGCCGCGAAGCCGGCGAGCAGCGTCGCCGGATCCTCGACATGCTCGATCGTCTGCAGGAAGACGACGGCGTCGGCGGGTCCCTCGAAGTCCTCGACCAGACCGCGTTCGAAGCTCAGGCCGGGGCGTGCGTATCGAGCCTTTGCGTGCTCGTGCGCCTAGGGGTTGGCGTCGACGCCGACGACCTCGGTGGCGTCGCCGGCGAGCACGGCGGAGCCATAGCCCTCCCCGCATGCGAGGTCGGCGACGCGAAGGCCGGCGCAGCGCGCCGCAATCCACTCGTAGACGGCGAGATGTCGCCGAAACCAGTAGTTCTCTTCGGGCACGTCGGGCAAGGTGCGCTCGCCGGTCAGCTCGAGCGCCGGCACACCCGCGGGCTGGTCGCGCTGGACGTAGTGCACTCGGGCAACGTAGTGAACAGGCGCCACACCGCGGTACTGGCGCTAGGCTCACGCCCTGATGCCAGCCGCTCCCACGGCGACGGCCGAGCAGATCAAGGACGCCAACACCCGCTACCACGATGCAGCGGCGTCCGAGTACGACTCGAAGTGGGGAATAGATCTCGGTGAGCTCGGCCAAGAACAGGTCGGCCGCAAGCTCGAAAAGGCTCTCGGCGGCCGCTCGCAGCGCTTCGGCGACTCGCTCGAGATCGGCGCCGGCACCGGATATTTCACGCTCAACCTCGCCCAGCTCGGGCTGATCGAGCGGCCGACGGCGACCGACATCTCGCCGGGCATGCTCTCCACCCTCGAGAGCTCGGCCGAGGGACTCGGGCTCGAGGTCGAGACGGTCGTCTGCGAGGCCGAAAAACTCCCGTTCGAGGACGAGAGCTTCGATTTGGTCTTCGGCCACGCCGTCCTCCACCACATCCCCCACCTCGAGCTCGCCTTCGCCGATTTCGAGCGCGTGCTCCGGCCCGGAGGAACGCTCGCCTTCTGCGGTGAGCCCTCGCGCTACGGCGACTCGATCGCGGCGTTTCCGAAGCGCGCGGCGCTCGCCGCGGCGCCGGCCTGGCGCTTTGTGATCGGCGCCGAGCAGCGCCGCCAGGACCCCGCCGAGAACGGCGACGGCCACGAGCTCGAGATGGAGGTCGATGTCCACGCCTTCTCTCCCGGCGAGCTCGACTCATGGCTCGGCGCGGCTGGGCTCGACGATGTGCGGATCCGCGGCGAGGAGCTGCTCGCCAACATGTACGGCTGGGTATTGCGCTCGCTCGAGTCGACGGCCGAGCCCGACCGAGTGCCGTGGCGCTGGCGCAGCTTCGCCTTCCACAGCTACCTGACGCTGCAGCGCGTCGATTCCTCGCTGCTCGAGCCCCGCCTCCCCCCCGCGCTCTTCTACAACCTCGTTCTCTCCGCCCGCAAGGCAGCGGTGCGCTGATGGCGACCCTCTACGAGGAGCTCGTCAGCGCGATCGACGGCGTCTCCGGCGGGCCGTATCCGGGGCGGCGGGCGGCGCACGCGAAAGGCATCCTCTGCGAGGGCAGCTTCACCGCGACACCGCGCGCGGCCGAGCTGAGCCGCGCCGGCCACCTACAGGGTGAAACCGTGCCGGCGACGGTCCGCTTCTCCAACGGCAGCGGCGATCCCGGCCTTCCCGACAACGCCCGCCTCGACGGTCGCGGGCTCGCGGTCAAGCTCGACCTCGGCGACGGTCGCGCAGTCGACTCGGTAACGCTGACGATTCCGGTGTTCTTCGTCCGCACCCCCGAGGACTTCCTCGAGTTCACCCGGGCTCGCAAGCCTGACCCCGAGACCGGCCAACCCGAAACGGAGAAGCTCGAAGCGATGCTCGCCGAGCACCCGGAGACGGCGGCGGCGATCCAGCTGATCCTGCCGTCGTTTGTACCCCCGGCCAGCTACGCGACCTGCGCCTTCAACTCGCTGCACGCGTTCTACCTGATCGACGCCGACGAGGGCGGAACCTGGGTGCGGCTGCGCTGGGAACCCGAGGCGGGCGAGGAATCGCTCGCCGAGGAGGAGATCGACGGCGCCGGCGAGCACTACCTGCAGGAGGAGATCGCCGTGGCCCGCCGAGCGCGAGCGAGTCGAGCTCGGCACGCTCGAGATCACCGGGCTCGCCGCCGAAGAGAGCCCGTTGAGCCCGATCGTCTTCGATCCGAACAACCTCGTCGACGGGATCGTCCCCTCCTCGGACCGCATCCTCCAAGCCCGCTCGCACGCCTACTCGGTCTCGATCGAACGGCGGATGTCCGGCGGGTAGGCGCGGCGCCGCGAGAACGTCCACCGCCCTGCCGCACCCAGAAGAAGCTCCCGGGCGGACAGACTCGCCCCCCTAGCCGAATGTGAACGCGTAACCGGAGATGCCGGGGTCGAACTCGAGCGTCATCACGTGGTCGGTCGCGGCCGGCAGGTCGGCGAGGCGGTAGAGGCGCTGCCCGGAGACCTCGGCGACAGCGCCCGAGACGTCCTCGCCGGCGAGCTCGTCCGGGATCGGCTTGCCGTCCAAGAGGACCCGCACGTTCGCCGGCCCGTCCTCGGCGCCCATCACGAGGAAAACCTTCGAGGCCTTGAAGCGGAAGTCGAGCGCGGCGTTCTCGATCGACTCGGCGGACTCGGGGTCGATCAGCCACTCGCCGCGGAAGAAGAAGCCGTTCGGCGGCACGTTGACGGGCTCCGAGCCGCCGCGAAAGTCCTGGCGGCCGGGGAGGAGCGGACCGTTGAGGAAGCCCTCGGCGCGGGCGGCGCCGAGGTAGGTCTCGGGCGTCGCCAGGCCAGGATCGATCTTCTCGGGGGGGGGGTAGGCCTGGCGACCAGGACAACTGCCCGCCTCGGCGAGCAAAAAAAGAGTCACGCGTCCTGTTGTTTCCTCGTTGCTCT
>JBPCRS010000011.1:0-10151 GCA_050996575.1 Solirubrobacterales bacterium
CTCGAGGCCGCCGCCGCGGCCGCGCTCGCAGAGCTCGAAGGCGAGCCCGGCGCCAAGGCGGAGGGTCAGCGCCAGCAGATCGCCGCCGCCGCGCCGATGATCGAGGCTTTCCGGGCCGGAGCGATTCCGGAGATCGACGACGTCGCCGGCCTCAAGGTCGCCGTCAAGCAGCCTCCCGCGGCGGTGGCCGCTTACGACCGAGCCGTCGGCCAGGTCGTCGAACGCCTCGCTGCCGACCTCTACGAGGCGCTGCGGGTACTCGTCACGCTCTTCGGCCGTGGCTACGAAGAGCTCAAGTCGGCGCGCTCGGCACTTGACTTCGAGGACCTGCATCTGCGCGCGGTGCGGCTGCTTCGCGAAGCGCCGGCGCTGCGCGAGGAGTGGCAAAGCCGCTTCGAGCAGATCCTCGTCGACGAGTTTCAGGACACCAACCGCCTCCAGGTCGAGCTGATCGACCTGCTCCGAAGTCCGTCGACCCGGCTGTTCACCGTCGGCGACGAGTTCCAGGCGATCTACGGCTTCCGCCACGCCGACGTCTCCGTCTTCCGCGCCGAGCGCGAGCGCGGCGAGGCGCTCAGCCTGCGCGGGAACTTCCGCTCCGATCCGGCGGTGCTCGGCCTCTGTAACGCGCTCGGCGAGGCGATCCTGCCGAACTACCGGCCGCTGCTCGCCGGACGCGAATCAGCTCCGCAGGCGGGCGGGGCGGCGACCGAGCTGCTGCTGGCCGAGCGCGGCGGTTGGGACGAGGAGGACGTCGGCCTGCCGGGCCGCGAGAGCGTCGACGCGCCCGCCGACCGGGTCGCCGAGGCCGCCCTGCTCGCCCGCCGGCTCGCCGAGCTCGCCGAGCCGGTCGAGAGCGGTGGCTCCGGGATCGCCCGCGGCGAGATGGTCCTGCTGCTTCGCGCCTTCACCCACGTCACCGCCTACGAGGAGGCGCTCGAGCGAGCCGGGCTGCGCCCACTCGTTGTCGGCGGTAGGGGCTACTGGTCGCAGCAGCAGGTCGAGGACATGCGCTGCCTGCTCGGGGTGATCGCCAACCCGCTTGACGACGAGTCGCTGTTCGGCGCGCTCGCCTCGCCCGCCTGCGGTGTCTCACCCGACGCGCTCTGGCTGCTGCGCGCGGCGGCTGGCCGCAACCGCCACGTCTGGCCCGAGCTCGAGCGGCTGTTCGGGGATCGTCCGGCGCCGCCCGAGCCTGATTCGAACGGGGAGATCGGCGAGGAAGAGCGAGCCGAGCTCGAGCGCAGATGCGAGGCTGCGGCGGCAATCGCCGAGGAGGACGCCGAGCTGATCCGGCTGTTCTGCGCGCGCGTCGCCGACCTGCGCCGCCGAGCCGGCAGGTTCCCGCTCGACGAGCTCGTCGACGAGACCGCGTCCGCCTTCGACTACGACCTCGCCGTCCTCCAGCGCGACCGCGGCCGGCGCCGCTGGGCGAACGTGCGCAAGTTGATGCGGCTCGCCCGCGCCTACGAGGAGGCGAGCGGACGCGACCTCACCGGCTTCAATGCGATGCTCGCGGCGCGGACCGAGCGCGACGACCGCGAGCCCGAGGCGCAGACCGAGGTCGAGGGCCACGACGGGGTCCGGGTGATGACGATCCACAACGCCAAGGGCCTCGAGTTCGCGCTCGTCGCGGTCGCCGACTTCGGCCGCGACCTCGGAGCGGGTGGATTCCAGCCCGCCTTCAGGGCGCGCCCTTCGGACGACGGCGAGAGCGTTCGCTTCGGCGTCCGGCTCGCCCGCGCCGGGAACCGCTCGCTGAAGCTGTTCGAGCTCGACGAGCTCGCCGCCGAGGCGAACGCCGAGGAGTCGGCGGAGGATCGCCGGCTCGCCTATGTCGCTGTGACCCGAGCCCGGCGGCGGCTGCTGCTGAGCGGCGTACTCGATCCCGGCGCTCTCTCGCGCTGCGCCGGCCAGGACCCGATGCCGGCGCGAGCCTCGGTTCAGATCAGGCTGCTCGCGGCGCTCGGAATCGGTGTCGGCGACGACGGCCTGGTCGAGACCGAGGGTCCGCCGGCGATCGCCGGTGCCGAGCTCTCGATAAGCGAGGGGGGTTCGACGGCTTCGGTGTTGCTCCCGGCTCCGGAGGCGCTCGACGGAACTCGGTCCGCGCCGCCGGCCGAGTTCGCGGTTCGACTCGAGCGAGCGCATAAGGGGGCGGGCCGGGAGCTCGTCCCGGCGGCCGGCGAGCGCGGCGCGCGCGATCCGACCATGCCGAGCGGCACCTCGCCGCTCGCAAGCCCGTCGGCGCCTGCGGCGGTCGCCTCGGCCGGCCACCTCTCGAACGCCGCCCTGGACCTCTACGCGAGCTGCGGGTACCGGTTCTACGTCGAGCGGGTCCTCGGCCTGCGCCCGGAGCAGGGCGACGGCGGTGGCGGCGGCGCGCTCGCCTTCGGCAGTGCGGTCCACGCGCTGCTCGAGTGGAGCGCCCGCAACCGCTGGCTCGAGCCGCCGCGAGAGCGCTGTGAGGCCGAACTGGCGCGAGCCGGGCACGAACCGGGCGGTGACGCCGCCGAGCGCGCCGCCGGGCTCGTCCGCGGCTGGCTCGGCTCGCCGCTTCGCGAGCAGCTAGCGGCCGCGCCGAGGACGAAGCTGATGCCGGAGGCGCCATTCCTGCTCGACGTCGGCGGCCAGGTCGTCCGCGGCACCCTCGACCTGCTCGCGGCCTCGCCGGACGGGGTGCCGACCGTGGTCGACTACAAGACGAACGCGCTCCGCGGGCGAGCGCCGGTGGATCTGATGCCGGCGTACGAGACCCAGCGCGACCTCTACGCGCTGGCAAGCGCGAGGGCGCTCGGCGTCGCCGAGGTCCGCACCGCCTTCGTCTTTCTCGAAGCGCCGGAGGAGCCGGTCGTCCGCGACCACGACGAGCAAGCGGTGGCGGCGACCCGGGAGCGGCTCGAGGCACTCGCCGCAGGGGTCGCTGCCGGCCGCTTCGAGGTGACCGCGAACCCGCACCGCGAGCTCTGCCAGGACTGCCCGGCGCGGCCGCGGCTCTGCGTCTACGAGACCGTGCAGACGATGGCCGAGCCCGAGGCCGGCGGCGCTGTCGGGGCGCCCGGATCGGGATGAGCCTCGCGGTCTTCGGCTATGCGTCGCTCGTCAGCCGTGAGAGCGCCGCCGAGACGCTAGGCCGCCCGGTAGGCGAGTGTCCGGTGGCCAGGCTCGTCGGCTGGCGCCGGCGCTGGTCCCTCGTCCGCGACAACCTGCGCTCGGAGAAGTCCTTCGCCGACGCCGGCAACGGCTCGACGCCCCCGTTCATCCTCGGGCTCAACATCGAGCAGAGCGACGATCCGGGAGAGGCGCCGAACGGTGTGTTGATCGAGCTCTCTGAAGCCGAGCTGGAGCGGTTAGACCTGCGCGAGATCCGCTACCGACGGGTAGACGTCAGCGAACAGATCGAGGCTGGCGACGCCGCCTCCTTCGAGACCGTCGTCGCCTACACCGCCCGCCCCGATAACTTCGCCAGCTCGCCACCCCCGGGCGCCGTGGTTCTCGAGAGCTACGTGCAAACTGTCGAGCGCTGCTTTGCTGAGCTCGGAACCGGCCAGCGCGAGCTCTACCTCGAGACCACCGGCGCGCCCCCGGTCGAAGTAATCACCGCAAAGCTCGTCCGCGATGAGATACCGCCGGGTAACCCGCGGGCTTGGTGATATTCATTCCCGAATGCCAGTTGCCGAGCCCTCGCCAAGAACCACAAACCCGCTGCGGCGGATCCGCGACGACCTTCGGATCGAGCACCGGGCGGTGCGCAGGATCGCGCTGCCGCCGGGCCCGAAGAGCTGGAGCCCGGCGCGGGACTTCCGGGTCAGGCGGCAGATGCTCGACGTGCTGCTCGAGGCGCACGAGCGCTACGGGCCCGTGTTCACGCTGCGCACATTCCACCTCGCCGGCGTCTGGATGCTCGGTCCCGAGGCAAACCGGTTCATGCTCGTCAGCGATCGCGACAAGTTCGTCTGGCGAGATGGGTTGATGGGCGATCTGATCCCGCTGATCGGCGATGGCCTGTTGACCACCGACGGTGAGTTCCACGACGTCGCCCGGCGGATCATGATGCCCGCCTTCCACCGCGAGCACGTGCTCAAGGCGACCGAGGTGATGGTCGAGGAGGCCGACCGCGCCCTCGACCGATGGCGACCGGGCGCGCGCGCCGACCTCTACGACTGGACCCGCCACGTCGCGATGCGGATCGCGATGCGATCGCTGTTCGGGCTCGACCCGGACGCGACCGGCGGCGTCGACGTCGCCCGCGAGTTCGAGCGCGGGCTCTCCTTTCACGGCGAGGAGTTCGTGCTCCAGGTCCTACGTGGGCCGGGTGCGCCGTTCGAGCGGGTCAAGTCGGCGCGCCGGGTTCTCGACCGGATCCTCGGCGAGGAGATCGCACGGCGCCGGCACGGCGACGAGGGCAACGACGTGCTGACGATGCTGCTGCACGCGACCGACGAGAGCGGCGTCCGGCTCTCCGACGAGCAGGTCCGCGACCAGGCGCTGACGCTGCTCTTCGCCGGCCACGACACGACCACGTCGACCGTCGCCTTCCTCTTCTACGAGCTCGCGCGCAGTCCCGAGTGGCGCCAGCGCCTCGTCGCCGAACAGGAGGCCGTCTGCGGCTCCTCGCCGCCCTCCGGCGAGCAGCTCTTCTCCGAGCTGCCGCTGCTCGACCAGGTCGTCGACGAGACGCTGCGGCTCTATCCGCCGGCCTGGATCGGCCCGCGGCGCGCCGCCGTCGACTTCGAGTTTGCCGGCCGCCGGATCCCCGCCGGCGTCCCGGTCAACTACTCCTCCTGGGCGAGCCACCGGTTGGCCGATGTCTTCGAGGACCCGCACGCGTTCCGGCCCGAGCGCTTCGCGCCGGAGGAGCGGGCGAAACTTCCGACGGGGGCCTACGTGCCGTTCGGCGCCGGTCCGAGGATCTGCATCGGGATGCGCTTCGGCCAGCTCGAGGTGAAGGCGATAGCGAGCCGGATCCTCTCCCGATTCAGGCTCGAGCTCGAACCCGGCTGGGAGCTGAAGATCCGCCAGATGCCGACGCTCTCGCCGCGCGGCGGCCTGCCGGTCCGAGTCGAGCGACGCAGCTGAGGCGCTCAGGAGCGCCAGCGCTTCGCCCAGTCGCGAAGCTCGGCGACTGCGGGCTCGAGGTCGCGGCCGCGCTCGGTCAGCGCGTAGGAGACGCGAGCCGGCGAGCCCGGGTGGACCGAGCGATCGACGAGCCCCTCCTCCTCGAGCTCGCGAAGCCGCTTCGAAAGCAGCTTGTCGGAAACGCCCGGCACCCCTGCCTTGAGCTCGGCGAAGTAGTGCGGACGCTCGATCAGCGCCCAGAGGATCGCGCCGTTCCAGCGCTTGCCGACGAGCTCGACCGCGGCGTGGAATTCGGGGCACACGTGCGCCGGCGCGCCGGCGGGCGCAGGGCTCGCCACCACCGCCTCTGTAGCGGTCTCCTCCACTGCTTCGGAGGGTACAGAGGGCGGTCGGTCGGCTTTACACATTCACCCGCACGAACTACGCCGCGCAGGGCCCGGTCCCGACCGGTCCGCCGACGCCGGCGATCGCTTTCTCGGCGACGTCGTTGGGCACGCCGAGGCCGGTAGCCGGGCCGTTCCCGGTCGAGGCGGCGAAGACCGTCGTCTGCACCGCCCCGGAGCCGTCGACGACGGGCCCGCCGGAGTTTCCGCTTCGCACCTTGGCGCGAAACGCTGTCATCTCCCTGTTCACCGGGCCGCGACCGTATGAGTCCTCGCTGACGACGTCGGCGGTCGTCCCGATCCGCGCCGCGGCAGCCGAGTACGGCCCGTTCTCCGGGTAGCCGAGCACGGCGGCGTCGGTGCCCTTATCGGCGCGCGGCGCGAGCGCCAGCACCGGCCGGTCGAGCCCGCCGACGCTGAGCAGGGCGAAGTCGTTCTTCGGCTCGTAGTGGACGACCTGCGCGTCGAGCTCGATCCCGTCGTTGGTCTCGATCGTCGTATCGGTCTGGCCGGCGACGACGTGGGCATTGGTCGCGACGAGGCCCGGGCCGGCAACCCAGCCGGAACCCGCGACGCCGAGGCCGCAGGCGGTACCGAGGACGCGAACGACGCTCGCCGAAGCCGCCTCGACCTCGGGATCGCCGGCGATCTCAGGGTTCGGCGCCGGGACGTCGGCCTCGGGGCCGCGGATCACCGGCGTCGGGTCGATCCTGTTCAGCACCTGGAGGATGCCGGACGGCGGAAACGTGTCGTTGAGCCGAGTCAGGATCTCCGAGCGCTGCACCGTCTTGCGAACGTCGCCGAGCCCAGGCGTGTTCAGCGCTACGGCGCCGAACAGCCAGGCGAAGGTGAGGCCGAGCGCGCAGAAGAGAACCGCCCCGCCGGCGCCGTCGACGGCGAAGCCCGCGCGGCCGCGGATTATTCGCGCCTGCAGGGCGCGAGCGAGGCTCTCCATCCCCAGCGCGGCGATCCCTCCCAGCAGGAGACCGCCGAGAAGGGTGATCAGCGGCGCGTACGGCGACTCCGCGCCGCCGGCAAGCAGCGCCGGGGCAAGACGCGAGCCGGCGAAGGCGCCGGCGGCGAAGCCGAGCAACGAGAGGGCGCCGACGATCAGCCCCTGCTGATAGCCCCAGACCGCCATCGCCAGGCAGAAGACGACGATCATCCAATCGATCGCGATCATCGGCGTTCACCCTGTACCGAGCAGCCGGGCGACTGAATACCGTTCGCGTTGTGGTTGCGGGCGAGCAAGGACCGGAAGCTTGACAGCGATCTCATCTGAGGCAGAGCGCCGGCGCCGTGTATTGACTCGGGCGCTACCCCTGGCGATCGTCGGCACCGCCGCGTTCGTCGCCGGGCTCTCCTTCGCCGGCGGCTCGGCCGAGGTCGACTTGGCGAAGCGATTCGCCGCGGCATGGGCCGACGGCGACTACGAGGCGATGCACGCCGAGCTCACTCCCGCGGCGGCTGGCGAGTATCGGATCGACGACTTCACCGCGCAGTACGCAAAGGCCGCTGAGACGGCGACGGTCGAGGCGATCGAGCCCGGGGCAGCCGACGACCCGCGCTCTGCCGGCGAGGCCGAGGTCGTGCCGATCCCGGTGAGCGCCCGAACGGCGGCGTTCGGCGAGGTCTCGGCGACGGTCGAGGTACCGGTCGACGAGGGCGCCGTCGCCTGGCAGCCGCAGCTCGTCTTCCCCGGGCTCGAGCCCGGGGAAGCGCTCGATCGGCGAACCCGGGCGCCCGAGCGCGCCGCGATCCTCGCCGCTGACGGGACGCCGCTGGCGAAGGGGCCTTCGGTCGCGCGCAGCTCGCCGCTCGGCACTACAGCGATCGACGTCGCCGGCGAGATGGGTGCGCCCGAGGGCGAGCAGAAGACCCAGCTTCGCGCGAGCGGCTTTCCGCCCGGCACGCTGGTCGGGACGAACGGCCTCGAGGGCGCCTTCGACGAGCGCCTCGCCGGCACACCCGGAGGCCAGCTACTCGCGACGTCGGGGCCGGGAGCGGAGCGGATCATCGCCGACACCGATCCGACGCCGGGCGAGCCCGTCCGGACGACGATCGAGCCCGGCCTTCAGGAGACCACCGTCGGCGCGCTCGGCGACCTCTTCGGCGGGGTCGCCGTGCTCGACGCTACAAACGGATCGGTCAAGGCGCTCGCCGGGATCGCCTACTCCTCCCCCCAGCCACCGGGCTCGGTGTTCAAGATCATCACCACGACCGCCGCGCTCGAGTCCGGAGCGGTCAGCCTCGACGACGAGTTCGAGGTCGTGACCGAGGCGGCGGTCGAGGGCCGGGCGATCTCGAACGCCGGCAACGCCCCATGCGGTGGCACCTTCACCCAGTCCTTCGCCGACTCGTGCAACTCGGTCTTCGCTCCGCTGGGCGCCGAGGTCGGCGGTGAGAAGTTGCTCGCGACGGCCGAGGACTTCGGCTTCAACTCCCCGCCGAAGCTGGTCGGGCCCGATCAAACCGCGGGGATCGACGCCCCGCCGTCGACGATTCCCGACCCGATCGGCTCCGACCTCGAGGTCGCGGTGACCGCGATCGGCCAGGGAATGGTGCTGGCGACGCCGCTGCAGATGGCCTCGGCCGCGCAGACGATCGCCGCCGGCGGCAAGCGCAGCCCGACACCGCTCGTCACCGAACCTGAGCTCGCCCCCGACCCGGCGGCGACCGACGTCACCGATTCCGAGGTCGCGGCGACCGTCCGCGACCTGATGGTCGCCAACGTTAATCAGGGAACCGGCATCGCAGCGAACATCCCCGAGGCTCAGGTCGCCGGCAAGACCGGCACCGCCGAACTCGGCCCCGACCCCGATGCCCCGGCGCCGGGGCCCGGCGAGGACCCCGTGCTCGAGGAGAACGCGTGGTTCACGGCGTTCGCGCCGGCGGAGAAGCCAAAGCTCGCGATCGCGGTGATGATCATCGACGCGACAGGATCCGGCGGCGAAGTGGCGGCGCCGATCGCGGCGGAGATCTTGAGCGCAGCGCTTTGAGGGGCTCCCGATTCCCGCGGCCCGCCGGCGTCTACCCCTTCCGCTAGTGGGCCTCCCAGAAACGTTAGATATCCAGCTCGATCCGGCCGACCTCGCCGGTCGGGCCGGGGATCTCGAACTCGAGCGGGCGGTTCTCGGTTATTTCGAGCGGAAGCTGGAAGAGCAGCATCGAGCCGCCGATCACACCGTCGGCCGCGGTCGTGTCGAGGGCCGGGATCTCACCGCCGGCGGGAACGATCGGGTCCTGAAGGTCATCGACCGTGCCGGGCTCGATTCCCGCCACCTCCGCCTCGTCCTGACCCGGGAGCTGAAGCGCGTGGGTGCTGCCGCTCGGAATCGGGGGGAACTCGTTGCCCTGGGTGTCGACGATCCGAAAGGCGTAGGGGATCTCCTCGTCGACATCACCGTCGTTCTCGATCGTCAGGAAGACGCCGAAGTAGCCCTCGCCGGCCGGCGGCGGGGCCTGGCCGACGAGATAACCGCGGTCCTCGTTGTCGTCGGGATTGAGGAAGCGGGTGATCTGGACGTTGTAGGAGAGCTCGCCGAGCTCGACCGGCTCGCCCTCGATCACGTCGAGCTCTTCCTCCTCCTCGCCGCAGCCGGCGGCGACGCCGGTGACCGCGAGGGCGAGTGCGAGGAGCAATGTCGTCAGCAGACGTTTCATCAGCGCGGCATCCTATTTCACACCTGGCGGGATCGGTTCTCAGCGCGGCAGCGGGTCGCCGCCCGCCACCCCGACGGACTCGATCGCCTCGCCCGATTCGGCGAGCCCACGCAGTCGCCGCAGCGTCTCTCGCCACTGCCGGCGGTACCAGCGACGGGCTCCCATGCGCTCGCGGATGCGGTCGAAGTGGCCGGCCGGCTCGGTCCAGAACGTCACCCGCGCATCGGTCGTCTGGCCGGCGCCCTCGGCAAGCTCCCAGACGGTGTGAATCGGGACGCGATC
Source organism: Solirubrobacterales bacterium (assembly GCA_050996575.1). Taxonomy (GTDB): domain Bacteria; phylum Actinomycetota; class Thermoleophilia; order Solirubrobacterales; family 70-9; genus DASUSH01. The sequence continues at coordinate 9,408 of JBPCRS010000011.1, forward strand.
CAGGCGACCGCCGCGACCACGCTCGAACAGCCGGTGCGGCTCGTCGGCCTCCTCGACGACGGTCTCCATCCAGAACTGCATCCGCGGCGCCTCGACCCGAAACCGAGCCGAAGCGCCGACGCCCGAGGACTCGATCCGCTCGAGCCGGAACTCGGACTGGAAGTGATCGCAAAACGAGGGGCGCAGCGCCAGGTCGGAGATCAACAGCCAGACGCTCTCGCGCAGAGCATCGATTGTGACTTCGGCGGAGATCGGACCCATCGAGGAGCGATTCTATGTCGCGGGCAGGAGGAGGGCGGGCGGCGGCGGAGAAGCTTCTTCGGCATGGAAGCTATCTCGGGATCAGGCCGGTTTCATGCGGTGCCCGTGTTCGTTCCCGACCCGCCTGCCGAGCCGGTCGCGCCGCGGATCGCCCGTGCCGGCGACTTTCGCTGCGCCTCCTGCGACAGGACGCCGCTGGTCGGCGAAAAGGCGATCCTGCACGCATCTGCGGAGGCCGAGTCCTGGGCCTGCGAGCTCTGCGAGCGATCGGCGCTCAAGGTCGCCAGGCTCGGCGACGTGCGCGACCGGGTCCAGGTGCTGCCACCGCTGCTTGGCAGCCGAGCGGCCTAGCGGGCCCCCCCCCCTCGCTTCTCGTTGGGCTAAACCGTCCGAATGAGATGGCAGCCTCGGCCCATGCCGAGGACCAGCGCAACGAGGGCGAAATGCCCCCGGCCTGAGCACGCCGGCTCGCGGGTCAAGCTG
>JBPCRS010000052.1:0-20335 GCA_050996575.1 Solirubrobacterales bacterium
AAGATCATCGGTAAGCCGTGTGCGGGAAAACCGCACGCACGGATTGAAAGGGGAATGGGGAGACAGGCCCGCGTAGCGGGTACTGCGCCCCTGACTACCAATGAGCCGCCTCGTCTGCGTAGTCGCCAAGCGCGGGAAATTCCGCGTTGCCGAGCCGATCTTCGATCCGGGCCCGCAGCTGCCGCTGCGCAAGGGGCCGGCGAGCCCGGCCGTCGGCGAGATGGTGCTCGTCGAGACCGAGTCGAGCGGCGCCAGCCCGCTGCTCGCGCTCGGCTCGCCAAAGAACGCCCGCGACGTCGTCGAGGCGCTGCTCACCGACCACGGCGTCGAGCGCGGCTTCCGCCCGGCGGTCGAGACCGAGGCGCGCGAGGCGAAGGCGACAGCTCGCGATCAGGGTCCGCGACGGCGCGATCTGAGCGCGATGCCGACCTTCACCGTCGACCCGGTCACCGCGCGCGACTTCGACGACGCGGTCTCGGCCGAGCGCCGCGGCGACGGGGTCCGCCTCTGGATTCACATCGCCGACGTCGCCGCGCACGTCCGGCCGGGATCGGCGCTCGAGGCCGAGGCCTTCGCCAGAGCGACGAGCACCTACGTACCCGGCTCGGTCGAGCCGATGCTCCCGCACACGCTCAGCTCGGAGGCGTGCAGCCTGGCGCCGGGGGTCGAGCGACTCGCGGTCACCGCCGAGATCGACCTCTCCGCCGACGGCGTCCCCTCGCGGACCGAGTTCTTTCGCAGCGTGATCCGCTCCGACGTCCGGCTCTCCTACGAGGAGCTCGACGAGCAGTTCGCCGGTCGCGCCCGGGCACCGGAGACGGTCGCGGGGCCGCTGGCGATCGCCCGTGAGGCGGCCGCCGCCTTGCGCGAGCGCCGCCGCTCGACCGCGCTCGAGGTCAACTCGACCGAGCCCGAGTTCGAGTTCTCCGACGACGGCGACGTGCTCGGTGCCCACGGCGTCGCCCAGACCGAGGCGCACGGGTTGATCGAGCAACTGATGATCCTGACCAACGAGCGTGTCGCGGAGCACTGCGAGCGGCGAAAGATGACGACGCTCTACCGAGTCCACGAGCAGCCCGACCCGCAGCGGATCGAGCGCCTGATCGGCCAGCTCGCGGCGCTCGAGATACCGGCCCCCGCGCTGCCTGAGGACCTCTCGCCGCGCGATGCGGGCAAGCTCGCGATCGAGGCGAGCCGCCTCGTCGCCCGCGAGGCGAATCGCCGCGGCCACGGCGCCGACCCCTGGGTCGGGCTCGTCCTGCGCTCGCTCAAGCAGGCCTACTACTCCGACCAAAACCTCGGCCACGCCGGCCTCGGCAGCCCGGCGTATCTCCACTTCACCTCGCCGATCCGCCGCTTCCCCGACCTCGTTGCCCACCGGGCGCTGCTCGCCTCGATCGACGCCGGTGAGGAGGAGCCCGATCCCGAGCCGACGCGGGAGGCGGGCTGGCACAGCTCCGAGCGCGAGCGCGAGGCCTCGCGGCTGGAGCGCGACGCCGACGACATCTGCGCGGCTTTTCTGCTCCGGCGTGAGCTCGGCGAGCGCTCGCGGCAAACCGAGTTCGAGGGTGAGGTCGCAGGCGTCGTCGGCGCCGGCGCCTTCGTTCGCTTCCAGGGTGAGCTCGCCGACGTCTACGAGGGGTTCCTGCCGGCGCGGGAGTGGGGCGGTCGCGAGTACTTCCAGCTCGACGAATCGGAAACGGCGCTCGTCGGCCGTCGCAGCGGCAAGCGGCTGCGGATCGGCGATCCGGTCACCGTCAGCGTCAACTCGATCGAGGCGCCGCGCGGCCGCGTCGACCTGCTGCCGGCGGGTCGCTCGGCCGAAGCGGCGGAGGGTGGCGACGCCCGTTCGAGGCCGAAGCCGAAAGGGAGGTCGACGGAGGTTGGCACGGCGAAAGGGCGGGGCAAGGGCAAGGGCAAGGGCAATCAGAAGGGCAAGGGAAAGAGCAAGAACAAGGGCAAGCCAAAACCGAAGAGCAAGGGCGGGGGCAAGGGCAAGTCGACGGGCGGGGGCAAGGGCAAGCGCGCCCGGACGGGCGGTCAGCCCGCGGCGCGGAAGCGCTGATGGCGCAGAAGAAGAAACGGAAGGCCGCGGCGGGCGACGTCGCGACCAATCGCCAGGCGAGACACCGCTACGAGCTGGTCGAGACGTTCGAGTGCGGGATCGAGCTGCTCGGCACCGAGGTCAAGTCGCTTCGCGGCGGCAACGTCCAGATCCGTGACGCCTTCGCCGTGATCGAGGACGGCGAGGTATGGCTGCAAAACCTGCACATCGGGCCGTATCAGCAGGCGGCCGAGAATCACGACCCCGAACGACCGCGGAAGCTGCTCTTGCACCGCTACGAGATCGAGCGCCTGATCGGTCGCTCACAGCGCAAAGGCCAGACGCTGATCCCGACCCGGGTCTACTTCAAGGGTTCGCGGGCGAAGGTCGAGCTCGCGCTTGCGAAGGGAAAGGACCGCCATGACCGACGTCGGGAGATCGCCGATCGCGACATGCGCAGGGACGTCGAACGTGAGCTCAGCGACCGAAATCGCTGACCATGGGGCCTCGCGGGCTTGATTTGAAGGCTTCCTTTCAGCATTCTGGGCCCGGGGCTGCGAGGATTTGAGGCCATGCGCTCTTTCAAGTTCGAGAAGTCGAAGAAGAAGAAGGACGAGACGCCGGCTCCCGCGGCTGTGCCGCCGCTCGGCGCAGCACCGCCGGCAGCGGGCGCAGTGCCGCCCGCGACGACTCCGGCGGGACCGCCCCCGCCAGCGAGCGCCGCTCTGGCTCCGGTCGAGCCATCGACATCGCCGCTGCCGTTGCCGCCGCCCTCGACCGAGTCGGCATGGGTGCCGCCGCCGGCTTCGACGACAGCCCCCGCAACCCCGGCTACGACGGCGACCGGCGAGCCGGTGCTCGCCGGCGAGCCGGAGAAGGACCGCAAGAGGCGCGAGCGCGAGCACCGCAAGCAGGCGAAGTTGCAGGAGCGGGCGGCGAAGAAGGCTGAGCGCGAGCAGCAGAGGGCGGCGAAGAAGGCGCAGGGCGGACAGGCTTCCGGTGAGCGTCAGCGCGCGGTCGGCGATCGCAAGGCCCAGCGCGAGGAGGAGCGGCGACGCAAGCTCGCCGAGCGTCAGGCCAAGCGCAACGAGCGCAACGCCGCGCGCGAGGCGAAGAAGGCGGCGACACAGGCGCGCAAGGGCGGATCGCCGCAGCCGCCTGCCCAGGCAATGGGCGCACCCGCCCAGGCCTCGCTCCCGGCGGTCCCGCCGGCGACGACACCGGCCTCGGTGACGCCGCCGAGCGCTTCGCCGGTGAGCACGCCCGCCTCGCTCACGGCACCTTCACCCGTTCCGCCCGCCCCGGCTGCACCCGAGGTTTCGCCGCAGCCGGCCGCGCCCGATTCCGTTGCGCCCGATGTGCACCCCGATCCGTCGGCCCCCTCGCAGTCGGCACCCGTCGAGGCCATGCAGCCGCCGTCGGCCGAAGAGCCCGCCGTGCGCCCGCCCGCATCACCGGGCGATGCGGTCGAGGCCGAGGCGCTCGCCCGGCTCGAGGCCGCGGAGCGCGAGACCGACGAGCAGCAGATCCGCGAGGAGGAGGAGCGGATCCGCGCCGAGGCCGAGCGGCGAATCCAGGAGATGGAGGAGCTTCAGCGCCAGGCGGAAGACCGCGTCGAGGAGGCTCGGGGTCGCGCCGACGTCAGGCTCAAGGCCGCCGAGGATGCGAGCCACGATGCCGAGCAGCGGGCGAAGTCGATCGAGCAGGAGGGCCTCGAGGAGCACGATTCGCTGCTCAACGACCTCCGCGACGCCGAGCGCCAGCTCGAGCAGCGCCGGGCTCAGGAGCAGGACCTCGCCAAGGAGCTCGCCGACACCGAGCAACAGCTCAACGACGAGCAGCGAAAGACCGAGCAGGCCCTGATTCAGGCGACCGAGAAGCTCGAGGAGATCGAGAGCCGCGCCGCCGAGGCCGAGACTCGCGCCGGACGGGCCGAGAAGCTGGCCGAGCTTCGCGTCCGTGAGGTCGAGCGCGAGCACCGCCTGCGCGAAATGCTGACCCGGATCGACGAGGCCGAGAACCGCGCCCAGGCCGCCGAGGACCGCGTCCGTTCGGCGGTTCGCGAGATCGGCCGCCGCGCCGGCACCGAGCCGCCGCAGGCCGATCCGGCCGCCGAGGCCTCGCCCGAGCCCGCCGCTGTGCCCGAGCCCGACGCGGAGCCAGAGCCGGAGAGGTCCGCCTTTGCTCCGCCCGCCTCGACGCCGCCGCCCTCGGCGCCGTCCCCGCCGGAGGTCAGCGAATGGAGGCCCGCCGGGGGCGATGATGCCGACGAGGGCGCCGCCGGCGACGAGGCGGATGACGTCCAGGGCGAGACGATCGAGCCTCCGCCTGGGGGGCCGGTCAACATCAACACCGCCGACTACGACGAGCTCAGAAGCTTGAAGCTGTCGGTCACCCAGACCGGCCGGGTGCTCGCCCATCGCGAACGCTCGGGCGGCTTCAAGTCACTCGACGAGCTCGATCAGATCCCCGGTTTCCCGCGGGCCTTTCTCGACCAGCTCAAGCAGCACCTGACGCTTTAGTCAGAGCGGTTAGAGCCCGTACTCCTCCATCAGCTTGAGCCAGACCTCCGACCGGGTCGGGTAGGAGGGAACGGCATGCCAGAGGCGCTCGAGCGGGACCTCACCGACCACCGCGACGGTCGCCGCGTGCAGCCAGTCCGATGTCTCCGGACCGACGAACGTGGCGCCGACGATCACCCTTCGCTCCTCGTCGACGACGATCCGCGAGGTTCCGGGCATGTTGCGGCCGACGAAGCTCGCGCCCGCTGTCTTCGTGCTGTCGACGTCGACGGCGCGGGCGTCGATGCCCGCCTCTCGAGCCTCTTCCAGGGTCTTGCCGACGGCGGCGACCTGAGGATCGGTGAAGACGACCTGCGGAACGCCGTAGCGGTCGGCAATCGCCTCGACGTCGCGGCCGATCAGGTGGTCGGCGCAGATCCTCCCCTGGTACTTGCCCATGTGGGTCAGTAGGGCGCGGCCGTTGACGTCGCCGATCGCGTAGAGCCAGTCCGAACCGGGGACCCGCATCTGGTCGTCGACCTCGAGGTAGCCGTCGGTCTCGACGTCGACGTTCTCGAGGCCGAGCCCGTCGAGGCGGGGCTTTCTGCCGACGGCGACGAGCAGCTCCGACCCGCTGACCGAATCGCCGCCCTCGAGCTCGACGACGATCTCCGCGCCGTCGGAGCGCACCGCGTTCGCCTTCGAGTCGAGCCGCACGTCGACTCCGTGTTCGCGCAGTCCGTCGGCGACCTGCTCGCTCGCGAACGGCTCGTTCTTGCCGAGCAGGCGCTCGGCGCCCTCGACCAATACGACCTCGGCGCCGAGCGAAGAGAACGCCTGCGCCATCTCGCTGCCGACCGCCCCGCCGCCGAGAACGATCAGGCTGTCCGGAACCGACTTCGCGCTCGTCGCCTCGCGGTTCGTCCAGTACTCGACGCTGTCGAGTCCTTCGATCGGGGGTATCGCGGCCTCGCTGCCTGTGGCGAGGGCGACCGCCTTGCGAGCTACGAGCACGTCGTCACCGACCTTGACCCGGCGCTCGCCGTCGATCACGGCCTCGCCGCGGAAGAGCTCGATCCCCTTGTCCTCGAGCCAGGGCAGCTGGCCGGAGTCGTCCCAGTTACTGGTCGCCTCGGTTCGCCGCGCCAGCGTCGCCTCGGGGTCGACATCGCCGGTGACAGCCTCGGCGGCGCCTCGAACGCGTTTCAGCTCGGCGAGAACCTCGGCCGGGCGCAGCAGAGCCTTCGAAGGCATGCAGGCGTAGTAGGAGCACTCGCCGCCGACCAGGTGCGGCTCGACGATCGCCGTCTCGAGGCCACCGTCGGCGGCGCGGCCGGCGCAGACCTCTCCGGTCGATCCGGCACCGATCACGACGAAGTCGAACTCGCGCTCAGCCATCCCAGAAACCTATACGTCGGAGAAACTCTTTTCGAGGAAGGTCTCGGAGACGCCGATCGTCAGCAGCACCGCGAGGCCAATGTAGACGGCGGCGACGAGCGCCCGGGTACGGGCCGGGACCTTGTGGTAGGTGCGGCCTTCAGGTGTATTGCGGTTCTTGAACCGGCGCCAGGTCTCGAAGCCGCCGAAGATCAGGACGAGGATCAGAATCGGATTCGGGAAGACGAAGAAGAGCGCGACGAGCGCGGCGTAGCCGCCAATCCAGACCCAGGGGCTGAGTGCCGCCATCGCCCGGCCGCCGTCGAGCGGCAAGACAGGAATCAAATTGATCAGGTTGATGAAGAAGCCGACGTAGGCGAGCGCCTGCCAGAATTCCTCGCCGGTCGCCAGCCAGATTCCCAGGGGGACGAGCGCGGCGAGGCTGCCGATGATCGGGCCGGCGAGGCCGACCCGCGCCTCCGCCGCCGCGTCGTCGCCCATCGACTTCGCCGCGATCACCGCGCCGAGAAAAGGAATGAACATCGGCGCCGAGGCCTCGATCCCCTCGCGACGGAGCTGGAGCACGTGGCCGATCTCGTGGACGAGCAGGAGGACGACAAAGCCGACCGCGAAAGACCAGCCCCAAATCAGCGCGTAGGCGGCGATCGAGACCAGCATCGAGGCCGAGGTCGTGAACACCTTCAGCTTTGGCAGCACCAAGACGACCGCCTTCAGCTTTGCTCCGAACTTGATCAGGATCAGGCCGAGCGCGAGCAGCGGGGCGCCGAGGCGGCGCAGGACCGACCGCCCCCCCGATTCGGGATGAATCGGTTGATGCTCCTCGGGGAGGGGCGGCTCGGGCTGGGTGAGGGGACGGACTTCCACGGCTCTGATCCTCCAATACTTTACTTAGTGCAGTATTAAGCGGAAAGCCGCTTCCTCGCCGGGTAGGCTCAGACGGCATGCACGTTCGGCCGGTCCTTTCTGCCTCTTCGCAGTTGCTCTCCGCGGTCGAGGTCCGCGACGGTGATCTGAGCGCCGGACTGGCCCAGCTCGCCGCCTGGCACCTCGAGCGCCTGCGGGTGCCGCGGGTGATCGTCGCCCTCGCCGGACCGCCCGACCCCGCCGCGATCGCCGCCGAGCTCGAAGCGGCCGGCCTGACCGGTGATCGCCTCGCGCTCGCGCTGCCCGAATCGTGGCTCGACGAACCGGGCATGCGCGAGGGCCTGGGCGCGGTCCGCGAACGCACTGGTGTGCAGGCGATCGTCGCCGACTTCGGCTCCGGATCACACCCCGAGGTCGACTTCCTCGTCGACTATCCCGCCGACGCGATCTGTCTCGCCCCGCGGATCGCCGCCGGGGTCGCCGGCGAGGGCCCCGCGGCCGAGCGGGTGCGGGAGGTGAGCACCGTTGCCAACGAGCTCGGCTGGCGCGTGATCGCCGCCGAGGTCGCCACCGCCGAGGAGCGCAGCGCGCTCGCCTGTGTCGGCGTCGCCGAGGTTGCCGGGCCCGGTGTCGGCCCGTTCGAGGACGCCGCAGAGCTAGGGCGCCTGCTCGCCCGGATGCGGGTCACCCTGCCGCCGGCGCCGGAGCCCTCGCGCCGTGCGCCCGCGGCGCCGCGGGCGGCGTCGCCGTTAGCCGCGACGGGCGCCCCTGCAGTCACCGCTACAGCGCCCGACGCCGAGCCTCACCGCTACCACCCCTACAACGAGCCGGCGATGAGAAACCGGTTGACCGACTCCGCGGCCGAGTCGGGATCGGCGCCGACCCCGCCGACGACCCGCGGCTCACCCGGTCGCTCGCAGCCGCCGCGCCAGCAGCCGGCCGGCCAGCAGGAAGCCCGGCGCTTCCGCGTCCTGCCGCTGCTCGTCCTGCTGATCCTGATCGCGCTCGCCGTCTACGCCGTGCTGATCTGGCAGGACTACGTCGAGAACCCGCTCAACGGGCTGATCTAGGCGGAGGCCCACTAGTCGCTGGTTGATGGACCCGGTCGCAAAGAATTCGCACCGTGGCCCGGCTTGAGGTTCTGGCCTCGCTGGCCGACGCCGCGCCCCCGCCGATCTATCAACAGATCGCCGAAAAGGCCCAGCACCTGCGTGAACTGGGGATGAGCAACCGTTCAATCGGGCGGGCCTTGGCTATCAATGACAAGACGGTGGCCAAGGCTCTGAAGTGGGAGTTGGGCCGCTGATTCCGTTGGCAGCTCGCGCTGGCTTTTTCACCCCGCAGGGGGAGTGCCCGCGGAAGGTCCTACCGGGCGCTCGGTAAAGAGCAAAACCCTCACAGGGCCGACCCTAGGATGGATCCACGTGAAAGGCCGAGCCGATACACGCCGAAGCCTCGAGCGCTCAGCTACCATCCACGACGAGGCTCCAGCCAGTAACACCTACTCGGATCTGCTCGGCGCGATCGACGATCAGCGACGTAAGATCGCGTTCTTCGAGCCGGTCGTCTTTCACGCACATTCGGTCGATAGCCACGATTGGGGACAGCGGTCCAACGCCGATCCGAACCGCAACGACGGCTCGCGCCTCCGAACCAATCCGGGTGTCAGCGAGTTCCTTGACGAGCTCGCTGCGAACTACAGCGTCGTCTGTATTACGGACCACATGCGGTCTGACTATGCGTGCCGCCTGGCCAAAGCCGCACGGGCACGCGACGACATTACCGTCCTCCCCGGAGTTGAGATCAGCTGCGAGGCGCCGCCGAGCTACGGAAACTGCATCCACTTGCTCGCGGTCTTCCCGCCAGAAGTCGACTCTGCCGTCATCGAGCGAGTTTTCGCAGGCCAGGATCTCGCTGGGCCCACGGAACGCACGGGTGCCGAGACAGTGCGATTTGAGGACCTGCGTGAGCTGCGGGACCGTATCCACGAGGAGGGTCACGGCCTCTTCATCCTTGCTCACGTCGAGAATTCAAAGCGAGGCCATCGCGCTCGATTCATCGCCGATCGTGGTCAAAGCCTCCGATTGATGGTCGAGGGCAAGGACCTCAAGAAGGACCTTTCCTCGGAGTACGCGGTGTATCTGGCGAACCTCCAACCTGATGCGATCGAGCTCAAGACGGTCGAGGACCAGCGGCACTACGCACCCTTCGAGGCGGATGGAAAGCAAACCAAGGTCGCCTGCGTGGCACCGGCGGACCACCACTCCTTCGAGGATTACGAGCGGCCTGATACAGCGACCTATCTCAAGATTCCTGCCGCGGACTTCCGCTCGGCGCGCGAGGCGCTGCGCTTTCATGAGACACGAGTTCGACTCCCAGGACAGATCACCGCGCGCGCCGCGCCGCACCTCGTCGGGCTCCGCTTGATCTCAGCCAGCGGGACCGGTCTCTTCCTGGACACGACTGTCGGCTTTAGCCCCAATTTGACGTGCGTCATCGGCCCTCGTGGAAGCGGAAAGAGCACGATCGTCGAAGGGCTTCGATATGTCTTGGCGCGCAATCCCGCACTGACCGAGCGGGCGGTGGACGAGGCTCCGAGCTTCGCGAACCTGGCGCAGAGCATCCAGGCTGCCAATCTCACTGACACACGCCTCGAACTGCTCTACGAGCGGCCCGACGGCGACCGAGTGATCCTCGCGGGGACATTCGATGAAGAAGAGGACGTCAGGACCCGGGTGTTCTCGACTGACGGAGATGATCTGAAGGTCAACGCCAGTGCCATCGCGACCGACTATCCGGTTTCGATCTTCAGCTGGAGCGAGATCGAGGTTCTCGGGCGCCAGTCAGACCTACAACGCGACCTGGTAGATCGGCTTCTGGGCGGCGCCGACACTCTCGTGCAACGTCGCGAGGCAATTCGGGGAGAGTTGTTCGATAACCGAATTGAGCTCGAGACCCTCGTGCGCAGCCTGATCGCGGCGCGGAGCGCAGACTCTGGCCTTCTCGGCCGCTATCGGCAGTATCGCGACGCCTACAACGTCGTCAACACACCTGAGGTTGCTGCGCTCTTCGAGGACCTGGACGGATGCCGCGCGCGGAGCGAGCTGCTCACGCTCGTTGCCCAGGAGTTCGAAGCGCTCGAAGACGGACTCGAGGCCATCAGTGCGCCGCAAGTAGCAGCCGGTGTCGAGAATCTTCTCACCCAGGTCGACAAGCAAACCCAAACGTGGTGGAAGAAGGAAGCCGATGGCCAGCTCAAGCTTGCAGAGCTCGACGCGGCGGTCAAAGAGTCCGCCGGCTCATCGCTTGGGGGCGTCAAGGAGCGGCAGGCGACTGTGGCCGAGCTCCAAGTCTCCGCGATGGCCAATATCGAGCGGGTCGAGCAGGAACTCCGGGCGAAGACCCAGCTCGACAAGGAACAGGAGCTTCTTCGGGACCAGCGAGAGCTTGCACGTGAGCGTTTCGAGGAAGCAGATGCGGCGAGAGAGACATACCTCCGAACCCTGACCGAGCTTGATGAGGGGCTCGAACGCCGCCAGAAGCTGCTCGTGGACTTGGCGACTGCTGAAGACAAGATCAGCGCAGTCCGCGAGGAGCAGCTGGCGCCCTTAAACGAGCGGCTCGCCGAGGTCGGCGGCGAGCGTCTCAACATCACCGTTCAGCGGGGGCACCTGGAGGATCGCAACGGAGTTGAGAAGTTCCTCAACGAGCAAGTCCTGACTCAGGAGCGCGCGGGACGGTACCTACACAGACGGATCGCCGAGCGGCTGTGCAAGATGGCTCGTCCTGAGGCGCTCTCGGGAGCGTTGGTCGCCGGCGACATCAAGGCGCTGGGCACCCACCTCGCGGTCGGACAGGGGGACGCCCTCACAAAGGACGAAGCGATCAAGCTGCTGGACGGCTGCACTTGGCGACGCCACGATGACGACGCCGATGCTGATGTTGTTGACGAAGCGGTTCTCGTGCTCCTTCATCTGGCAGAGGAGCCAATCGACGACACGGTCAGCATCTGCCTCAATGATCGAGCCGTCGACGGGCTATCCCCGGGACAGCGCAGCAGCGCGATGCTGCCGCTGATTGCCCTCGCGGAAAGGGGCCCGTTGATCATCGACCAACCCGAAGACAACCTCGACAACGCCATGGTCGGTGAGACCCTCACTCGAATCCTGGCTGATCTAAAGGAGCAGCGGCAGATCATCGTCACGACCCACAATCCAAACATCGTCGTCGGTGGTGACGCCGAACAGGTCATCGTGCTCAAGTCCGAGGACGGCCACCGTTCCGCAATCGATATCACGGGCAGCATCGACGACCCGGACGTGATCGACGCTGTGCTGACCGTCATGGAGGGCGGGCGCGAAGCCTTTGAAGTCCGGAGCAAGCGCTACGGCGTGCCGGCACGCGTCCAAGCCTCGGGGGTCAATCCCTAGGTGCGAGATCGCGCAGCGCTTCTCCGCTGCGAGAGAACCGGTAGAGGGGACCGGCGCATAGGATTCCGCTGTGGTCGAGGAGGCCATCCGTGAGGCGATACCTCGGGTTGCGGCGATAATGCCCGCCACCGGACATTCCGCTGAACAAGCGTGCGCGCGCGGACGGGATGTAGCTCCGTGCTTCTTCCGCTTCGCTGAGGGGGAACTCGCGGGCGAGCGCGTCGGACGGGTCGGGGTGGCGATCTTCCCCTCACAGCCGTGGGTTTTCCAGGACGGCGCCCGATTGCCGCGTCGGACGAAACGGAGAAGCGAAAGCCTGCATCGTTCTCGCTGCTCCTCCGCGCGAAAAGCGGATGGACAGCCAAAAGCGTCGGTCCCGAGTGAGCCGACGTTCGTGTCATGGACAGCCGCAAGTTGCAGGATGCTGCGCACCTGAATGGTCGCGGCGCGAAGTCGCTTGCATAGGGTGGAGGGACAGACCGTGCCTGACGTCCGACTCATTCCCCCGCCGGCAAGCTCACCTGCAGCGAGGGCGGTGATGCGCGGTAATCGGAAGTACGACAGCCGGCCGGAGCGCGCGGTCCGCTCGGCGCTCCATCGGCTTGGGCTTCGTTTCCGCAAGCACGCCCGCCCGGAGCCTCACCACAACTGCACCGCTGACGTCGTGTTCCGGCGCGCGAGGGTGGTGGTGTTCGTCGATGGCTGCTATTGGCACGGGTGCCCGGGCCATGGCTCACTGCCACGAACGAACACCGAGTACTGGACCGCCAAGATCCAGCGGAACGTGGAGCGCGATCGGCGAAACGATACGCAGTTGGATGCCGCCGGATGGCTTGTTCTGCGGATCTGGGAACATGAGGATCCGCGCGAGGCTGCTGAGCGAATCGCCCAACTTGTGCGAGCCCGCGTGGATGACGATGGCCTCGTTTGACGAGCGCGGTTGGCGCGAGCAGAACGAGTGGAGCGGTCCGCCACCCACGCCGATCGAGGTCTGGCAGGCGATCAATGCGCCTGGCGTCAGCGAGGCGTTTAGTGATCGCTTGGGCGCGCACCTCGCAAGCTGTGAGGCCTTACAGGCTGGCTGCGTGCAGCAACTGCGCCACGAAAGCGATGATGGGGCCGACCTTCTTGCGCTCGCCCGCGCCGCACTTGGGCGGAACATCAGACCCGCGACGCTGGACCGGCTCCTCGAGTCGGAGATGGAGCGATCGACCTGGAAGGTCGCCTTCTCCAACCTCGTCTCCGGCCGCTTCACCGAGCTGATCTTTCAGCGCACGTACGAGGTGCCGCTGTCTGAGGTCGGGATCGTTCTGATTGAGGAGGTCGCCGATAGAAGCTTTCTCGACTTCCGGCTCGCAGCCGGAAACCCTGGCTAAGAGTTCGCGCTAAGCGTGAACGTCAAGAACGCAGGTCGCCAGATGCGCCAGGCGCAGCAGTTCTTCGGGCTGGACCCCGAGGACACCCTCCCGATGGCCACATACAAAGCTTTCGGCTCGGCCGCGGCAGACATCCCGCCCTTGATCTACGCCTTCCTTGTGGACTGGACCTTGCTGGAGCGGCTGCGGGAGACCTATTGGAACGGTGCGCTCAGCGAGGACGAGCGCACTGTGTTTCGGCTTCTCACAAGCTTCAAGGGATTCTCGCGGAATCTCGAGGACGACTTCATTACCGCCACAGTCGATCGCCGCTTCGAGGACTTGCGGCAGGGGGTTGGCTACGAGAAGGGGTTCGAGCCACCGTTTCACGCGATCTCGGCGGCGCGGTGCCACGCGATCTTCTACGAGAAGCACGAGCGCAGTCCCTACGTGTACGTGAGACGCATGCAGACGGACCCGAACGTCCACATCAGCGTGGCCGCTGAAACGGTGCCGTTTCGAGACTTGATCGCGGACCATCTATCGACACCGGGGAAGCGTGCCGACCTTCTCGAGGGTCTCGACAGGACGAAGTCGCTGCCAGTTCCGGATCCGCCGCTTTGAGGACTCGCCTGACGGTTGGAACTACGCGGCCTTGGCGAGCGGCCGTGACTCGAGAGCGTCCAGGCAGTCCCGGATGGCGCCCGCGACCACCTCGCCGAGCTTGGGCGGCACGGCGTTTCCGAGCTGGACCTGCTGCTCGCGCCGGCTGCCGCAGACGACGAACTCGTCCGGGAACGTCATCAGCCTCTTGACCTCGGCGACTCGGAGCCGGCGGTCGTCCCAGTGAAACGGACCGACCCAAGGGCCCGGTTGCGCCTGGATGGTCGGGGAGGGGCGGTCGGGGTGGAGCTTGAGAAGGAACGTCCAATAGCGACTTCGCCACTTGAAGCGCGGATCAGGATGACCCCGCTTTTCGGTCCAGAAGAGGTAGTTCTCGCCGGGTGGAACGGCACGGAACTCTTCTTCAAAGGTGCCCTTGACCACTTCCTTCGATTCCTCAGGGTTGTCTTCGGGCTCCATGCCGGCGAGCGCCTCTGACGATGTCACGTGGGGCGCCAAGCCTGGGTCCCACCCTGATCGGGTCTCATGGGGACCCGAGTGAGTCGCAGCTGGCCATCCGAATTTCCAGAGGGCGCTGGGGCTATCGAGCAGATCGCTACGGATCCCGACGGCGAACATGCGCTGCCGGAGTTGAGGCACGCCATGGTCAGCAGCCAGGACGATCTTGTGATCGAAGGAGTATCCGGCCGCCTGAACTCGGCGCACGAAGCGCTCGAGCACCGGGCGATTCTGGTTCCGGTAGGCGAGCCCGTAGACGTTCTCCATGAGGTATGCCCGCGGGCGGACAACCTCCAGGACGTCCACGAAGCAATCGAGAAGGGACGCCTTGGGATCTTTGCCAGCCCGCTTGTAGGCGAGCCAGTAGCCGCTCTTCGAGAACGGCGTGCAGGGCGGTCCGCCATGCAGCAGGTCAATCTCTCCGGACTCTGCGTTCGCGGCCTCCAGAAGACGCAACGGATCGAGTTCCACTATGTCACCGAAGATCCGGTCTTCCGTCAACTCGGGGAAGAACCGTTCGCGGTTGGTGCCGAGGGTTTCCTGAGCGACCGCCTCGTTTTCCACCGCCGCCGCGGTGACGAACCCGGCTCCCTCGCAACCGAGGTCCAGACCGCCAGCGCCCGTGAACAGGCTGATTCCCTTCATCGCGATGACGCTACCGGCTCCTGCGGGTGGAAAGGTGCGCGGAGTGGGTCATGTTCGAGCAGCATCTGTCACAAGGTCCGCACTTGCCGACAAGGTAGATTGATAGGTTCTGTCTATCATGGGTTCCGGACGGTCGTTCACCCTTTCTGAGCTGGCGCGAGAGCTTGATACGCCGCAACACCGACTGATCTATTTCTGCGAGAAGGGGGTCATCGCACCAGAGCTGCAGGATGCTCACGGTCGAGGCTCGAGCCGTGTGTTCTCGGTGCGCAACCTGCTTGAGTTTTCGATCGCGCTGCACCTGCGGGCAGCCATGCTTCCACTCGCCGCAGTGGACGCCGTTCTGCGAGTCTTACGGACCTTCGAGGAGGCGCTTAGCCAGGAGCTGCCCGGCTTCTCCCTTCCGGAAAGCCTGCGCCAACAGGATGCACCCGAGCTGAGGGTGATCGTGAGCGATGGAAGCGAGATCTTCTTCTCCCTCGCAACGGTGGGCGGTGAGACGAAGCTGTTCGGTGGGATCCCGCTGGACCAGGTCACCGGCGATAGGCCAGGTCCGGTCAAGTTGGCGAGCCTGAAGCGAAGGGACGAGGCGGGCCCGACGAACGGAGGGAACGGCACCGGGGTCGGGGGGATCGAGGGCAGCCGATTCGTCAGGCTTGAGATCAGCATCACGGCGATTGGGTTGGAGCTTCCTCTTGGGTAGAAGCGACCCAACGCGGCAAGGCCGAGTTCCATCCGACAGATGATAGACACTGTCTATCACGATGGGAAGACCACAAGCGGAGCGGGCGGTATTCCCTGACGAGCAGCAGCGAGCACAAGCTACGGCTGTCACCAAGTTGCTGGACCACGTGGCGGTCGAGCTCGCATGCGAGTACGTCCGGCTGATGGAGGCTGCCGCTGAACACGACCGGCAGCAGGCAGGCACGACACGCGTGGACGACGAGGGAAGGGAGCTGCGTTGAGGGCCGCCATCTACGCCAGATACAGCTCCGAGAACCAGCGGCCGGAGAGCATCGAGGATCAGATCGGGGCATGCCGGAGACTTGCAAAGGAGCGGAGCTTCGTGGTTCTCGACGACCACATCTACTCGGACAAGGCCCAGTCGGGCGCCCGCAAGGATCGTCCAGGACTCAATTCGCTGATCGCTGCGGCGCCGAACGGCGGGTTCGACGCCGTTCTCGTCGACGATCTCTCGCGCCTTGCTCGTGACAACCACCTGATGCTCTCAGTCATTGCCGAGCTGCATTTCGAGGGGATTCGCGTGATCTCGGTCGCGGATGGGCTCGACAGCGACGACGAGGAGGCGACGCTCGGCATCCAGGTACGGGGGATCTTCAACGAGCTTCAGCTCCGGGACTTGAGGAAAAAGACGCTGCGCGGGCAGATGGGGCAGAAGGAGCGGGGGTTCTTCGTCGGCGAGCGGACGTTCGGGTACTGCTCCGTGCCGGTCGGTGAGATGCGGATGGACAAGAAGGGGCGTCCCCGGCCGGACGGATACTCGATGGAGATCGAGCCGCGCGAGGCGGCGACGGTGCTGCGGATCTTCAAGGCCTATGCCGGCGGCGCCTCGCTTCTGGCAATCGCTCGCAAGCTGAACACGGACGGGGTGGTCGGTCAGATCCGTTCCGCCAAGGGCTGGTCGCCCTCCACCGTGAGCCGCATGCTGGACAACGAGAAATACCGCGGGCGCTGGGTATGGAACCGCAGCGAGAGCCGGCGCGATCCGCGGACGGGGCGGCGACGGCGGTTCGAGAAACCGGAGTCCGAGTGGATCGTGCGGGAGGATGAGGCGCTCCGGATCGTTCCCAAGGAGCTGTGGGAAGCCGTTCGGGAGCGCAGGCAGGAGATGAAGCGCACCTGGCCCGGCGGGAAAGGCAAGCGCGGCTTCTCAGCCGGACAGAAGAGCAGCGAGAGGCACTTCCCGACCCATCTACTCTCGGGCGCTATGGCATGTGGTTCCTGTGGCGGGACGATCGGCCAGGTGAGCGGCAAGGGTGGCGGCTACTACGGCTGCCTCAGGGCTGCCAGAGGAGGCTGCGAGAACAAGATTCGCATTCGGCGCAAGCTCGCTGAGAAGGTCATCCTCGAGGCGGTACGCGAGCGGATCTCCGACCCTGAGCAGATCCGCCGCATCCTCGAGGGCGTCGAGAAAGAGGTCCGGCGCCTTCGCTCCGACGCGCCGGAGGCGATCCGGTTGAAGGAGAGCGAGCTGGTCATTGAGGAGCGGCGTCTCGCCAACTTCCTCGACTTCGTCGGCGAGGGTCGTGGCAGTAGGGCCCTGGCCGAGGCGCTTGTCGCCACCGAGCGAAAGGTGGAGGCCCTTCGCGAGGAGGTGGAGGCACTCCGAGCGTCGCAGGAGAAGGTGTTCCGGCCGCCTCCCATCGAGTGGATCCGCGAGCGCGTGACGGAGCTTCAGTCCACACTGGAGCTGCGCATCCCCCGCTCAGCGCTCATCCTGCGCGACCTTCTCGGCCCGATCAAGCTCGAGCCGGTCGAGCCCGACATCGGCAGGCCGTACTACCGAGCCACGACCTCCCTCGACACCCTGGCTCTTTTAGAACCGCCCTCCGGGGAGAGCTCCTCGGAGGGCGGTGCGAATACTTTGCGTCAGTGGAGGCGGCGGGAATTGCACCCGCGTCCGCGGAACCTGCCTCGATGCGTCTACGAGCGTTCCCAACGGAGTCTGGTCTCGGCGTCCGGTTAGGTCAGTCCGTGGGATACGTCCCCGGCGCCACACCCTCCTGAAAATTTTCCCCTTCGGTCGAGGGTCTTACCGTCGGGGTGAGCCCGCTTTTTGAAGCCGCGGCCCGGATCGCGGGCTATCCGGCGCGACTGCTCTCACTGACTAAGCAGCGAGAGCGAACTCATGATCAGAGTTCGCACTTATGGTTTTCCGAGATTTTTTAACGAGGCCAACCCGGAATCCTCGACTCGCAACACCGAGACGATCCAATTCCACGTCGAATCTGGGTCGCCCCCGTTTATGTCCGTCTAGGTTAGCGAGAGAACGTTGCCCGCGGCGGGATTCACCTTGCCGTCGAGCATCTCGAGATAAGCGTTCTCTACCGCCTCGGCGCCCTCGGCGCGGCTGACCTCGAGCCAGCTTCCGGACCACTCGACGAATGGCTTCCAGGCCTCGGCGATCCGCTCGCGCAGGCCATCGCCACCCCAGTCCGTCGTCCGCTTCGCTGCGCGGTCGGGGGCGAAGAAGAACGTCGGCGTCGGGCCGGGGAGCTCTCCGCCTCCAGCCATCTTGTCCCAATGGGTGGCGCCGATCGTGAAGCTGTGCGCAAGTTCGTCGCCGTAATGGGCGTGGACCGTTCCCCTGAGGTCGGCGTCGCCGGAGAAATCGAGGTAGACCGCGGGTCCGTCGCCGAGCGTGCCGATCTCCTCGTAGGGAACCACTCGGCCGTAGGTGCCGGTGCCCTCGACGAAGCCGACACGCGAGGCCGAGGTCAGCCCAACGAGTGCCGGACCATCGCGGCGGGCGATCAGGAAGGCGGCGGCGAGCGCGGTCTTCGAGGAGGCGCTCGAGAGGACGACCGTGCTCGCGCCGAAGAAGGGAACCACTGCCGCCGAATCCTCCGCTTCGCGTCCGGTTCGGCTCGATCCCATCTGCATGGGATCCGCTAGCTGGTCGTCGAGCAGGAACGATGTGGCGAACAGCGGGCGCAGCAGCATCTGCGCGTCCTCGGAGTCCGAGTCGTAGTTCGGGTCGGTGTCGGTGAAGACGTAGTGGTTGTAGACGACCGGCAGCGCGGCCCGGTGCGGCGAGGAGTCGAGGAAGCCCGCCTCGTCGGCGCGATCGGGACGGACGATCAGATGGCTCGACGGCGGGAAGTAGCCGTAGACGCGCTTGCCCTCGGCGACACCCTCAGCGTTCGAGGCGACGACGTCGGCGAAGCCCCAGACCGGCATCCGGCCCCAGCCGTCCTCGGCCGGGAAGAAGTCCCAGTAGTTCATCGCGTCGCCGAAGACGGTGTAGGTGATGTTGTTCGCGGTCAGGCCGAAGCGTGAGACCGAGAGCAGTGCCTCGCCGTCGGTCGGCACGGGCGTCGCCGAGTCGTCGAAGCGGGTCGAGTGAAGGTCGTCGCGGCGGACGAGGAAGTCCATCGGCGGAGCCTACTCGGGGACCTCGGGCGGGACTTCCTCGATCAGCTCGTAGCCGCCGTCGCCGTCCATCTCGACGACCCAGATCGGCTGGACGACGTCGTGATCGGCGGTGAACGCGAACTCGCCGAGTGGGGTGTCGACCTCGACCTCGGCCAGCGCGGCGGCGAGCGCCTCGCGGTCGGCGGCGAGATCACCTGAGAGGTCGGCGTTCTGGGCCGCCTCGGCGAGCAGCAGGACGCCGGTGTAAGCCTGGGCGGCAAACTGGTCGGGCTCGGCGTCGTAGGCGTCGCGGTAGGCCTCGATGAACGAGGCGTTGGTCTCCGACTCGTTGCCCGCGTACCAGGCTGCTGCGCTGCGCGCGCCCACTCCGTCGGCCCCTGCCTCTTTCGCGGCGACCGTGCTGTTGAAGGCGTTGCCGCCGAGGATCTCGCCCTCGAAGCCGAGCTCGCGCGCGATCTCGATCGCGCTGACCGCGACCTCACCGGAGGAGGCGGCGATGAAGATCGCATCGGCCTTGTGCTCGATCGCCTCCTCGATCGCGGGCTGCGGACCGGCCTCGAGCGGGGCGAACGCTTCCCTCCCGGTGACCGCGATCTTGTTGTCCTCGAACGCCCTTGCCGCGATCAGCGAACTCGTATCCGCGAACGGGTCGTCGAGCGGATAGATCACCGTCGCCTTCTCGGCCTCCTCCGAGCCGGCGAAGTTCTCGATGTTCGCCGGAATCGCCGTTGCCTCGCCGAGCGAGTCGCGGAAGACGAGCTCACACGGGTAGGGGCACTCGCCGACGATGCCGGGGCCGGTGTTGGAGACCGCGAGGACCGGCACGCCGAGCTCGTTCGCGACCGGGTCGGCCTCGGCCGCGGAGTTGGAGAAGGTGGGCCCGAGAATCGCGACCGCGTCCTCCTTGCTGGCCAGGGTTTTCATCGCCCTCGCGGAGCGCTTCGGCTCGGAGGCGTCGTCGATCTGCTCGATCGTGATCTCGGCACCGTCGATGCCGCCGTCCTCGTTGACCTGCTCGGCGGCGAGGTTGGCGCCGGCGACCTGCTGTGGGCCGAACGGGGCGCCGATGCCGGTAGTGGAGAAGACCGAGCCGAGGGTGAGGGGCTCGGCGGGCTCCGAGGGGGTGGTGGAAGTCTCCTCGCCGCCGCCGCAGGAAGCAAGAAAAACGGCGACAAGTAGGGCAATGAGGGGGAGGAAGAGAGTTGGACGGCGACGGTG
This sequence comes from Solirubrobacterales bacterium, assembly GCA_050996575.1. Lineage (GTDB taxonomy): Bacteria > Actinomycetota > Thermoleophilia > Solirubrobacterales > 70-9 > DASUSH01. The sequence goes on from JBPCRS010000052.1 coordinate 19,694, forward strand.
CATTCCGGCGCGAGGCTATCGAGCGGCTCTACGATCGCGGGCGTGTGGGTTCAGCGTCAGGTCCGGCTCGAGGCGCGCTCACGTGGCGCTCACCTCGTCACCGGCGAGGTCGTCGGCGCGTTGCCTGAGCTTGCCGAGCTGCGGGTCGGCCTGCTTCACCTCTTCGTCCAGCACACCTCCGCCTCGCTGGCGCTGAACGAGAACGCCTCGCCCGACGTCCGCCGCGACGTCCGCACCTGGCTCGATCAGGCGGCGCCCGACGGCGCTTCGTACTGGACCCACACGCTCGAGGGCGACGACGACATGCCGGCCCACCTCAAGTCGATCCTCACCGGCAGCTCGCTCTCGCTGCCGATCTCCGCCGGCGAGCTCGCGCTCGGCACCTGGCAGGGGATTTACCTCTGCGAGCACCGCGACCACGGCGGCCCCCGCCGCCTGGTGGCGACCCTCCATGGCGACCCGGCCCCGCTTCCAAACATGGAGGTGTGATTCCGGGACCGATCACTCCGCTTTGAACATGGGAAGCGGATGTAGCCGAGCGCCGGCGCCAACCATCTAGTGTCGTTGGCCGATGGCCGGACTCAACAACGAGTGGGTGGTGTCCGCGGCCGCCGCGGCCGCCGGAAGGGTTCAGTCGGAGCT
>JBPCRS010000113.1:0-9726 GCA_050996575.1 Solirubrobacterales bacterium
TACCTACACCGGGCAGATCGCGCTCGACCGAAATGCCGGGGCGATCCGCGGCCGGATCGGCGAGTGGCGTTGCCACCGCGGCGAGCCCCGCCCGGCCGAGGGCAACCTCGGCGCCCTGCCCCTGCTCGAGCACGGCACGATCGAGTCGCTGCGCCAGCGCTTTGCCCGCGGGCGCCGGTATCGCCGGGCGGCGGAGTCGTGAGCGTGCCGAGCGTCGACATCGTCATCGTCACTCGCGACACGCGCGAGTTGACGCTGCGCTGCGCCGCGTCGGTGATCGCTGCGGCCGAGGCCGGCGAGGCGGATGTCAACTGCACCGTCGTCGACAACGGCTCGGGCGACGGCACGGCCGAGGTGATCGCCGAGCGGCTTCCCGCTGTGCGGGTGCTCCGCAACGAGCGCAACGCGGGCTATGGGGGCGCCTGCAACCAGGGCCTGGCCGGGGGCGAGGGCGAGCTGGTGCTGATCCTCAACAGCGACATCTACGCGCGGCCGGGAGCGATCGGGCGACTGGCCGGCTTCCTCGCCGCCGGCCCGGAGCACGTTGCGGCCGGGGCGCGGCTCGTCGACCCCGGAAGCGAGGACGTCCAGGTTGGACACAACGTTCGCGCGTTCCCGCGGCTCGGACCGCAGGCCGCGCAGATGGTCGGTCTCGAACGCGCCTGGCCGGCGAACCCGCTCTCGCGCCGGTACCTCGGCCTCGACCTCGACTACGACTGCACCCAGGATGTCGACCAGCCGGCGGGAAGCTGCTTCGCCGCCCGGCGCGCCGACTTCGACGCGGTCGGCGGCTTCGACGAGGGCTTCTACTACTGGTACGAGGACGTCGACCTCGCCCGCCGCCTTCGCGACCGCGGCCGAATCGCCTACGTCCACGACGCGACCTTCGAGCACGTCGGCGGCGCCACCTTCGCCCAGTGGAACCGGCCCGAGGCGATCCTCAGCTGGTATTCCGGCCTGTTCCGCTACTTCGCCCGCCACCGACCGTGGACGGAGCAGCGGGCGCTGAGGGGGCTGGCGGCCCTGCTGGGCGTGGTTCGGGGCTTGGTCAACCTGCCGCGCGACCGCGAGCGCGCGCGGGCTTGCTTTGCGGTGGCGAGGATGGCGGTGGGGGGCCGGGCCGAGAGTCGGAAAACCGCGGGCTTGTAGGGGAGGCGGGATCGGGCGCGGGTGGTGGGACCCATGGCGGGGCGGCGGACGGGAACCGATTGTCGACTTTGTCTCCGTTTGGGGGACAAACTCGACAATCGCCTCGCGAATCGCCCCCGCGGCCGAACCCGCCACCCTTTTGCCGCAGAATTTCGCCCTAACCCAGCCCCTCGCCCTCGACCCCCCGCGCGTCCTTCCCCCGAATCGCAACGCGCGCCAACCTGTCGCCGATCGCAAGCCGTCGGCCCGCCGGCGGCTCGACCCGCCAGTACGCCTCGCGCTGGGCCTCGTCGCAGAGGAAGCGCCAGGTCCGCCGCTGGTCGGCGCCGACCAATGCGAGCGGGGCCAGTGCCGCTGCCTTGAGCCGGTGCTTGGCCGACGGAGGCGTCGGCATCGGCAGCTCGGGCGCGCGTGGCTCGAGCACGCGGTAGGCGCGACCGACCCTGCGCATCCGGCCGATCGTTCGCTCGAGGTCGGTCGGGTGGTAGTGGTCGGTGATCGCCTCGGGGTCATAGGTCAGCCGCATCCCCGCGCGGGCCAGCCGCAGGCCGAGCTCGGCGTCCTCGCAGGCGGCGTCGGTGAACGCCTCGTCGAAGCCGCCGGCCTCGCGCAGCAGGCTCGTCTTCGCCGAGACGTTCGCGGTCCAAAAGCACTCCGGCCCGACCGGTCCCGGCTTGAGCCCGCCGTAGCCAAACTGCACTCCGTCGCTGTGAAGCCAGCGAATGAACGGCGATCGGTCGAGCGGCGGAGCGGGGTCGGCGCGGCCGAGCATCGCCTCCCGCTCGCCGGGCCGGGAGCGGTGGAAGCCGAGGTGGTGCTCGAGCAGCCCGTCGCGGGGCCAGGCGTCGTCGCCGAGGAAGAGGCAGGCGTCGCCGCGGGCGAGCTCGATCCCGCGGTTACGCGCCGCCGCGGGGCCGAGCGCGGGTTGCTCGGTGACCGTCAGTGGGATCGCCGGCGTTCCCGCCATCTCGGTCGCGATCCGGCGTTCGGCGCTCGGGCCGTCGTAGACGACGATCACCTCGACCGGGAGCCAGTTCGCCTGTTCGAGCAGCCGGCGGAGCGTCTCCGAAAGCACCCGTTCGCGCTCGCGGCTCGGGATCACCACACTGAGCTTGATCACGAAGCCAGGCTACGGTGATCCGGTGAGCGCCGCGCGCCCCGCCGTCAGCGTCGTGATGCCCTTCCTCGGCTCGGCCTCCGAGGCGGCCGACGCTCTCGCCACATTGGCGACGCTCTCGCTGCGCCCCGGCGACGAGATCATCGTTGCCGACAACTCCGGCGCCGGCGTGGTCGCCGAGGCCGCGGCAACCCGCGGGCTTCGCGGGTTGCGGGTCGTCGACGCCGACGACGAACGCTCCGCCTACTACGCGCGCAACGTCGCCGCCGAGCAGTCGAAGAACGGGTGGCTGCTCTTCCTCGATGCCGACTGCCGTCCGGCGCCGTCGCTCATCGACGACTACTTTGCCGCGCCGATCGACGAGACCGTGGGTGCGCTCGCTGGGCCGATCCGCCCGGCGGCAGACCAGAAGGCGCTGCTCGCCCGCTGGGCCGCCTCCCGCGAGGTGCTGAGCCAGGAGCGCAGCATGCTGCTACCCGCGGGCCCGGCGGCAGCGACCGCGAACCTGCTCGTCCGCCGCCGGGCCTTCACCGCGCTCGGCGGCTTTCTCGAGGGTCCGTCGCTCGGTGCCGAATTCGAGTTTTGCTGGCGACTTCAGGATGCCGGCTGGCGGATCGAGTTGCGCTCAGGAGCGGTCGTCGAGCACCTTCACCGCGAGAGCTTGCGGGCCGTCATTCGCCAGTTCTCGATGTATGCAGCCGGCGATGCCTGGCTCAACCGGCGCCGCCCCGGGTCCGTGCCGCCCCCGCGCCTGCTCGCGTCCCTCTGCAGGGCAGCCGCGGGGGTCGCCGGTTTCGCGATCAGCGGCCGTTTCGATCGCGCCCGGATGAAGGCGATCGACGCGGTCGTCGCCGTCGCCCAGGGGGCGGGCTACCTGCGTGGCAACGCCGCACCCCGCCGAGTGCCGTCTCGGGCCTCGGCGGGGGCGCCCGGAATTGTCGTCGCGACCGACTACTTCCCGGTGCTCACCGAGCAGTTCGTCACCCGCGAGATCGCTGCGCTGCGAGCGGCCGGGCGCCGGGTCCGCGTCGAGGCGATCGCGCGGCCGGCGCGTCCGCTCGAGGGCGGCGCGCGTGGGATCGAGGTCAACTGGCTCGAGGACGAGGGCACCCTCGATCGGCTCCGCGCCCTCGTTTGGCTCGTCGCCCGAAGACCCGCCGGGTGCCTTCGCGATCTCCACGACCGCCGGCGTCTCGACCCGGAGGAGCGGATGCCGCTGCGAGCCCTGGCACCGGCAACCCGGCGCCTCGAGACCGGGGGGGAGCGCCACATCCATGTGCACTTCGCCGCGCTCGCCGCCTCGAACGCGCTCCGGATCGGTCGCCTCGCCGGAGTTCCGGTGAGCATCACCCCCCATGCGCACGAGATCTACGCTGAGCCCCGCGGCGTGGCCGAAAAGCTCGCCCGGGCGGCGTTCGTGGCCACCGTCTGCCAGTACAACGTCGTCCGCCTGCGCAAGATCGCCTCGCCGGAGGCGGCCGGGCGGATTCACTCGATCCCGCTCGGGATCGACCCCGCTCGCATCCGACGCTCCGCGGCGCGTGGCGACGGCAGGGTCGTGATCGCCGTAGGTCGTCTGGTCGAACAGAAGGGCTTTCGTCACTTGATCGAAGCGGCCGCGGCGCTCGAGCGAGACGAGCCGATCGAGCGGCTGACGATCGTCGGCGGCGGCCCGCTTCACGACGAGCTCGCCACGCTCGCCGCCGAGCTCGGGATCGCCGACCGGGTCGAGATGCCGGGCCCGCTGCCGGCCGAGGAGGCTCGGGGTCGTATCGAGCTAGCGGACCTCTTCGTGATGCCGTCGGTTGTCGCCGCGGACGGCAACCGCGACGCGGTTCCGGTCGTGGTCCTCGAGGCTATGGCGCTCGAGCTGCCCGTCCTCGCATCAGACGAGGTCGGATTATCCGAGGTCGTCGGCGCCGACCGAGGACGACTGGTTCCACCTGGCGACTCCGCCGCGCTGGCCGCCGCGATCGCCGAGCTTCTTCGGCTCCCGTCCGAGCGCCGGGCTGAGCTCGGCGCCGCCGGCCGCCGCTTCATCGAGGCCGAGCGCGACCTCGGGCGCCAGACCGAGCGACTACTCGCCCTCGTCGACGCTCAGAGCATCGGCTTGCGGTAGCGAGCCGTCGATCGCAGCGCCGCGCCAACCTCGATCAGGTCGTGGAAGAAGTAATAGGGGGCGAGCAGCGGGCCGCCGCCTTCGAGCCGGCCCCGTTCGAGCAGGTGGACCGCGTAGGGGACCGCGAGCCAGGCGCGAAGCGGCCGCCTGAGAACGCCGATCTGGCGCGGCAGGAGCGCACCGACCAGCGCCCTGAAGAGGAAGTAGTGGCTGCCCTTCCAAAACCAGCGGCGGGTGAAGTAGGCCCTGCGCAAGCCGGGGTGCAGCGCGTAGACCTTGAAGTCCCAACCCGCCGCGTAGCGAAGCTTGCCGGCCGGCCCCTGGTAGACGAATGCGTGCTCGACCAGCGCCCCCGGCTCGAACGCCGCCGTGGCGCCTGCGCCCCGCGCGCGCCAGGCGAGGTCCGCGTCGTCGCCGACGTAACGGGCGAAGCCCTCGGTGTCGAGCCCGCCGACTGACTCGAGCACCGCCCTGGGATAAAAGGCGTTGCAGGTCTGCAGGTGCGGGTCCGGCCCGGAGATGATCAGGGTTCGCGTGAACGGGCGGCGCCAGCGGGGCATCCGCTCGAGGTCAGAGGTCCGGCCCTCGGTTCGCCCCTGGACGATCGCCGTCGGCCCTTCGCGCCTGGCCGTTTCGAGACCGGCCTCGAGCCAGCCCGGCTGCGGCACACAATCGTCGTCGGTGAAGGCGAGCAGGCCGGCCCTCGCCGAGTGCCAGCCGCGCTGGCGCGACGGCGCGAGCCCCTCGTTGCGCGGGTTGGTGATCACGCGTAGGTCGAGCTCACCGCGCTCGCGCTCGGCCTCGAGCAAAGCCGGGGTCTCGTCGGTCGAGCCGTCGTCGACGACGACGACTTCGAATCGATTGCGATCGAGCCGTTGTGCCCTGAGCCCGGCGAAAAGTCCTTCGAGCAGCTCGGCGCGGTTGAGGGTCGCGACGACGACCGATACGTCCGGCGCGCGGCTCAAGTCGGGCGGGCGAGTAGGTCGATCAGGAAGGCGGTCCAGTGGTGGCGATCGCCAACCTCGAACCCTGCGGCCTCGGTCATCGCGACCAGAGCCGAAGGCGAGATCCCCCACCACCAGTTGCCGTACCGCTCGCCGGGGTTGAACGGGCGCGTCACCCCGAGGCAGACTGGCGCGCGATCACCGCCGTGAGCCCGCGTGAACGCGCTCCGGCCGCCTTCCGAGAGGCCGGGGTACCAGATGCAGGCCTGCTCGATTCCCGGCACCTCGGGGATCACGTGACTGCCGAGGTAGAGCTCGCCGTCGCAGATGCGCCTCAGGTGCTCGAGCTGCTCGAACGGGCTGGGGGAGTGATAGACGACCCCTGTGCACCAAACGACGTCGAAGCTGCCGAGCGCGGCGATCGCCTCGGCATCGTGCAGGTCGGCGCGCACGAACTCGACCGCGGATCGGCGCCGCGCGTGCTCCTCCTCGAACTCGCGGGTCGGCTCCATCGCGTCGAGCACGGTGACCTTGCTTGCGCCCGCCTCCTCGGCCTCGAACGCGGTTTCGCCGTGCACGTTCCATAGCCCGCCGACGTCGATGAAGGAGCGCCCCGGCGCGAGCCGCCGGACGGTGTCTCGGCGGCGCCGGGGGAAGTCGAGATCGAGGCCACGCCGAGCCCGGAGCCGTCCTGCCGTCAGCCACGCGGCCATTCCGAGCGCCATCGGCGGCAGAGTAGTGGCCAGCCGCACCGAGAGGCTCTTCTTCGGCCTGATTCCGATACGACTTAGCGAGATGGCAGAAATCAGCGTCATCGTTCCCGCCCGTAACGCCGAGCAGACAATCGGGCGCACGATCGCCGCGCTCGCGGCCCAGGATTTCGATCGCCCGTTCGAGGTGGTCGTCGTCGACAACGGCTCGAGCGACCGCACGGCCGAGATTGCGCGCGCACACGGCGCCCCGATCCGCGTGATCACGAACGAGCCCCCGAGCGGAGCCGGCGCGGCGCGAAACGCCGGCGTTCGCGCTGCGCGCGCAGAGGTGCTCGCCTTCACCGACGCGGACTGCTTCCCCGAGCGGCGCTGGCTCAGCGAGTGCCTCGCGGCACTCGGCGACGCCGACCTGCTGCAGGGCGCCGTCAGTCCTGACCCGAACGCGACGGTCGGGCCATTCGACCGGACGGTCTCGGTCGACGGCGAGGCCGGCCTGTACGAGACCGCCAACCTGACCGTCCGACGCTCGCTGTTCGAGCGGCTCGGCGGCTTCGAGGACTGGCTCGGCTCGGGCGAGCGGCCGATCGGCGAGGACCTCTGGTTCGGCTGGCGCGCTCGGCGCACGGGGGCTCGAACCGCCTACGCCCCCCGCGCCCAGGTCGATCACGCCGTCTTCGCCCGCGGCCCCGTCGGCTACACGGCCGAGCGCGCCCGGCTCGTCCACTTCCCGCGAATCGCGGCGAAGATCCCCGAGCTTCGCGACGAGTTCTTTCACCACCGCTTCTTCCTCAACCGCCGCAGCGCCGCATTCGATCTGGCACTCGCTGGCGTCGTGCTTGCCGCTCGCTCGCGATCGCCGTTGCCTCTGCTCGTGGCGATTCCCTACGCGAGACTCGCGTCGGCGCGGGCGCAGGCATTCGGTGCGCGCGCACCCGCCGTTACGGCGGCCGATCTGATCGCCGACTCGATCGGGCTGGTCGCGCTCCTCGTCGGCAGCCTGCGAGCGCGGTCGCCGCTTTTCTGATGTCGGCGAAGCCACCGATGATCGCCGTCGTGATCGCCAGCCGCGATCGCGACGATCGCCTCGCAGCCGCGCTCACAGCGCTCGATCGGCAAAGCCTCGAGCGCGACAGCTTCGAGCTGATCGTCGTCCGCTCCGGATCGGCGCTAGCCGGCGGTGTTCTCGAGTCAAGACCCGGCACGACCTTGATCGAACACACCGGTCCGCCGGGAGCGGCGGCGCAGCGGAACATCGGCTGGCGGCTGGCGAGGGCAGCGCAGATAGCCTTTCTCGACGACGACAGCCGACCCGCGCCCGAGTGGCTCGAGCGCCTGCTCTCCGCCGCGGGTGAGGCGACGGTCGTTCAGGGCAGGATCGAGCCTGACCCCGAGCAGCGCCATCTGCTCTACGGGTTCGCGAGGAGCGCCGAGATAACCGCCCAGAGCCCCCGGTTCGAGGCCGGCAACATCGTCTACCCGCGGGCGCTGCTCGAAAGCCTCGACGGCTTCGACGAGAGCTTCGAGGGCAGCGCTTGGGGTGAGGACACCGATCTTGGCCTGCGCGCCGTCGCCGCCGGCGCGAGGACCCGCTACGTCGATGACGCCGTCGTATTGCACGCGGTGATCCCGCGCACGCTGGTGTCCGCGATTCGCGAGACCGCGCGCCAGGATGGTCTCTTCCGCCTGCTCGCCCGCCACCCCGCCCACCGCCGCGCCCTCTACCCGGCAGGATTCGTCAAACCCACCCACGCGACGCTCCTGCTCGCTCTGGTCTCGCTCGCTGTGCTGCGCAGGCCTTCCGCGCTCGTCTTCTCGCTGCCGCACCTGAGCTATCACCTGCGCAACCACCTCGCCGCCTCGAGCGCGCGACCCTCGCAGCTCGCCCGCTTTGCGCTTCACCTCCCGGGCGTGCTGGTGCTCGATCTGGCCGAACTCGCCGTCACGGTGCGGGCTGCAATTCGCCATCGAGTCCCGCTGCTCTGATCCGGAATCGGCCTGAACCGCCCGCGAATGGAAGTACCGTGGCTCGCGATGAACGAGAAGCGCGCCGGGCTCGAGCCCGAGCCGTCGGAGCCGACGCCGGAGCCGTCGGCCTTCCCGGCGGGGGTCGACGACCCGGCGACCCCACCGGACCCGTATGCCGATCGTTTCGCGCTCGGTGGGCGCAGCCTGCGCCAGCACGCCGCACGCGGCGCCCTGATCAACTCGGGATTCCAGGTCGGCATCGTCGGCCTCGGGCTGATCCGAAACGTGGCCGTCGCCGCCTTTCTGACCGCCGCGGAGTTCGGCTTCTGGGCGCTGCTGATCTCGACCCTGATGACGCTCGCCTGGCTGCGCCAGGTCGGCATCGGCGACAAGTACATCCAGCAGGACGATCCCGATCAGGTGGCGGCATTCCAGAAGGCGTTCACGCTCGAGCTCGCCTATACCTCGTGCTTCTTCGTCTTCGTCGTGGCGGCCCTGCCCGTCTACGCGCTGATCTTCGACCGCTCCGACATCATCCTGCCCGGGCTGGTGCTGGCGCTCTCCTTCCTCGGCCTTGCGCTGCAGACTCCGGTCTGGATCGCCTGGCGGCAGATGCGTTTCGTCCGCCAGCGCCTGCTCGAGTCGATAGACCCGCTGGTCTCCACGGTCGCGGTGATCACGCTGGCGATTGCCGGTGCCGGCTACTGGGCGCTCGTCCTCGGCCTCGTCGCCGGCAGCTTCGCCGGTGCGGTGGCTGCGGTCACGACCTGTCCCTATCCGCTGCGCCTGCGCTACGACCGCGGCACCCTGCGCGAATACATCTCCTTTTCCTGGCCCCTTTTCGCCGCCAGCGCCAGCGCCCTCGTCGTCGTCCAGGGCACGGTGATCGTCGGCAACTACACGGTCGGGCTCGCAGGTATCGGTGCGATCGGCCTGGCCAGCCAGGTGGCGCGCTTCGCCGATCAGGTCGACGGGATCATCAGCCGGACGATCTATCCGGCTATCTGCGCCGTCAAGGACCGGATCGACCTGCTGCGCGAGAGCTTCATCAAGTCGAACAGGCTGGCGCTGATCTGGGGACTTCCCGTGGGCGTCGGATTGACCCTGTTCGCGCCCGACCTGGTCGATCACGTCCTCGGTGTCACCTGGCAGCCGGCCGTCCCGCTGCTCCAGGGCTTCGGCCTGATCTTTGCCTTCCGCCAGGCGGGCTTCAACTGGATGTTGTTCTTTAACGCCAGGGGCGTGACGCGCCCCGCCGCGGTTGAAGGGGTCCTGATCGTGGCCGTCTTCGCCGCGGTCACGGTGCCGATGCTCTTCGTCGTCGGCCTCGACGGCTACCTGGTCGGCGCGGCGGCGACGGTCGCGGTCCAGCTCGCCGTCCGCGCCTGGTACCTCGGCCGGCTCTTCGAGGGCTTCAGCTTTCTTGCCCACCTTGGCCGCGCTTTCGCCCCGACCGCGATCGCCGCGGCGATCCTGATCCCCCTGCGCGTTCCCTTCGAGGGCGACGTCCCGCTCGGCGAGATGTTCGCTGAGATCGCCCTCTACGTCGTCGTCGCGCTCGTGGCGACGGCCGTGATCGAGCGACGCCTGCTCGGCGAGGCGATCGGCTATCTGCGCTCGTCATCGGCCGGGTCCGCCGAGGGCCGCGGCGAGGCGATACCGGCCTAGATGGTTGATCCCACGACCCCCCACCCGCCTTGGCCCACACAGCCCTTCGCC
>JBPCRS010000193.1:0-17155 GCA_050996575.1 Solirubrobacterales bacterium
GCCGCGCTGACCCAGGTCTCGAACGAGGTGCTCGATGACTCTGATCCGAGCCTCGCCGGTGTCTTGAACGATCACCTGATGAAGGTGCTCGCGCTCAAGCTCGACCAGCAGCTCCTAGAGGGCAGCGGCACGCCGCCACAAATCGTGGGGTTGAAGAACGTCAGCGGCATTCAGACGGTCGCCGCCGCGACGAACGGCCAGCAGCCGACATTCGACAACGTCTCCGACGCTATCGCCCTGCTCGAAGGCGTAAACGTCCCGCTCGAGAGGATGCGGCTGATCGTCCACCCGCGCAACCTTTCGACTCTGAGAAAGGCGAAGGCGAGCACCGCGGGGACATATCTCTGGAGTTCGACCGAGCCCGCGCAGGCGAGCCCGAACACCGTGTTCGGCGTCCCGGTCGTCGCGACTCCGCAGCTCGGAACCGCCGAGACCCAGGGCACATCGGGAGCCGTCGCGAACAGCGCCTACCTGATCGACACGCAGTCGGTCGTCTATGTGCAGCGCTCGCCGATCGAGATCGAACTCGACCGCTCGAGGCTGTTCAACTCTGATCAGAGTGAGTTCCGCGCGAAGTCTCGCGGCGACCTGATCGCTCCGACTCCGACCGGGATCGTCAAGATCACCGGGTTGCTCGCATAATGGCGGCCAAGCGCAAAGCAGATCCAGACGAGATCATCCATCTGCAGGTCAAAGTGGGCGAGACGGTCGTCTACAACGACATCGCCTACGGCGACCGGGCGACGCTCCAGGTTCGCCGGGGCGATCTCGATCGCGTCGAGGGCAAGTTCGATGAGGTCAAGCCGACCGAGGTGCCCGACGTGGCCGAGATCGGCGGCACCGCCGCTCGCGCTGCGAAGCTGTAGCACTTGGTGTTGGGTGGCGGGCGGCTCTCTTCTGGGGGCCGCTCGCTCGTTCGGGGCGAGTCTCAAGCTTGGGTTGAGGGTTCCGCCTATCAAGTCGCTAGATTTGTGCAATCCGGGGTTGTGGTGGCCCTTGGAGGTGAAAGTCATCGCGGCGCCCCTTCGGGGGCGTTTCGCGTTGGGGGAGAAGTCCCGCCGCGAAGTCGCGTATCTTTTCGACCATGACTCACCTCTATCCCCACCGCCCGGATGCTTTGGACGCTCGCGCAAGCTGAGTTCGACGGCACCGTCTGGTCGCTTGAGCAGCTCGCGCTCGCCTATCGACGGCAGCGCCAGGGCAAGCCGACCTCCGCTACCGCGCGCGAGCAGATGGACCTCTATTTCAACCGGGGCAAGCTCTCCGAGGAGCGCCGGGCCGAGCGGATCGCCTTCCTCGAGACCCAGGACTTCCGCGAGGAGGATCGCCAACGCCGCGTCCGCGATCTTCGCCGCTACGGGCAACTCGCCCGCGAGTTCTACGCCGACCCGGCACACGGCGGGCACAACGTCGACCGCGACGCCGCCAGACTCGGCGTCCTGATCCCTGCTCGAGGTACAACCCGAGCGCCTCGGGCAGCAGCCGCTAGACGCCGGGGCAGCCGTCGCACAGCTTCGCCATCTGACGACCCCGACTTACCCGATCTAGAGCCCGAGCGGCCCGTAAGCCTGCTCGCGCCCTACTCGAGCCCGTTCGGCCGGGTCAACCGCGCCATGCGCGACTTCCTCCGAGGTGTCGCATGAGACGCCCGCTCGAGATCGCCTACCGACTCGCCGAGCAAGGGCTCGACTCGCCAGCGGGCGAGCGCCTCCTCGCCTACGAGTTGCAGGCCGAGATCATGGCGCGGACCGCAAGCACGCCGCAGCACGCCCTCGATCTCGGCCATGCCGCCATCGAGGCGCCGGACGGCGGCTCGGGCATGACGGCGGCGCTGCTCTCGGATCTCCCCGACGAGGAGCGCGAGGAGATCGGCCTGATCGCTCGCAGCCGCGCCGGCTATGCCTGCCTGCTCGCGGCAAAGCAGCTCGTAGCCGCGGCGACCGTCGTGCTGCGGGCGGACCCGAGCGCGATCGAGCCCGAGGTCGTCGGCTTGGTCGCCGCAATGCCGGTGATCGGGCAACGTGCGAATGGGGGCGAGGATGGCTGAAACGACGCCGACACGTCGCGATCGCGACGGCCTGACCCGCATCGGTGCGGAGATCCAGCGCGAGCACGACGCGGCACAGCAAGCCTTCCGCTCGGCCGTCGAGCACGCGATCCGCTGCGGGGAGCTGCTGATCGAAGCGAAGACGCAGCTACCATCGAGCCGCAGAGGTCGTTTTTTCGCGCGAAAAAACCCCGGGAAGCCGCCGAACACCAGGCCAATTTCGAGAAGCTCTCCCGTGAGGTCGAGGCGCAGGACGGGCCTGCCACGTTCGATCAGTTCGTCGCGCTGGATAAAGCTGATCGACCGCTCTGACGAGCGCGTCCTCTTTGGACGCTGGTTGCACGTCGAGCTGGACGCGCTGCCGCCCGACGTGCTTCGAGAGCTCTACCAGGGGGCGATCAGCTATGCCAAGCGGCTTGTCCACTGGCGCACAAACCAGTCCGGTTCCGGGCACCCCCCGTTTGGTGGCCCCGACGAGAACGAGGCCCGCTACGAACGCGCCGGGTCCATATATGAGGCCGCGATCGAGCGCGAGGCGTCCGAGCGGGCGACGATCGAGCGGTTCCGCGACGAGTTCGAGGCGGCAGCATGAGGGCGGTCACGAATGGAGCGGTCGTGATCTACGACCTCAAGCATTGGAAGCGCTCGGCCTCCGCCAATCGCTGTCAGCTCCGATGGCTTTACGAGCAGGCGATCGAGCACCTGGACCCGGTCGACCTTTCCCGCCTTGCATCGCACCTGGAGTCGATCACCCCGATCACGATCATCGACAAGGCCGGACACCGAAGGCGCGCCGAGGATCGCTTCAAGCTCCGGCCCAAGGATCGACGTGATCTCGCCGCTGCGCTTCTCCTGCATGGAGTTGCCGAGCGCAAGGTGCCGAGCCTGGTCTCTCTCTCGCGATCTACCTGGTGGCGGATTCGCGCCGATTACCGCGCCGGAACCCTCGAAACGACCCTTATACGGCGCTGTAGCAAGCGGTCCGATGTTTCATTTCGAGACGGCGCAGGGGGTAGGCCCACCCAGCGCACCTACAGCTTCGATGCGACAAGCGGCGCCGACCTCACCTTCGAGGCCCAGCGGGCGCTCCGGTCGGTCCTGGGGATGCAGTCGTGAGCAAGTCAAACCCACCAACGAAGGAGGACGTAATGACGACGCAGGGTGCAAGAAAAGACCAAGCAGGCAGGCGCTCACCTCAATGCGCTTTGTGACCTGCACTCACAACCCCGAGAGGTCGCCACCGCCGGGGGCCACAGGTACAGCGTCTCGACCGATGATCATCGCGTCCTGCTCGAGGACGGCGACGAGCTCGCGTGGCTGACGGCCGAAAATGCGATGAGCCTCGCCAGGGAACTCACCCAGGCGGTTCGCTGGCTCGCCGAGGAGGAGGCCGCGGCGGCGTCTTACAACGTGGTCGCCGATGAGGCCGGTGGTGTCAGCGCCATCTAGGACAAGCGCCGCAACTGCGCCGTCAGGGTCTCGGCCCTGGCGGCGTTCGGCCCTGCTTCAGAACGGGCAGTCGTGACCACGATCCCGCCGTCCGCGCGCCGCTCCGGCCTCGAGGCCCTACGCGGTGTCCTGCGCCGCCGTAACCCCGGATTCGACGTCATCTTCGCCGAAGTCGAAGGAGACGATCTCGTTGACGACCCGGCGCCGCGGGAGGTCGACCGGAGCCTGCCCGCGCCAGAGGACGCGGACTCGATCAGCGATCGGCTCGGCGCTGCGTCCGCGACCGTAGGAGCGACGGACGAAGACGCAGTCAACGAAGCCGGCCAGCACTTCGCGACGGTCGTCGACGGGGAGGTCTAGATAGTGGTCGCGAGTCAGACCCTCAGTAGCGACTCCGGCTCGCAAGTCGATCTTCTCCAGGTCGGCCTCGGCTTCCCGCACCGCGTTCAGGTAGGCGTCGAGCCACTCGTGCCAGTCGGCATCGCCAACCTTCCGCCGCACCGTCCGGTCCAGCTTGAAGACGTCGAGATCGCCGCGAGCATCGTCGAGCGCCACTACTGCCCGCTCTCGTTCGGTCGAGTCGGGAACCATCTTCAGGTATCCGTCGAGCTGGTCGAGGACGAGCTGCTCGACGTGGGCCTCGATCCGCTCCGTGAGCACCGACGAGGGCTTCGGACACTTGCCGCTGGCATGCTTCGAGCGGCACCGATACATGCGGTCCTTGTTCGGAGCACGCCCGATCGACATGCAATAGCGACAGCCGGCGCAGCGGATCAGGCCAGAGAGCAGGGGGAGAGGCTTCCCGTTTCCGTTCGGCGCCGTCCGCGGTGTCATCTGAGCATCGCGAAACTGGGCCTCCGTCACGAGGGCAGGATGGGCCTCGCGATTGACAATCGGGCCGCGTCCGTCGACGTCCTGATCGACATACCGGGAGGCCTCTCCGAGATAGACGCGCTTCTCGCAGAGCCTCTGCACCGTCCCGCCGGTCCAATCCGTCCCATTCGGTCGAGGCGCCGCGCTATTGAGCCAGGAGGCGATCGAGCCCCACGTATCGCCCCGTCCGCGACGGTTGAAGATCTCGACGACGATCGGCGCCTGATCGTTCGGCACCAGTCGCCGGTCCTCGCCCCGGTCATAGCCGAGCGGGACGTGGGGCGCGATATGAACCCCGCGCTCGATCGCGTGGCGAGCCGCGGTCGCCCACGACTCTTTGAGCGTCGAGCGGACGAACTCGGAGAAGACGAACATCTGCTGCATGAAGGCTTTCCCCGACGGCGTCGTGTAGTCCAGCTCGGGCTCCGTCGCAGAGGCGAGGACCGCATCGTGGGCGCCAAGCTCGGCCATCGTCGAGATCGCCCCGAGCAGGCTGCGGGCGAAGCGGTCGGTCTTGTAGACGACGATCCCGCCGGAGCGACCGCCGCGAACCTTGTCCATGATCTCGTTGAAGATGGGGCGGTCCATCGTCCCGCCGGAGGCGTTCAGCTCCGCCGGCTCCATGACGACCTCGACGCCGCTGCGCTTGCCCCATTCCCTGATCGCCCGCTCCTGCACGTCGGGCGAAATGAATCCTTCCCCTTCGCGGTCTCCGACCTTCGAGACCCTCACGTAGCCCGACAGCGGCAGCGACATGCTCGCAGCCTATCCCCTACACAGACGGAAAGGCAAATACGTCCATGTCGACATGGCAGATCGTCCGCTCCACCCATCCAATCTAGAATCCCCCTCCGATGGCTTCCGCCGACGCAAAGAACCTCGAGGCGATCTCGCAGGCGATCGACCAGCACAACAGGACCTGCGCCTTCCCGGCATCGGAGGTGCGGATGAACCCGTTCGAGGTCGAGCGCCTCGGCTGGGAGGACATCCGCGGGCTGCCGATCGTCCCCGATTCGGCGATCGGCACCGGTCGCTTCCGGATCGTCTGCTCGCGCGACGGCTCCGGCGAGGAGCTCGAGGAGGTCGAGGCGATCGGGACCGAGGTCGAGGTCGCCGAGCCGGTCGAGCTGCCGTCGCGGAACTAGGAACGAGACGAGTCCGGCCGCGAACGCTGCGAGCACCCCGACTCCCGCGTCGGCTCCCGCGTCGCTAGAGAAGCACGGCGGCGAGGCGGCGACGATGCTCGGCGGCAATCGGGTTGCCGGGGCCGAGCTGGGTGAAGATCGCGACCATGACCTGGCGGATCAGATCGCGGCGCTCTTCGTCCTCGCCCGGAGCCGCCATCTCCGCCTGGAGCTGTTCGAGCGCATCGTTCGCGTCGCCCCGGTCCCACGCCGCGAACGCTTCCTCAGGGCCGTCAAGCTCGAGCCTGGCGAGCAGGCCCGCAGCGACGAAGTCGTCCTTGAGCGGCTCGAGGAGCTCGCGCGCACGCTCGCTTTCCCCCTCGGCGATCAACTCCTTCGCGTCCTCGAGGGTGGTGTCGGATTCCGAGGGCGCGAGGCCGTCGAAGAAAGCCTCGACCTTGGCCGGGGGCTGGTTGCCGACGAACTCGTCGGCGACCTTGCCGTTGCGGAAAGCCTTCACCGCGGGGATTCCCTGGACGCCGAAACCGGCCGCGAGCGCCTGGTTGGAGTCGACATCGACCTTGGCCAGCTCGACGCTGCCCTCGCGCGCGGCGGCAGCGCGCTCGAGCACCGGCCCGAGTTGACGGCACGGCCCGCACCACTCCGCCCAGAAATCGACTACGACCGGAAGCTCGTGCGAGCGTCCGATCACCTTCTCGTCGAACTCGGCGGTGTTGACGTCGTGAACCATGTATTTGAGGGTAGGACGTAGCTGGGCCACCAGGTCGGTGCGATCATGGGCGGCGATGGAGTTCCCGGCGGATTCGATGCGCGGCAAGCTGCTCGTCGCCTCGCCTGCCCTGGCCGACCCCAACTTCGCCCGATCGGTGGTCCTGATCACCGAGCACAACGAGGAAGGGGCGATGGGGATCGTCCTCAATCGGCGCGCTGAGGCTCGCGTCGCCGAGATGCTCCCAGACCTGGCGGAAATCGAGGCGGATGAGTACCTCTATGTCGGCGGCCCGGTGCAGCCCGACGCGATCGTCCTCCTCGCCGAGTTCTCCGATCCCGACGCCGCCGCCTGGATCGTCGCCGCCGACGTCGGCCTGGCCGCCGCCAGCAGCGACCTCACCGAGCTCGCGCTCGCGGTTCGCCGCGGCCGTCTCTACGCCGGCTACTCGGGCTGGGGCCCGAGCCAGCTCGAGGCCGAGATCGAGCTCGACTCGTGGATCGTCGAGCCGCCGCTTCCGGCCGAGCTCTTCCCCGAGGATCCGGAGGCGCTCTGGGGCGACGTGCTCGAGCGCAAGGGCGGCCAGTACGCCCTGATCGCGCGCATGCCAGACGATCCCTCGCTCAACTAGCTCTCAGCTGGCTAGGTCGGGTCCGAAGCGTTCGTGGCACTTCGCGAGCGCCTTCTTGCGGCGCTTCGGGTTGTCGAGCTTCTTCGCCTTCCTCACGCACTGACGAAGTGCTGCCCGGTCACCCGTGTCGGGTTCGGCCGCCGGCGCGATTGCGGGCTCGAAGCTCGGCAAGGCCTCGCCGGCCGGTGCCGGATCGGGGCTCGGCACTGCGGCGGCGGTCGGCGACGGATCGCCAGAAGGCGGGGGAGGGGGCGGTGGGCAGGCGTGCTCGCCGGCGGTCTCGGTCTTGAAGCTCCACCTATACGCCGTCGCGAGCGACTTCCCCTTGCGGTTGAGCAGACCGGTCGTCACCTCGGCGGTGTAGCGCTCGCAGGGCTCGAGATCGCCGGCGGGGTAAAAGAGGATTGAGTGGGTGCCGCTGCCCGAGCCGTAGGGGCCGGCCTTGGGAAAGCCCTCGAGCGCGGGCACCGGCTCACCGGCGGAGTCGAGCACACGAAACGTCTCAGGAGTGAGCGTTCGAGCATCGACCGCGTTCGAGAGAGCGACGTGGATCCGGTTGCGAGCACCGCCGCGTCCCTCGTAGGGCCCGGGCTCAGTCTTTGCCGGCTGCCAGCGGACCGGGACCTCGTCGCTTTCCGGCGCCGGAGTCACCTGCGCGATCTGCGGCGCCGGGTTGGCACCGGTCAGCTTCTCCCAGACGCTCTCGTAGTAGCCGGCGATCGCTACAGCGGTGTGGTCGACGCCGCCGGGATCGGTCTTCATGTGGGCGGCGCTGTAGCCGAAGTCGGCGCGGACGCTGTGGGCCTCGGCAACCGAGAGCCGCTCACCGGCGAGCGCCGCGTTGACGTAGGCGTGGCCCGCCATCAGCTCGGCCTCGGTGACCGGTTCGCCGAGCGAGCTATAGACGGCCTGCACGTCGGCGATCGGCGGCGGCACCGGCGACCAGAGGGTGCGACCGTAGTCGTTGATCGCGATCACGTCCATCGCATACTCCGAGCTCCCGATCAACTGGCCGAACTGGTTGTCGAGCGCACCGTGTTCGGCGTCGATCGCCCACTGTTGGAAGTCGGGGCCAAGCGACAGCGTGCCGAGCTCGGCGAAACCGGGCGTATCGTCGACGCGGCTGCGGCTGGTGCTGCTCGGGTTCTCGCCGTGATCGGGCATCGTCGGCTCGAACAGCCAGTCCCACATCTCATCGCCCATGCCGTGCGCGGCCGAACCCATCAGATGGGCGACCAGCTGAGCGCAGGGGCCGGTCGGCTCGGCGAGCGTCTCCTGGCACTCGGGCTTGGCTGCGATCTGGGCGGCGAAGGCATCGGTGTAGTCCTCCCAGTGAGCTGTTTCCCCGTATCCGAGACCGGGCGCGTAGCCGGAATCGGGGAATTGCGCGCCCGACATCAGGGTCAGGTTCTGGGCCGCGAGCAACGCCTTCAGCTCGGGGGTCTTCACGTGCTGGACGGCCTCCTCGGCCATCCAGGCATGGGTGGTCATGCCCGCCCCCTGTGCGGCGGGCGAGGCGACGAGCGCGGCGGCGGTCGCGATCAGGACTGCGGCACGGATATTTGCTCTCAGGCTTTGCCTCATCACCCCTTGAACGGCGGCCTCGCCCAAACGTCACGGTCCTCTTTGCTGTAGCTGACGACGGCGCAGGCGCGGATCGATGACTGCGATCCTACGCAGCCGATGCCCTCGATTCCCCGTCTGCCCTTCGTTCCCGACCCGTTGCGACGGATCAGGGTCCCCGACGATCTCGACGCGGTGACGACCGTCGCCGAAGAGGAGCGGGCGGGCGACGCCGGGCTCAGCGACGAGGTGATCGAGCGGATCTGGGACGCCGGGATCGACCTCTATCGAAGCGGGGTTCATCCGGCGCTCCAGCTCTGCGTCCGTCGCGAGGGCCACGTCGTCCTCGATCGTGCGATCGGCCACGTCAGCGGCAACGGGCCAGACGATGACGACGGGGGCGCGCCGAAGGTCCTGGTCACACCCGAGGTGCCGTACTCGGTGATGTCGGCCTCGAAGGCGGTAACGGCGATGGTCATCCACAAGCTGATCGAGAACGGGGCGTTGACGCTCGAGGACCGGATCTCGGACCACATTCCCGGCTACGACCGCCACGGAAAGTCCGACATCACGATCGGCCACGTGCTCTCGCACCGCGCCGGGGTCGCCGGGATGCCGCGCGACAGCCTCGACCTCGACAAGGTCACCGACCGCGAATTCATCCTCGAGGCGATCTGCGACGCGAAGCCGAACTACAAGCCGGGCCAGCTGCTCGCCTATCACGCGGTTTCCGGCGGATTCATCCTCGGCGAGGTCGTCCACAACGTCACCGGCAAGGACATCCGCCAGGTACTCGCCGAAGAGATCCTCGACCCGCTCGGATTCCGCTGGATGAACTACGGAGTCGCCGAAGCCGACCTCGACGCGGTCGGCGACGACTACATCACCGGCCCCCGCCTGCTGCCGCCGTTCTCGACGATCGTCACGCGGGCGCTCGGGGCGCCGATCAACGAGGTGATCGAGGCGACCAACGACCCTCGATTCCGCCGCGCGATCGTCCCCTCCGCCAACATCTGCACAACGGCGAACGAGCTCTCGCGGTTCTTCGAGATCCTCCGCTGCGGCGGTGAGCTCGACGGCGTCCGCGTCTTCGAGCCCGGGACGATCCGCCTCGCGCTGACCGAGCAGTCCCATCTCGAGGTTGACTTCTCACTCGGTTTTCCGACCCGATTCAGCTACGGCCTGATGCTCGGTGCGAAGATCGTCAGCCTCTACGGCCGCGACACCGACGAGGCGTTCGGCCATCTCGGCCTGATCAACATCATGGGCTGGGCCGACCCCGAGCGCGGCGTCTCGGTCGGGTTGATCACCTCGGGCAAGGCCATCGTCTACCCCCAGCTCCACCGCTTTCTTGGCGTGATGCAGCGAATCGCCTCGGAGGTGCCGAAAGTGACCTACGAAGAGCGACCGTTCTGAGCCGGCGTCTTTCGACGCCGGCCTAGGAGAATCGCCGTCCCGATCGCCGCGGCAGTCAGCGAGGCGCCGAGGATGCCGATCTTCGCCCCGCTGACGAGCGCGGGATCGTCGTAGGCGAGCGGGGTGATGAAGAGCGAGACGGTGAAGCCGATTCCACCGAGCGCGGCCACGCCCAGGACTCCGCGCAGGTCAACGCCGTCGGGCAGCGTTCCGACCCCGGCGCGCAGGGCCGCCAGCGACGCCACCGAGATCCCGATCAGCTTGCCGGCGACCAGCGAGGCGGCGACGGCGATCGCGACCAGCGCCGCATCGCCGTCCTCGAACACGTCGCCGCTGAGCTCAACCCCCGCGTTGGCGAGTGCGAACAGCGGGAGGACGAGGAGGCTCGTGAGGGGATGGATGCGCTCCTCGAGCTGCTCGAGGACCTTGCGCCCTCCGATCGGCCGTGCCGGGGTGAGCAGTGCGAGCGCGACGCCGGCAATCGTCGGATGGACTCCGGACTCGAGCATCGCCAGCCAGACGAAGAGGCCGACCGGCACATAGGCGAGCACCGCGGTGACGCCCAGCCGGCGCATCGCGACCACGGTGCCGAGCCCGCCCACGGCGAGGGCGAGCCAGCCGAGCGAGAGATCGGCGGTGTAGGCAACCGCGATCACGATGATCGCGGCGACATCGTCGACGACCGCGATCGTGACCAGGAAGAGCTTGACCCCCGTGGAGACCCGGTTGCCGAGCAGCACCAGCACGCCGACGGCGAAGGCGGCATCGGTTGCGATTGGGATACTCCAGCCGCGGTAGGTCTCCTCGCCGCCGGCAATCGCGAGAAAGAGAAGGGCGGGAAGCAGCGCCCCGCCGAGCGCCGCGATCACCGGCAGCGCCGCCGCCTTCGGGTCGTTGAGTTCGCCGGTGACCAGTTCGCGCTTGATTTCGAGCGCGATGACGAAGAAGAACAGCGTCATCAGGCCGTCGTTGACCCAATCGCGGAGGTCCTCGGTGATCGTCGCGTCGCCGAAGCCGAGCGTGAGCTCGGTCGTCCACAGGGACTCGTAGCTGTCCGACGCCGGCCCGTTGACCCAGATCAGGGCGATTGCGGTCGCGATCAGCAGGCCGGCCCCACCGATCGCCTCGTTGCGGAGGAACTCGGCGGCAGGGTCGAGGACCTGCTTGGCCCGCCGCCAGATACTCACGATCCGAGCCTACCGTCGCAGCTATAGTCCTGAGATACATGTAACAAGTTGTGTTTTAGGAGTCTGAGAGAAAAAGAGAGGGACCGATGCTCGAGAAGACGAAGGCCTTCAGCGGCTTTGCCGTCAATGACCTGGCGAAGGCAAAGGAGTTCTATGGCGAGATCCTGGGAGTGGGGGTGAAGGTGCTCGACGAGGAGAACGGGCTGCTCGAGCTCGAGCTTGCCGGCGGTGAGCGGCCGACTCTGGTCTACGCCAAGGAGGACCTAAAGCCCGCCAACTACACGATCCTCAACTTCCAGGTCGACGACGTCGAGAAGGCGGTTGACGAGCTGACCGAGCGCGGAGTCGAGTTCGAGCGCTACCCCGGGAGCGAGACGGAGACCGATGAGAAGGGCGTATTCCGCGGCGGTGGCCCGCTGATCGCCTGGTTCAAGGACCCGGCGGGCAACGTCCTCTCGGTGATCGAGGCCGACTGAGCCGACCGAGGTCGGGATGCAGAAGCTCTTCTCGAATCCACCGTCCGGATGTCGCCAGATCTTGAGAAGGTCGCCGCCCCGAAGTAACCGGAACGCCGCCCGGTCGACTCGAGCGCGCCTCGCGCATCCCGGCGGCACGCATGGGCGGCGCGGTCGAGGTGAGGCCGATCGTGGAGCGGGAGGAGCTAGGTAACCCTTGCGTAGGCCAGGTCGAAATCGTGCGACCAGCTCGAACCGTCGTCGGAAGTCTCCCAGCTGCCGGCGATCGTCTTGCCATCATCGCTGAACCTTCCTTCGAAGCGCTGGTGGAAGTCGAGAGGCGAGAAGTCCGGGGAGCTTCTCCAAAGCTTCCAGACGCCGTCGGAGAAGCTCATCTCGTAGACGCGGGGACGCCACGGGAGTCGAAGTAGTGCTGCAGGTACGTGTCGCGCCCACTGTCGAAGCCGATAACCGCGATGCCATCGGGAGCGACGGGAATCGGGATCTCCCAGCGCTGGACCAGGAATTGCTCGCCGGCCATCCATTCGAACACCGCCCACGCCGTTGCTTCGGTGTCGGCGGGAGGCACGCTCGGGATGTCCGCCTCCATGCTCCATTCGCCGATGAACGGGGCAAGGCGCTTGATCTCGGAATTGTCTTTGGATCGGTTCATTGAGGCCCTCACAGGGTGGCGATGTCCATGTCGTTTCTACCAATTGACGCCGGAATCACGAGGTCTCGGCGGCGAAACGGTTCCGCGGAACCGCCCTTTTCCGTCCGGTCAGGCGGCTAAATTACGAACACATGTTCGACACATCGAAAGACGACCCGGCGAGCATTTCCACCGATCATCTCGAGGAGAGAATCGCCGGCCTGGCCGCTGAGATATTCGCGGCCACGAGGCATTGGCTTCATCTGATCGCGGAATTCGATCGCCGCGGGGCATACGAGCAGTGGGGGATGTCCACCTGCTCACAGTGGCTGTCCTGGCGCTGCGGCATCGCCGAGCGCGCCGCGCGCGAGCATGTTCGAGTCGCGCGTGCGTTGGGCGAACTGCCCAAGATCGACGCAACGTTCGCGGCCGGTGAGATCTCGTATTCGAAGGTCCGCGCACTGACCCGCGTAGCGAGCGGGGAGGACGAAACCGAGCTGCTCGAGCTGGCGGGCAGCGCAACCGCGGCGCAGCTCGAACGGCTCGTTCGCGCATACCGGGGAGTCCTGGAGCCCGAGCGCGCCGAGCTCGCCTTCAAAGAGCGCTTCTTCAACTGGTCATGGGAAGAGGACGGATCTCTGTCATTCAGCGGAAGACTGCCCGCGGAAGGTGGGGCGGTACTGATGCGGGCAATCGAGGCAGCCGGAGATCGGCTCCGCGATGACGCGTTTCACGAGGAGAACGGTTCTGCGGAACCGGTTCGATCGGCCGGTGGAGAGCAAATCTTGGTCACGAATGCTGACGCCGTGGTGGCGATGGGCGAGTCCGCGTTATGTAGCCCCGGTGCAGTGAGAAGCGGGGGCGAGCGCTACCAGCTCGTCGTCCACATCGAGCCTTCGGTGCTGACGGGTGAGAGCGCCGACGGCCGCTGCGCGACCGACGATGGGTCCCGATTGGCCGCTGAAACGGCCCGCAGGCTCGCTTGCGATGCCGGAATCGTTCCCATCGTCGAGCGTGGCGGGCGTGCCCTGAGCGTCGGCCGCAGAACGCGCTCGATACCAGCCGCGATCGGCCGCGCTTTGCGAGCGCGTGACGACGGCTGCCGCTTTCCAGGGTGCGCTAACAAGCGCTTCGTCGACGGGCATCACCTTGAGCACTGGGCCAACGGCGGCGAAACCTGCCTCGAAAACCTCGTCTCGCTCTGCCGGCGCCATCATCGCCTGGTCCACGAGGGCGGCTTTACCGTCGAGGCGTGCAAGGGCTCGAGGTTCCGTTTCCGCAGACCGGACGGGTCGGTTATCCCGCCAGTGCCCGGCCTGAGTCGCGTAGAAGCCCGTCGCCAGGCCTGCGAACGGCCAGAACTGCGCGCGTCGTCACCAAATGGCTCCTCGATGGACGCCGACCACGTCCTGGGGACTCTTCTGAGCGCGAAAGGTCCCGCAAAACGAGTCCAACGCAGCGAAAACGGCCCTCGATCTCCCTAGATCCCGCCTGGGCACGGTGACTTAACATAAGATCCGTTATCAAGCGCAGCATGCGTGGGCGGGAGCATTGCGCCTAACGTCGCCTCAGGTCTCAGCCGGCCCGGACGCCCCCGCTGCTACCTTCGCTTGTCACGGTTGTTGTAAGGAATGGAATCCGAATGAAGGTCGCGACGATCACGGCGGAATCGAGCCCTGAGCACGGCTCGGCGCGTCGACGCGCCCCTTGTGCGCTGATCGTCGCCGCGACCGGCCTCTTCGCTTTCTCAGCGCCCGCGCTTGCCGCCGACGAGGAAACGATCGCGGCCGCAAGCTACCCGGACATGTCGACCTTCACCTGCCGCACCGATGCGATCCCGATTCATCCTGGACAGAACCTCAACCTGTTCGCCGGCACCAAAACGTGTCCGAACGCGGAGAAGCTGAGCGGACCGGCTGACGCAAGCGTCTTCGCCCCGGGCTCGAATGCCCAGGGATACATAACGCGGTTCAAGCCGAGCATGGTCGAGATCCAGGGCTCGGGCGAGCTCACGACCCCGAGCGTCTGGGACCTGCACCTGCACCACGTCGTCTGGATCAAGGGCAACAGCGGCCCGACCTTCGCCTCCGGCGAGGAAAAGACGATCCCGAAGCTGCCCCAGGGCTACGGCTTCAAGGCCGGCGGCGACGAGGGCTGGGGCCTCAACTACATGATCCACAACCTGACCGCCGAGGGCGGCCGGCAGATCTACATCACCTGGGAGATCGACTGGGTCCCGGAGACCAACCCGGCGCGAACCGACATTCAGCCCGCCTCGATCCATTGGCTCGACGTCGCGGGCGCCCCGCAGATCTACCCCGTCTTCGATGCCGAGCGCGGGTTTGACGCTGACGGCGACGGTGACTTCGTCTTCCCCGATGACGTTCCCACGGACCCGAACGCGCCTGGATTCGAGGAGCGCGCGAAGATCTCGAGCGTGGGGAGCTGGACCGTGCCGGGCGGCGGCAGGACGCTGGTCTTCGGGGCGGGTCATCTTCACCCCGGAGGTACGAGCGTGGACCTCGAGGTGGCCCGAGACGGGGCCGACGCGGGAACCGCCGATGGCGACGATCCGGCCGAGATCAGGCCGCTGTTTCGCTCCGATGCCCACTACTACGAACCCGCCGGTGCGGTCAGCTGGGACGTCAGCATGGAGGCGACGAGGCCTGAGTGGCGGATCAAGCTCAAGGCCGGCGACACGATCTCGATCGATGCCACCTACGACGTCGAGAAGGCCTCCTGGTACGAGTCGATGGGAATTCTCCCGCTCGCGGTCAGCACAGCCGACGACCCGGCGGCCAAGGATCCATTCGATGACGACGCCGAAGTCCGAGCGATGTACGACGCGGGCGGCATCCTCACCCACGGCCGCCTCGCCGAGAACATCGACGCCAAAGCGAACGAGGACCTCAAGCTGGCCGATCCGCGCAAGCTCCAGACCAAGGGAAAGGTGCCGAAGTCAGGGCTCGATATCGACGGCTTCGGCTACTCGCTCGGGGGCTACTCGGCCTTCCGCGGCTTCCCCTCCTCGCTGATGCGCCCGCCGCTGGCAAGGCGAGGGAAGGGCGTGACCTTCACGAACACCGAGGCGCTGCCCGGGATGCCCGACGAGCAGCAGGCCTGGCACAGCATCACCTCGTGTAAGGCGCCCTGCAACCGGGGTTCCGGGATTGGCTACCCGCTCGCCGACGGGCCGATCAAGTTCGATTCGGGTCAGCTCGGCTTCGGCACCGGCGCCAGTACCGAGGTGACGACGGGCTCGAACGTCTACACGACGCCACCGCTGACGAAGCCCGACAAGACCTACACCTATTTCTGCCGTATCCACCCGTTTATGCGAGGCTCGGTCCGTACCAAGGACAAGCCGAAGAACCGAAACTGACGACGGAGGTCTGACCCTTGCGCCGCCCACTTGCACTCGCCGCTTTGATCGGCGTCGCCGTAGTCCTGCTGATCGCCTCCGTGGCCACCGGTCGCGGCACTAAGACCGTCGACGTCGGCGACGATTTCTTCGACCCGGCCTCACTCGAGGTCAAGAAGGACACGAAGGTCAGCTTCAACTGGGGCGGGACCGACGAGCACGACATCGTCAAGGTCAAGGGTCCGGGCAAGTTCTTCGAATCCGGCGCGATCACCGGGAGCGGCGTTCAGTTCAGGCACAAGTTCAAGAAGTCCGGCAGGTACAAGCTCATTTGCTCGATCCACGAGGAGATGAAGATGAAGCTCGAGGTCGACTAGGCCGATCGAGCGGACGGAGGTCGGGAAGGCCACCGTCCCAGACCTGCTCGGGCGCCGGCGGGCCGAAAGTCGGAGTGATATCGCGGTCGTCGGCCCCCTCGCGACGCATGTGCCGATACCAGCGGTGATAAAGCGGCGACGCCAGCACCGCGAGCGCGGTCAAGACGATCAGGCCCGCCAGAAGCCAGAGCTGTGCCTCGAGTGGCGCCCCGTCGCCGACCGCAACCGCGGCGAGGCCGGCCAGCGCGATCGAGACGCCGATGGCGACGTAGTAGTCGAGCGGGAACCGCCAGATCCAAGGCACCTGGAACCACCAGACGTTGCCGCTCTGGAAGCGGCGCACGGTGTAGGCCGGGTTCATCACGAACCAGATGTAGTCCCAGATCACAGCGAGGGAGAAGAAGATCGCGAGCTGCGAGAGCTCGGCGCCGAGGCTCCAGTCGAGCCCGAAACCGAATGGCAGATGGACGATCACCAGCGGAATCGTGAAGGCGAATACGTGGTAGCCGGTGAGCGGCCGGTGACCCATGAACAGCCCGTAAACGGCGCCGGCGCGGCCCCGCTTCAGGTACCAGGTCGGCAGCCGCTCAGCCCAGCCGCGGCCGCCCTCGATCTCGATCTCGATGCAGCCGAGCCCGAAGGCCCAGAGCCAGAGAAGGACGATCCGCGCGATGTCGAGCTCCTCGGTGATCGCCCGAGCCTATGGGGCCGGCGATAGGGTTGGCGAGTGACGAAGATCCCGCTCCTCTCCGAGCACCCGCGTCCGCTCCAGTTCGTCCTCGTCTTCGTCCTCCCAGCCCTCTTCGGTCTGCTCACCGGCTACTTCCTCGGCGTTTCCGAGCCCGTCTACCTGATCCTTTCGATCATTGGCATCGTCGGCGGGATCGGCGCCGGCTACGACCACCTCGGCGCCGCGGCCGGCGCGAAGCGCGGTGTGATCGCCGGATCGGTGTTCGGCGCCTCGATCCTGATCGCCCACGAGATCCACGGCGCGAGCGCGAAGGCGCATCTACCAGAGCCGGCGATCCTGCTCGTCGTCCTGACGACGGTGCTGGCGATTCTCTTTGCAGCGCTCGGTGGCTGGCTGCGCGAGCGACACGTGCGCAAGGCCGCGCCTTCGAGCGAACCCGAGGTTCAGCCGGCTCCAGCCGCCTCGGATCCCGCCCCCGATCAGCCCGCCCCCCCTCCCCCGGCCCCAACGCTCGCGTCCCCGTTCGCGCCCGCGAGCCCGACGTCAAGCCCCACTGGCGCGATCAGCCTCAACCAGGGCAGCTTCGAGCAGTTCCGCTC
>JBPCRS010000207.1:0-3233 GCA_050996575.1 Solirubrobacterales bacterium
CGGCGGCCTCGTCGAGGTTGCGCGCGGCGCCGCCACTGAGGATGCCGACGGTCTCGGTCGCCTCCGGGCCTTGATCGAAGACGAACGGCTCACGCCCGAGCAGCCCGCGCACCCGCTCGACCAGCTCGCCGATCGCGATCTTCGGAACACTGCGCCCGACGACTCCGATCGGCGAGCCCTTGGCGAAGCCGAATCGGGCGGCAGGATCCGGCTCGAGCCCGAGCAGGCGGCAGAGCAGGGCGTTGTTGCCGATCTCCGGATGGGCGTCGAGCGGTAGGTGGTAGGCGGCGATCGAGAGCTCGGCGCCGAGGACGACGCGCAACCGGCCGGCGTCGCGCTCGCTCAGCGCCCGCGGACCGTCGCCGAAGAAGAGGCCGTGATGGACGATCGCGAGATCGGCGCCCGAGTCGACCGCGGCGGCGAGGAACTCGCGGTTGGCGGTGACGCCGGTCGCGAGCTTCGTAACCGCGCGCCGCCCAGGAACCTGGAGGCCGTTCGGGCCGTAATCGTCGAAGCGCTCGACCGCGAGCAGCTCGTCGCAGAAGCGGACGATCTCGTCGCGATCGGTCGTTGCCGGGCTCATCGACCTACGATTCTTACGTGAGCACCGCCCCGGACGCGCGCAGCGACTTCCTCCAGTCGCTGATGGACACCGAGCTTTACTCGATGGGCGCCTACTTCTGCGATGAGCATCCCGAGCTCGTCGACGAGGTCGTCGAGCGCAGTGCCGCAATCGAACAGCGGGGCATCGAGGCCTACGCCGCCGCCGGTGACACCACTGTCGAGGAGACGTTCGAGACGATGCTGACCGGGCTCGCCGTCCGTTACTACAAGGCCGTAGCCGGTTGACCGCGCCCTCGATTCCCTCCCGCCGGCCGCCGCGCCGGCGGCTGCTCGTAATCCTCGCGTTGGCGATTCCGGCGATCGTGATCCTGCTTGCGATCGTCTCGATCTCGATCGGCGAGGGCGGGCGCCCGCTAAAGATCACCGGGGCGAGCGAGACCCAGCTCCTCTACGGCGGCATCCTCCAGAACGGCGACGTGCTCGGCTCGGCCGACGCTCCGGTGACGATCACCTACTTCACCGATCTGCAGAACCCTGACTCGGCCGAGTATCACTTCACGACGATCCCGCCGCTGATCGAGGAATTCGTTCGCGACGGCGAGGTCAAGCTCGCGCTGCGCCACTTCTCGACCGCCGAGAACACGACGCAGACAGCGGCCTTCGCCGCGACCGCAGCCGGCGAGCAGGAGCGCCAGTGGCAATACGCGAACCTCTTCTTCATCAACCAGCCGGAGCCGGGCGAGCGGATCACGATCGAGCTCCTGCGAGGGGTCGCCGGCGCCGTGCTCGAGTTCGACGAGTCCGATTGGGAGCAGGACTTCGACGCCGACGAGGTCAGGACGGTCGTCGAGTCCGACAACCAGGAGGGGATCGAGCTGCTGCTCTCGACCGATCCGGCGATGATCGTCGAGGGCCCGTCGGGCGCAACGGAATTGCAGGACGCGCCCTCGCTCGACGAGATCGAGGCGGCTGTAGCAGGGGTTTCCTAGCCCTCCTTGCGCAACGCCGATGCCACTAACCTCCGTGACCGGCTCGGTGCTCCCCTTTGGGATACTGGGCCTTCTCGGGGCGTGGCGCAGCCTGGTAGCGCGCACCGTTCGGGTCGGTGAGGTCCCCGGTTCAAATCCGGGCGCCCCGATTTGCTCTCAACCTCACCCCGCACGATCGGCCTCCTTGCGGGGCTGGTCGCGGTGGCCGCGGCCGTGCTCGTGCACAGCGTTCCGAGCGAGGGCGGCGTCGTGCCGACGACCCAATGGCAGCCGCTCATCGGCGCTGAGGGCGCCGTCGACGTCGGGGGCCCGCTCGATGACGGCCGCTTCGTGCTCGCCGCGGGTGGGCGCCTCTTCCTGCTCGATCCCGCGGCGGCGCGAAAAGAGCCGTTGGCCCGCGGAAAACGTGGCTATCGAACGAGTGCCGGTGAGCCCTACTTCGCGCTCGCCGAGGATGCCGGTTCGGGCTGTCGCTTCCGCAACGACGATCTCTTCGCGCTCGAGCCTCGACGCGATCCGGCGATCGTCCGGATTTCTGCGGCGGGGCGCCGGTCGCGGTTCACCTCGTTGCCCGATCGCTTTCGCCTCGACGGGATCGCCTACGACGCCGTCGGCAGCTTCGGCTACCGGCTGCTGGTCCTCGCCGTCGACGACAAGCGAACCTCGCTGATCGCGATCGATTGCCGGGGCGGGAAGGAAACGATTTCGAAGGACGGGCCGAGGGTCGAGGGCGGGATCGAGGTCGCGCCGCAGTCCTTCGGCCGATTCGCCGGAGCGCTGATCGCTGCCGACGAGTACAGCGGGCGGCTCTTCGCCTTCGCTCCCTCCGGCGAGGTCATCAAGCTGGCTAACTCGGGCCTGCCCGCAGGTCGCGATGTCGGCGTCGAGGCGGTCGGATTCGTCCCACCCGGTTTCGGCGCCTCAGGCCTGGCCTTGCTCTCCGACCAAGGCCGCGAGGAGGAGCGAGTTGCCGGCGAGGGCTCGGTGCTCTCGATCGACGGCGCCGAACTCGCGGCGGCAGGCATCGCCCCCGGCGATCTGCTCGTCGCGACCGAGGGCGGCGCGCGGACGATCCGGGTGCGGTGTGAGGTGAGCTGCGAGGTCACCGAGGTGGCCGGCGGACCCGCCGCGGCGCACGCCGAGGGCCACATCGAGTTTGCCGAGGGCTAGGACCGCGGGTCGGTCGGGAAGTGGCGGCCTGATGCCGGCCATTGTGCGATTGCCCTCGCTATTCGAGGGCAATGCCACATCGGCCTCAGCTCCGCAGCTGGACCGGCAGCGTCTTCAGCTGGTTGACGAACGGCGACTCGATGAACTGCGGCTTGCCGTCGAGCTCGATCTCTCCGAAGCGGGCGAGGGTCTCCTCGAACAGGACCTTGAGCTCGAGCCGGGCGAGCGCGGTGCCGAGGCAGAAGTGGCGGCCGCCGGCGCCGAACGCCTGGTGCTCGGGGTTTCGCTTGACGTCGAAGCGGTCGGGGTCGTCGTAGCGGCTCTCGTCGCGGTTCGAGGAGACGTACCACATGATCACCTTCTCGCCCTCGCGAATCGTCTTGCCGCCGAGCTCGGTGTCGCGGGTCGCGGTGCGGCGGAAATGGGCAAACGCCGGGAACATCCGCAGCGACTCCTCGACGACGCCTGGAACCAACGAAGCGTCATCGAGTACCAGCTTGCGCTGGTCGG
>JBPCRS010000078.1:0-12073 GCA_050996575.1 Solirubrobacterales bacterium
GCACCATCCACAAAATACGAGGACGGGTTGGGGTTTGGTCCTGCCCCCGCCTCCGCGTCCCTAGATGAGTCCGCCTCCCCGGGCGCCTCCGCCTCTCCCGATTTCCCCGTCGCCCCGGTCAGGCCCGTCGGTCCGCTCGGACCCGTCCCCCCGATCTCGACCTCGATCGGCGCCGGCGTCGTCGCCGTGCTCGTTTCCTCGTCGGCGTCGAGTCCGCAACCGGTGATCGCCGCGGCGAGAAGCGCCGAGATGGCGCCAACACGCACGCGAGTTGGCAGAATCTGTTCGATCATTGTCTTTACAGCCAGCCGAGCGCGATGCAAAATGGGAGCCCGATGACGGCATCCGACCGTAGCGACCGCCGCCGAATCGTGCTCCTCGCCTTCCCGGGGATGCTCGGCCTCGACCTGGCCGGTCCGCTCGAGGTCTTCGCCACCGCCGGGAGGATCGAGCCCGGCGCGTACTCGGTCGAGACCGTCGCCGCGGAGTCACCCGTCTCGACTTCGGCCGGACTCGCGATCGTCCCTTCGGGTTCGCTACCGGGCGCGGCGGCCGGCATCGACACCCTGATCGTCCCCGGGGGAACCGGGACCCGGGCAGCCGAGGACGACGATCGCCTGATCGATTGGCTTCGCGCAACGGCACCGCGGGTCCGACGGGTCGCATCGGTCTGCACCGGAGCGATGCTGCTCGCCCGTGCCGGCCTGCTCGACGGCCGGCGGGCGACGACGCACTGGGCCAGTTGCGCCGACCTCGCCCGCCGATTCCCGGCTGTCGAGGTCGAGCGCGACCCGATCTTCGTCCGCGATGCAAACGTCTACACCTCGGCCGGCGTCACCGCCGGTATGGACCTCGCTCTCGCCCTCGTCGAGGAGGACCTCGGTCGCAAGACCGCGCTCGAGGTCGCGCGCTGGCTGGTCATGTTCCTCAAGCGGCCTGGCGGTCAGTCGCAGTTCAGCGCTGCGCTGACCGGGCAGCTCGCCGAGCGCGGCCCGCTGCGCGAGATTCAGGAATGGATCGCCGAGCATCCCGACGCCGATCTGACCGTGCCGGCGCTCGCCGGCCGCGCGCACATGAGCGAGCGCAACTTCGCCCGCGTCTTCCAACGTGAGGTCGGCCTCACACCTGCCCGCTATGTCGAGGGCGTGCGGATCGAGCGGGCGCGGATCGCGCTCGCCGACCAGGGCCAGCCGGTCGCGTCGATCGCTCGCCACTGCGGCTTCGGCACGGCGACGACGATGCGCCGCGCCTTCGAGCGACACCTGAAGATCCCACCTACCGATTACCGCGCCCGCTTCCAACCGGCGCTCGAGACAAAGGAGTAATTCCGATGCGCATTGCGATCCTGATCTTCGACAAGCTGACCGCGCTCGACGCGATCGGCCCCTACGAGGTGCTCTCGCGCCTGCCGGGGGCGGAGCTGACCTTTGTCGCCGCCGAGGCCGGGCCGAAGCGGACCGACACCGGCCGGCTCGCGATCACCGCCGACGCCGCGCTCGACGAACTCAGCGATCCCGAGATCGTCCTCATCCCTGGTGGCGAGGGCAACCGCCCGCTGCTCACCGACGAGGCGGTGCTCGAATGGCTGCGGACCGCGCACAGCACGAGCACCTGGACGACATCGGTATGCACCGGCTCGATGGTCCTCGGCGCCGCCGGAATCCTCGACGGGCTCTCGGCGACGACACACTGGGCCTACCTCGAGCGGCTGCGCGAATACGGTGCCGAGCCGGTCAAGCAGCGCGTTGTCGAGCAGGGCAAGGTGATCACCGCCGCCGGCGTCTCCGCCGGGATCGACATGGCGCTGACCCTCGCCGCACGCGAAGCCGGTGAGGACGTCGCCAAGGCGATCCAGCTCGGGATCGAGTACGACCCCGCCCCGCCGTTCGACTCCGGCTCTCCCGAGAAGGCGGCGCCGGAGCTGGTCGAGCTGATCCGCGGCATGGAGGGCTGACGCGTTGGGATTCGCCTCTAAACGCGGTCAGAAAGCAGGGTAGAACCGGCTTCCGGGATCATCGAGGAGCACGATCGGTTGCGGTCACTTCACTCGGTAACGCCGAGTTCGGCGACTAATGTCGAAAATACCGGTGAAGTGTTCCCTCCAGTGACTCCCCCATGGCCAACCCTCTGATCGGCACAACGCTTAGCGGCCGCTACGTGGTCGAGTCGAAGCTCGGCTCGGGTGGTATGTCGACGGTCTTTCTCGCGCGTGACGACACGCTCGAGCGTTGGGTCGCTGTCAAGGTCCTCCATCGAGAGATTTCCGACCAGCCCGACCAGATCCAGCGCTTCCGTCGCGAAGCTCGATCTGTGGCCCAGCTCTCGCATCCGAACCTGGTCTCGGTGATCGACGCCGGCGAGGACGGCGGCCACCCCTACATCGTCTTCGAGTACATCGAGGGCGAGACGCTGAAGCAGCGAATCGAAAGGATGGGCCGGCTACCGCTCGACGAGTCCGCCGCCTACGCGATCGAAACCGGGCGAGGGCTCTCCGCCGCGCATGCGGCGCGGCTGATCCATCGCGACGTCAAGCCGCAGAACGTTCTGATCGATGCCGAGGGGCGGGCGAAGCTGACCGACTTCGGCATCGCCCGTGAGCTCGAGGCCGACGGGCTGACCGCGACCGGCCGCGTACTCGGCACGACCGATTACGTCTCACCCGAGCAGGCGATGGGCCACAACGTCGACGCCCGCTCGGACATCTACTCGCTCGGCGTCGTCCTCTACGAGATGCTGACCGGCAAGCCACCGTTCGCCGCCGAGACGCTCGTCGGCGTCGCGATGAAACACGTCAACGAGCAGATGCCCGACGTCCAGGTCCGCCGGCCGCAGGTTTCCTCGGCGCTTGCGGCGGTCGTCGACAAGGCGACGATCAAGGATCCGGGCCGCCGCTACTCGGGCATGGCGCCGATGCTCGACGACCTCGAAGAGGCGCTCGAGGTCGAGGTCTCGCGGGCCGGCTCCTCGACCGGCGAGGCGACGAACGTGCTGCGCTCGGTGCCGGCGCGCAACCGGCGTTTCCTCACCCCGCGCCGGCTCTCTTTCGCCGGCATCGCGATCGTCCTGGTCGGCGCCGCGATCGCGCTCGGCATCGCTGCACTGACCGGCGAGGAAGGGCCATCGCGCGAGAAGAGCAAGGAGACCGGCAGTGCGCCGATCAGCGAGCAGCTGACCGGCGCCGACGACTTCGATCCACCGCCGGGCGACGAGGAGGAGCACAGCGAGGAGGCCCGGCTCGCGATCGACAACGATCCGACGACGGCGTGGACGACCGAGCAATACTCGAGTGGGCTTGCCGGCGTCGGCAAGGAAGGCGTCGGCATCTCAGTCGACGCCGGCTCGGCGGTCGAACCCGCCGAGCTCAGGGTCGTGACGCCGACCCCGGGGTGGAGTGGCGAGATCTATGCGGCGAACGAGAGCCCCGACGACCTCGCGGGCTGGGGCGATCCGGTCGGCTCGATCGCCAACGCCGCCGAGGACGACACGATCGCGCTCGAGCGCACCGAGCCCGCCCAGTATTACCTGCTCTGGATCACCGACCTCGCCACGAACGACGCCGTCGAGATCTCCGACATCCGCCTGCTCGGCTGACCTGGCACTTCGCGGCGGTACCTGGTACCCGAGGTGACAGGTACCTTAGAAGCGGTAGCTGCGTTCGCGCTCGTGGCGCTCGAGGGCGAGGGCGAGCAGGCGCTCGCAGAGGTCGGGGTAGCTGACACCGGTCGCCTCGAAGAGCTTGCCGAAGACGCTGGTCGAGGTGAAGCCGGGGATCGTGTTGATCTCGTTGACCAGGACCTCGCCACCCTCGGTGACGAAGAAGTCACAGCGCGCCAGGCCCGAGTTGCCGATCGCGACGTAGACCGCCGCTGCCAGCTCGCGAACGCGCGCAACCGCGGCCTCTCCGATCGGCGCCGGCACCGCCAGGTCCATGCCGCCAGCCTCATACTTCGACTCGAAGTCGTACCACTCGCCCTTCGGCACGATTTCCCCGGGCAGCGAGGTTTCGGGCTCCTCGTTGCCGATAACCGAGCACTCGACCTCGCGGCCGTCGCAATGGGCTTCGATAATCACCCGAGGATCGTGAGTGAGCGCCTCCTCGACCGCGGCGTCGAGCGCGCCGCTCTCGTCGACGCGGCTGATCCCGACCGACGAGCCAAGCCGCGACGGCTTCACCCACAGCGGCAGCCCGAGCGCCTCCGCTCGCTCGCGCCAGCCGAGCTCGCCGACCTGGCAGAACCCGACCTGCGGGAACCCGTCCACGGCGAGAAGCCGCTTACAGACGACCTTGTCCATCGCGACCGCCGCGGAAAGCACGTTCGGTCCGGCGTAGGCGACGTCTAGGCACTCGAGCAACCCCTGGACGGTGCCGTCCTCGCCGAACGGCCCGTGCAGAACCGGGAAAGCGACGTCGCAGCCGAGCAGACCCGCCGCGGGCTCGAGCGAAACGGGCTCGCCGTCGGCGCTCCAGCGCCCGTCGCGCCCGATCAGCACACGGACGATCTCGTGCCCCCCCGCCTCGAGGCCCTCGGCCACCGACGCGCCCGAAGCGAGCGAGATCTCGTGCTCGGAGGAGCGGCCCCCGGAGATAACGGCGACCCTCACGGGATAGTCGTCGTAGTTGGATCCACCGGCTCGGGTTCCTCGGGCTCGACGAAGACGCCGACCTCGATCGTCACCTCGGTACCGGGCGGAACGCTGGAGCCGGTCGACGGCGATTGGTCGAGGACGCGGCCGTCCTCGGAAGAGACCTCGGACTCGACCTCGATCACACGCACGTCGAGCCCGAGCCCGCCCAACCGCGCGACCGCCGAGTCCTGCCGCTGGCCGATCACGTTCGGGACGCTGACATCGCCAGGGCCGTCGGAGACGACGACGGTGACGTCGGAGCCCTTCTCGATCTCGCTGCCGCCGCCGGGATCCTGCTCGATCACCGTGCCCTCGGCAGCCGCATCCTCGCGGCTGTCGATGTCGACGATGAAGCCCTCGCGCCGCAGGGTCGACTGGGCAACCTCCTGCGAGGAGCCGAGCACGTCGGGGACGACCACCAGCTCCGGTCCGGTCGAGACGAAGATCGTCACCGTCGATCCCATCCGCGCGTCGAGCCCGGCCCCGGGACTGGTCGAGATCACGCTGCCGAGCTTGACCGAGGCCGATGCCTCGCGCCTCGATTTGACCTCGAAGCCCGCGTCCCGCAACTCCTCGATCGCCTCGCGCTCGGGCTGGCCGACGACGTCGGGAACCTCGCCCTGGCCCGGGCCTGCGCAGATCGAGAGGTCCACGGTCGAGCCCTCGTCGGCCTCGACACCGGCGGGCGGATCCTGCTCGAGCACGGTGTTTCGAGCACAGCCAACGCGCTCGAAAGAGGTCGTCTCGGTCTCAAACCCCGCGGCCTCGAGGATGTCGACCGCCCGCTCGACGTCGCGGCCCCCGACGGCCGGAACCCGGACCTGCTCCTTGCGGGTCAGGGCGAAGATCAGGACGCCGACGAGCGCTAGCGCGAGGATGCCGACGATGATCCAGCGCCACATGCGCTTGCGCCGCGCCTCCTCCTCGGCGAGCGGATCGGATACCGCGGCGAACATCGCCGTGTTGCCGACCGCGTTCGGGTCGGCCTCGGCGGCGTCGAGCGCGCGCGAGAACTCCTCGGCGCTGGCGAAGCGGTTGCTCGGATCCTTGGCCAGCGCCCGCAGCGTGACCGCGTCGAGCGCCGGCGGCACCGCCGGGTTGAGCGCGCTCGGCGGCGCCGGCTGCTCGGAGACCTGCTTGAGCGCGACGGCGACAGCGCTGTCGCCATCGAACGGGACCCGCCCGGTAAGCATCTCGTAGAGGACGACGCCGGTCGAGTAGAGGTCGGAGGCCGGCGTCACCTCGAGGCCCTGCGCCTGCTCGGGCGAGAGGTACTGCGCGGTCCCCATCACCGAGCCGGTCTGAGTGATCTCCGAGGCGCCGGCGCGGGCGATGCCGAAATCGAGGACGCGAACCCGCCCCTCGGGGTCAACGATCACGTTCTGCGGCTTGATGTCTCGGTGGACGATTCCGTGCTCGTGGGCGAAGCGCTCGGCGGCAAGGATCTGGCGAGCGATCTCGATCGCCTGCGCAGTAGTCAGCCCGCGCGTGATCAGGTCCTTCAGCGAGGACCCCTCCACGTACTCCATCGCGATGTAGTAGGTGTCTTCGACCTGGCCGCGGTCGAAGACACCGACGACGTTCGGGTGCTGAAGGCCGGCGGCGTTGGCGGCCTCGCGGCGGAAGCGCTCGACGAATTGGGCGTCCTGGGCGAAGCGGTCGTGGAGGACCTTGAGCGCGACCTTGCGGCTGAGCTCGGTGTCCTCGGCGAGCCATACGTCCGCCATCCCGCCGGATCCGAGCCGGTGCTCGATCCGGTAGCGGTCGTCGACGGTCGTGCCCTCGGAAAGCCTCATCCGCGCGGCCCGCTAGTCAAGGAGGGACTCCATTACCGCGGTCGCCACCGGGCCCGCGGTGTCGCCGCCGAAGCAGCCGGTGCAACGCTCGACCGTCGCTGCGACCGCGATCTGCGGGTCCTCGGCCGGAGCGAAGCCCATGAACCAGGCCTGGTTCAAGCTCGAGGCGACGTCGATTTCCGCCGTTCCCGTCTTGCCGGCAAGCGTCGAGCCGGTGACCGAAAGGGCGCTCGCGGTGCCCTCCTCGGCGACGTTGGTCATCATCTCCGCGACCTCGGCGGCGGTCTCCTCGCTCATCACGTCCGACTGGGTCTCGGGATCCAGCTCCTCACTGGTTCGACCGTCGGGGTCGGTGACCGCCTGCAGGAAGGTGGGCTCCATCAGCTCGCCCTCGTTGGCGACCGCGGACGAAACCATCGCCATCTGCAGCGGCGTCGCCAGGAGCTGGCCCTCCTCGCCGCCCTGGCCGATCGCGACGCGGCCGACGTCGAAGTCCGCCTCGACCAGGTCGGCGGCGGAGTTGACGACGCCCGATACCGCGAGCTGGTCGGGCGGGTAGTCGAGCGGCGGCTTGGCGAAGAAGCCGAACCGCTTCATGTACTCGACCATCGTCGCCGGGCCGAGCTGCTCGCCGACCTGCGCCCAGTAGGTGTTGACTGAATTGGTCAATGCGGCGGTCATGTCGATCGTGCCGAAGTCCTGGCCACCTGAGTTCGCCAGCGGCACCCCGGAGATCTCCTTGCCCGAGTTCGCGTCGAGCGTCGTCGTCGGCTCGAACTCGCCCGAGTCGAGCGCGGCGGTCGCGGTCACCACCTTCATCGTCGACCCCGGCGGGTAGATCGACTGCGTCGGGCGGTTGAACAGCGGCGAGCCCTCGTCCCGGTTCAGCTCTTCGAACTGGTCGGGGACGGTGTTCGGGTCGTAGCCGGGGATGCTGACCATCGCGCGCACCGCTCCGGTGTCGGGCTCGATCGCGACCAGCGCGGCTCCGGTCCCCGCTGTCGAGATCGCCGCCTCGAGCTCTGCCTGGGCGATCCGCTGGGCCTCGGCGTCGAGCGTGAGGGTCAGGTCCGAGCCCTCCTCGGTCTCGCCCTGAAGCTCGTCGAGCAGGTTCGCGAACTCGTTCGTCTCGCCGGTCAGGACCGCGTTCTCGGAGCGCTCGATCCCCGAGTTGCCGAGCTCGATGAACGAGTAACCGACCGGGTGCCCGAACAACGCCCCGAGCGGGTAGCGGCGGGAGTAGATCGTCTGCTGTCCCTTGCCCTGCGGGATGCTCTCCGCGATCACGGCGCCGTCGACGGTCGTGATCGTCCCCCGTTTGATCCCCTGAGCCTCGATCAGCGACCGCCGGTTGTCCGGCCTTCCCTGCAGCTCGTCCGACTGGAATACCGCCCAGTAGGAGGTGAAGCCGACGAGCGTCGCGAACAGGACGAGGACGAGGACGTACAGGCGCATGATCGGGGCATTCATCGAAGGCCTCCGTCGAAATGCTCGACGCCGCCTTGGTGGTGCGGCTTGCGCGCTTCGTTGGAGACGATCAGGATCAGCGCGATCAGGATCATGTTGGCGACGACGGAGCTCCCCCCGGAGCTGACGAACGGGAGAGTCACGCCGGTCAGCGGAATCACCCGTACGACACCGCCGATGATCACGAAGGCCTGGAGCGCCAGAACCGCGGTCAACCCCGTCGCGAGGAGCTTCGCGAAGCCGTCCTGAACCGTGAGTGCGGCCTTGAACCCACGCGCAGCGATCAGCGCGAAGATCAGGACCACCCCGCAGGCACCGAACAGGCCGAGCTCGGACGTGATCACCGCATAGATGAAGTCGGTGTGCGGGGCGGGAAGGATCGAGCCGCAGTCCGGAAACGGCTGCTCGCAGTTGGGGGCGAACGGGCCTGGCAGCTTCAGCAGCGACTGACCGAGGCCCTCGCCGAAGAGTCCGCCCTCGGCCTGCGCGAACAGCGACTGCGTGATCTGGCCGGCGCCATCCGGCGCGTTGCGAGCGAACGGGTCGAGCCAGATGTCGACCCGGTCCGAAACTTGCCCCGCGGCCGGGATCGGGCCGAGGCCGGTCGTGATCACCCAGGCTCCCAGGGCGAACATTCCAAGGCCGATGACGACGAACGAGAACCGGTTCGTCGCCACGTAGAGGACGGCGAGAAAGGCTCCGAAGATCATCAGCGAGCTACCGAGATCACGGATGAAGATGAGCATGAACATCGCCGCCCCCCAGACGACGAGGAGCGGGCCGAAGTGCTTCAGGGGCGGCAGCGTTACCCCGAGGATCCGGCGGGCGCCGATGATC
Organism: Solirubrobacterales bacterium; assembly: GCA_050996575.1. GTDB lineage: Bacteria > Actinomycetota > Thermoleophilia > Solirubrobacterales > 70-9 > DASUSH01. The sequence continues at coordinate 8,727 of JBPCRS010000078.1, forward strand.
AGCACCTCGCGCTTCTCACGCAGGTAACTGGCGAGAAAGACGACGATGCAGATCTTCGCCAGCTCCGCGGGCTGGAAGTCGAGCGGTCCGATGTCGACGGCGAGAAATGCTCCGTTGACCTGCGAGCCGATGCCGGGCAGACGCGGCATCAGCAAAAGCACGATCCCAGCCAGGGCGATCAGGTAGCGGTAACGCTCGAGCACGCCGAGGTCGCGCAGGAAGACGATCGTCGCGCCAAAGACGATCGCGCCGAGGACCATCAGGGTGGCCTGTTCGAGCGCCAGCGATTCATCGATTCTGTAGAGGACGACGAGGCCGACGGCGGCGAGCAGGGCGACGAGCGGGAACAGGTACGGGTCGGCGTGGGGGAGGCGCCAACGGATCAGCAGGTGGATGCCGGCGCAGATCGCGAGGAAATAGCCGCCGTAGGTGAGCGTGACGTTGCCGACGTCGAGGTTGTCGACGAGCAGGACCGAGGTGAACCCGGCGGTCACCAGGACGGCGACCGGGATCAGCGCCAGGAGCTCGCGGTTGCGCGCGCTCAAGGTTGGCTCGTGCTCTGCGGGTCCTGTCGCCGGGACCCCGTCGACGCGTCCTCGCCCTTCGGGCTGCGGGCGTCATCGCCGGGGGCCCCCCCGCCGCCACCCGCAGAAGAGGAGCTGCTGCTGCCCGCCTGACTTGAAGAAGTCGCCGCCTCTTCGGCGGCTGTTTCCTCGAGGTCCGTGATCAGGGATTCGGCGTCGTCGCGGCCTCGGAGCTCGTGCTCGGTGACCTCGTCCTGGCGGTCCTCGGGAAGGGAAGCGACCTGGGTCGGGCTCGAATACACCTCGGAGTAGAGCTCGATTCCAGCCGGCAGGTCGTAGGGCAGGCCGCGGAAGAGTGCGATCCTGCCACCCTCATCGGTGCCGAGGAAATAGACCTGGCGAGCGCCCCAGATGCCGGCCGCGACGACACCGGCGATGACCACCAGCGCGAGCAGCGTCTTGGCGACGCGGGCGGGCCAGCGCCGTCGCGGCGGGGGGGGCGGCTGGTGTGGCCGCGGGCGCTCCGCCGTCGCCCCCTGCGCTCGCGCGCCCTCGCGGACCGCCTCAGCGGTAAATCCCTGCTCCTCGGCGGCCGGGCCGATCAGCGTCGCGCCCTCCTCAACCGCGGCGCCGGCCTCCTCGAGGCGGAAGGCGACGGCGGTGATGTTGTCGCGACCGCCGGCCTCGTTGGCCTCGCGGATCAGCGTCCTGACCGCTGCATGCAGATCGGGGGTCGAGGTCAGGATCGCGAGCAGGCGATCGTCGGGCAACATCGTCGTCAGCCCGTCCGAGCAGAGCAAGTAGACGTCCTCGGGTCGGGCCGGGAAGGTCATCGTGTCGACGTCGACACTCGGCTCCGGGCCGAGCGCGCGCGTGATGATCGAGCGCTGCGGGTGCTCGGCCGCCTGCTGCTCGGTCAGGCGGCCCTGCTTTCGCAGCTCCTCGACCAGCGAGTGATCGCTGGTCAGCCGCGAGAGCTCGCCGTCGCGCAGTCGGTAGGCGCGGCTGTCGCCGACGTGGCCGAAGCTGATCTCGTCGCCGTGGACGAGCGCGGAGGTCAGCGTCGTCCCCATTCCCGAGCGCGAGCTGTCCTCGCGCGAGAGCTCGTGGATACGCGCGTTGGCCGCCTCGATCACCCGGCGCAGGTAGGCCTCGGGGCCCTCCGACCCGTCGCTTCCGGGCTCGAACGCGTCGGCGGCCTCCTTCGAGGCAACCTCACCGGCCTGGGCACCACCCATTCCGTCGGCGACGACGAAGACCGGCGAGCGGGCAAAGAACGAGTCCTCGTTGGCGCTCCGCTGGCGACCGGTGTCGGATTCGGCGAATTGCTCCGCTACACGCAGCATTTCCGAATTATCCCGGGACTTCCAATTCGAAGCGGAATTCGGTGTCGCCGATCCGGATCTCGTCGAGATCGCGCAGCTCGGCCTCGCCCTTGAGCTGCTCGCCGTTGAGGTAGGTGCCATTGGTCGATCCGAGGTCCTCGAGCCGGTAAGAGCCCTTGCGCGAGTAGACGCGACAATGGATCTGCGACGAGAACCGGTCCTCGATCCTGACGTCGGCATCAGCCGAGCGGCCGATCGAGAGCCCGCCGAAGAGGTCGAGCCGCCCGCCGGCGTCGAGGCCGCCGCCGCGGACGATCACGAGCCAGGCGTCGGTGCCCGCCTCGCGGCCCGCGCCCTCGACCGGATGCAGGCCGGTCTCACTCTGGATCGCGGGCGCCGTTGAGCGGCGCAGCTCGCGGAGCGCCGAGCGCGCGACCCAGAGCAGGAAGAGATAGAGGACGGCGAGGAAGCCGAACTTGAGCCCAACCGCTATCGGCTCCGCATCCATCGAGGCTCTACGCCTGCTCGATGTCGAAGGTGAAGCGAGACGTGCCGAGGACGACGTCGTCGCCTGGTGAGAGGCGCGAGGTCTCGACTTGGCGCCCGTTCACTTTCACGCCGTTTGTCGAGCCGAGATCGACGATCTGCCAGTCACCGTTTTCGTTTCGCCGCAGCTCGGCGTGACGACGCGAGACGTTCGGGTCGCGGACGACGCACTCGCACTCCTTCGAGCGGCCGAGCACCGCCACGGGTCCATCGAGGACATATCGTCGATCCTCCATCGAGACGATCGCGCGAGTCTCGACCAAGCGCGCCGTCGGCGGGCGCTTCTCGCGCTTCTTTTCCTTCGGCGGCGCGCTGTAGACCATCGTCTGGCCGGGGTTCCCCTGCGAGGGCTCGGCGCCCTCGCGCGCCGGCGGCTTGACCAGCCGGGCCTGGATCCCGAACTCGCCGAGCCGCAACCGATCGTCGGTCTCGAGTTCGACGCCGGGCCTGGTCAGCAGGGCGAAGTCCTTGCGCCGCGCGTGCTCGAGCAGGTAGGCGGAGAGCTCCTGCTCGAGCGAGCGCTCGTAGCCCTCGAGCCGGGATCGGTCCTCGGTCGAGAGGAAGACCGTGTACTGGTTCGGGACGTAGACCCGCGAAACCGAGGCTGTGCGGTGGGAGTCCATCTCCTTTGCGAGCTTACGGGCGAGCTCGACCGGCTGCACCTGCGAGGAGAAGGCGCGGCTGAAGACCCCCTCGACGAGGCCCTCGATCCTCGCTTCGAGATTGCGCAGGACGCTGATTTCGATCTACCTCACGTGGACGAGACGGCACTGGGGGCCGCGCGAGGCGAAATGCTAGTGGGGCCGGGCAGGGCCGGGCGTTCGGCGCGAACCGCGAGCGCGGCGATCAGGACCGCGGCCAGCGCCGCGACCAGGCCAGCCGTGACCGGATCGGGGCCGTCGCCGGCGAGCAGCCTGTGGATCGCGACCAGGCCGGCGCCCCAGGCGAGCGC
>JBPCRS010000091.1:0-4094 GCA_050996575.1 Solirubrobacterales bacterium
AGCCTGCGCGAGGTCTCGGGGCCGCAGGGCGCCCGCGTCCTGCTCGACGGGCGCGAGGTGCTGCTGCGCGGCTCGAACAACTACCTCGGCTTCGCCAACCACCCGATGGTGCGCGAAGCTGTGGCGACGGCAGCGCTTCGCTGGGGCGCCGGCGCCGGCGCCTCACGCCTGATCTCGGGCTCGATGACAGTCCACCGCCGGCTCGAGCAGCGGCTCGCGGCGTTCAAGGGGACCGAGTCGGCGCTTCTCTTCGGCTCCGGCTATCTCGCCAATCTGGGCACCGTTTCAGCGCTGGCAAGACGCGACGAGGTCGTCTTCTCGGACGAGCTCAACCACGCCAGCATCATCGACGGCTGCCGGCTTTCGCGGGCCGACGTATTCGTCTACCGCCACTCGGACCTCGAGCATCTCGCCTGGGGTCTCGAGCGCGCCGGGGGCCGCGGCTCGCTGATCGTCACCGACGGCGTCTTCTCGATGGACGGAGCCGTCGCACCGCTCGAGGGCCTCGCCGAGCTCGCCCGCCGGCACCGCTGCCGGCTGATCGTCGACGAGGCGCACGGGACGGGCGCGCTCGGTCCGGGCGGCCGAGGAGCCGTCGCCGCCGCCGGCCTCGGAGACGACGTCGACGTGATCGTCGGCACGCTCGGCAAGTCGCTCGGCGGCTACGGCGCCTACGTTTGCGCGACGAGCGAGATTCGGGAGCTGTTGATCAACGTCTCGCGCCCGTTCATCTTCTCGACCGCGCTGCCGCCGGCGACGGCGGCCGCCGCCTACGCCGCACTCGGAGCGCTCGAGGCGCGACCGGAACGGGTCGATCGCCTGCGTGCGAACGCCGGCACCCTGCGCGGCGCCCTGGAAGATGAGGGATTCGAAGTCGAGCGCGAGGGCACGCAGATCGTCCCGCTCGTCGTCGGCGGCGCCGAGCAGGCGACGGCGCTCTGCGACGCGGCGCTACGGCGCGGTGTCTTCGCCCAGGCGATCCGACCGCCGACCGTGCCCGAGGGCACCTCGCGGCTGCGGTTGACGGTGATGGCGACGCACCGCCGGCGCGAGCTCGAGCGCGCTGCCGGCTCAATCGGAGAGGCCGCTCGAGAGCTTGGCCTGCGCGCCTGCGGCGAGGCACTCCCGGGCGCCCTGGCACGCGCCGCGTGAGCGGCGTCTTCGTCACCGGCACCGGGACCGAGGTGGGCAAGACGGTGGTCGCGGCCGTGATCGCGCGGACGGCCGCCGCACAAGGCAGGCGTGTAGGAGTGTTCAAGCCGGCGGTCAGCGGCCTCGGCGAGGTCCGCGCGTCCGGCAATGAAGCCGACCACGAGCTGCTCCGCCGCGCCGCCGGCTCGCACCAATCAGACGACGAGATCGCCCCGTACCGATACGGACCCCCGGTCTCGCCGCACTTGGGCGCCGCACTCGCCGGCGAGACGATTGACCCGGCACGCCTGCGGACGGCCGCCGCGCGGGCATCAAGTGACACTGATCTGCTCGTCTGCGAGGGCGTCGGCGGCTTCCTCGTCCCGCTCACGCTCGAGTACCTGGTGCGGGACCTCGCGGTGGACCTCGGCCACCCCGTCGTGGTGGCGGCCTCGCCCGGCCTCGGCACGATCAACCACACGCTCTTGACGGTCGAGTCTGCGCGGGCCGCGGGCCTCGAGATCTCCTCGGTCGTGCTCACCCCATGGCCCGAGAGCCCAACGGCGATCGAGCGCTCGAACCACCAAACGATCGAGCGCGTCGGGGGGGTCCGCGTCACCCACCTACCCAGCCTGGACTTGTCAAACCACGAGAGCTGGCCGGGGCTGGACGTCTGCTGAGCGACCGTCGGATCAGCGGGCTCGACGCGGTGCGGGGAGAGACGCTGGCCCGGATCGACCCCGCCGACCCGGGCGGACAGCCGACAGCTGAGCATTTCGCGGTGCGCGCTCTAAGCTCGATTGCATGAGGGAGACACTCGGTCCCCCGCTGCGCGCCGCGGCAATCATCGCCTTCATCACCGGGCTCTCGATGCTACTGCTCAAGCCACCGTCGCTTTCGGGGCTCGAGGACGTGCTGACTCTCGTCGCCGTCGCCGTCGCGATCGTTCTCGTCACCGCCTGGATCACGGTCGCGCTGACCGGCGAGGAGATGCCTGAGCGCGAGTTTCAACGGCTCGTCGACCGCAGCGAGACGCTCGCAACGCTGCCGCCACCGGACCGGGCGCCGACCGAGTTCGACGAACTCGTCGTCGAGGCGATCGACGAGCTTCCCGAGGAGTTCCGAGAGCTGCTCGAACGGGCGCCGGTGGTGGTCTCGAATCGCGGACACGAGCACCGCGCCTACGGCCATTACATCGGCGGCACCGTCGCCCGCGACATCTATCCGGATCGGATCATCATCTACCAGGACACGCTCGAGCGCGATTTCGGCCACCACCCCGAGCTGTTGCGGGCGCAGGTCCAACGGGTCGTCCGCCACGAGCTCGCACACCATCTGGGCTGGGACGAGCCCGGCGTGCGCGGCCTCGGGCTCTAACCCCGCAAACAGCGGCGTCGCGGAGCTTCGATTGCCGCCGACCCGCGAGGTAGCTTCGCTTTCGATGACCGATCGTGTGGGGCAGCTCGATCAGCGCCATGTATGGCACCCGTTCACCCAGCAGCAAGGGTGGGCGGACGAGGATCCGATCGTGATCGAGGCCGGCGAGGGCACCGACCTGATCGACACCGAGGGAGAGCGCTATATCGACGGCTGCGCCTCGCTCTGGTGCAACGTCCACGGCCATCGCCATCCGCTGATCGACGGCGCGATCCGAGAACAGCTCGACCGCGTCGCGCACTCGACGATGCTCGGGCTCACCCACGAGCCCGGCGCCGAGCTCGCCGCGCGCCTGGTCGAGATCGCGCCGCCGAGGCTGCACCGGGTCTTCTACTCGGACTCGGGCTCGACCGCGACCGAGATCGCGCTGAAGATGGCGTTCCAGTACTGGCGCCAGCGCGGTGGCCAGCACACGCGAAGGACCGAGTTCGTAACCCTCCGAAACGCCTACCACGGCGACACGGTGGGAGCCGTCTCGGTCGGCGGCATCGACCTCTTCCACGCGGCCTACGAGCCACTCCTTTTTCGCAGCCACAAGGTCGGCGCCGGCGACGCCGCCGAGCTCGAGCGCACGCTCGACTGCCACGGCGAGCGGATCGCGGCGGTGATTGTCGAGCCGCTCATCCAGGGGGCCGCCGGGATGCTCGTCCAGCCGCCCGGCTACCTGCGCGACGTTCGCCGCCTCTGCGACGAGGCCGGCACCCTGCTGATCTGCGACGAGGTCGCGACCGGGTTCGGCCGTACCGGAACGATGTTCGCCTGTGAGCAGGAGCGCGTCGCCCCCGACTTCCTCTGCCTCGGCAAGGGGCTGACCGGCGGCTACATGCCGCTCGCGGCGACACTGGCCACCGAGCGCGTCTACGAGGGCTTCCTCGGCGCCGCCGAGGACGGCCGCACCTTCTTCCACGGGCATACCTTTACCGGCAACCCGCTCGCCTGCGCGGCAGCGATCGCCAACCTGAAGACGTTCGAGGCCGAGAACACCCTGCTTCGGCTGCAGCCGAAGATCCGGCTGCTCCACGAGCTGCTCGCCGATGTCGCCGCGATCGACGAAGTCGCCGAGGTCCGCGGCCGCGGGTTGATGGTCGGGATCGACCTCGGAGAGCACGACTCGGCGCTTCGGCTCGGCCACCGGGTGACGCTGGAGGCTCGCCGCCGCGGCGCGATCATCCGCCCGCTCGGCGACGTGATCGTGCTGATGCCGCCGCTGGCGATCTCGAAGGCCGACCTGACCCGCCTCGTCCTGATCGCCCGCGAGTCGATCGTCGCGGCATCCGCTTCGGCGTTCGGCAGCGCGCCGACCGTCGAGCTCGACCAGCAGGCCGCCGCGGAGCTGGCCGACGCGGCTTAGCGGGCGGAGCGGGGGCGCCATTTTCGCGCCGCGAGGCGTCGTGGTCGCGGGGCTTGTAGGGCGTGCGGGCCGGAATGCCGTGGCTTTGGCGTGACGCTTGCGCAGCGATTCTCGCGTGTTTCGTGAGGTCGAAGGGGCGGTGTGTCGGATTACCCTCGCATGGCGAGGGTAAAAC
>JBPCRS010000200.1:0-9038 GCA_050996575.1 Solirubrobacterales bacterium
GCGCACGGGACCGAGCTGGGCGTGGCCGGCGGGCGAAGCGCATGCCGGTGGGCATGTGCGAGTCCCGACGGGCGCGATCCAGCGACGGTATCCGTGCGTCATCCGCGTGCGCGGGGATTGGGAATCACTCATCTAGTGGCCACCCTCAACGCCCGTTGAAGTTCGGGGTTTCGCCGCCGAAGAACGCGGTCACGCCCTGGCGCAGGTCCTCGGTCGCCATCGAGTCGGCGATCCCGTGGCGCTCGAGCTGGAGGTGGTCTGCGAGCGAGTTGTCGAGGCTCTGGACGACGAGGGGCTTGCACACCCGCACGTAGTGCGGCGCCTTCCCCGCCAGCTTGCGGCCCTTCTCGGCCGCGCGGCCGGCGAGCTCGCCGGCCGGGACGACCTCGGAGACGATTCCCGCCTCGAGCGCGCTCGAGGCAGCCATGTTCGGGTCGTTGAGCAGCACCTCGAGCGCCTTCGCCGGACCGACCACTCGTGGGAGGAAGTAGGTCATGCCGCCGTCCGGCGAGGCGCCGATCCGGCCGTAGGCGCAGGCGAAGAAGGCCGCGTCGGAGGCGATCCGCATGTCGCACTGGAGCGCGAGCGAGAAACCGGCGCCGGCGGCCGGGCCGTTGACCGCGGCGATTACCGGATATGGGATTCGGTGGAAGTCGACGATCGCCTGGTGGAGGACGTCGGCGCCACGGCGGACATCCGCGGGTAGGTCGTGCTCGGGGTCCTCGACCCCCTTGCGAAACCAGGTGACGTCGCCGCCGGCGCAGAAAGCGCGGCCGGCGCCGGTCACGACCAGCGCCCGTAGCGGCGCGCTGTCGGCGAGCCAGGGAGCGATCAGCATCAGCTCGCCGATCATCTCCGGGCTCATTGCGTTGAGCTCGTCGGGCCGGTTCAGGGTGAGCGTGCCGACGTCGCCCTCGATCTCGATCGAGAGGGTGCTGGTCTCCGGCGGGGCGGTCGCGGCGGCAGTCTCGGTGCTCATCGTGCTCCTTGGTCGATCTGATCCGGGGAGGCCGGAGCCTAACCTTGACGAGATGGCGAAGGCAGGCACCGAGCGCGAGCGCAGGCTCAAGGAGCAGCGCTCGAAGCTGCCCGATTCGCCCGGCGTCTACCTCTTCTCCGACACCGCGAGCAAGGTGATCTACGTCGGCAAAGCGCTCTCGATCCGCAAGCGCGTCGGCGGCCATTTCTCCAAGGTCGGCGGCGAGAGCCGCGAGCTCGCCCGCCACGTCGACTCGATTGATTTTCTCGTCACCGAGACCGAGGCCGAGGCGCTGATCGCCGAGCAGCAGTTCATCAAGCGTCACCGGCCGCGATTCAACGTCCGCCTGCGCGACGACAAGTCCTATCCCTACATCGGGGTCAGCCTCGACGAGGACTACCCGCGCGTCTACTTCACCCGCGAGCGCCACCGCCCTGGGCGGGCTTACTTCGGGCCGTTCTCGAGTGCCAAGCGCGTGCGGGCGACACTCGACCTGCTCGGCAAGCTGTTCCAGTACCGCACCTGCCAGGGCCCGGAGCCCGGGCGCAAGTCCGGCGTCCCCTGCCTCGACTACTACATCAAGCGTTGCCAGGCGCCCTGCGTCGACTACATCGATCGCGAGGAGTACCGGCGCAACATCGAGGCGATCATGAGCTTCCTCTCCGGCCGCTACCGGGTGATCGTCCGCGAGGTCGAGGAGAAGATGGAGGAGGCCGCTGCGGCCGAGGAGTACGAGCGCGCGGCGGTCTACCGCGACCGTCTGCGGGCGGTGCGCAAGCTGATGGAGCGCCAGCGGATCGCCGGCGAGTCGCTCGAGACCGCCGACCTGATCGCGGTCGCGGTCGACGGCGAGGACGCCAACGCGCAGGTCTTCCAGGTCCGCGACGGGATGCTCGCCGAGCGCCACGGCTTCTACCTCGAAAACCGCGCCGAGCGCGGCGAGGCCGAGGTGACCGAGGAGTTCCTCGCCCAGTACTACTCGGCGTCGCCGTCGATCCCGCGGCTGGTGATCGTCGGCCCGGCGATGCGCGAGCGCGCCGGCGTCGTCGAGGAGGCACTGCGTTCTCGCCGCGACGGTCCGCTCGAGCTGCGCGTCGCCGAGCGCGGCGACAAGCGCCGCCTGCGCGAGCTCGCCGAGCGCAACGCGAAGCTCGCCCTCGGCCAGGAGCGGCTACGCCGCGAGCGTCGCCGCTCGCAGCGGGTCGATGCGCTCGCGGCGCTTCAGGAGGCGCTCGGGATGGAGGAGCTGCCGGTCCGGATCGAGGGCTTCGACATCTCCAACCTCGGCGCCGAGCACACCGTTGCCTCGATGGTCGTCTTCGAGGGCGGCGCGCCGAAGAAGGCGCACGACCGGCGGTTCAGGGTCCGTGACGACGCGAACGGTGGGGGACCCAGGGGCCCCGACGATTTCCGCTCGATGGAGCAGGTGCTCTCGCGGCGGATGGCGCGCTGGCGAGATGGCGCCGACCTCTCACCACACGACGAGGAGCGCGACGAGAGCTTCTCCTCGATGCCCGGACTGATCCTGATCGACGGCGGCCGCGGCCAGCTCTCGGCCGGGATGAAGGCGCTGACGCCGCTGGTCGAGCGCGGTGTGACCGTGGTCGGGCTGGCGAAGCGACTCGAGGAGGTCTTCCTCCCGGGCCGCGCCCGGCCGGTACCGATTCGCCGTGACTCGGAGGCGCTGCGGCTCCTACAGCGTGTCCGCGACGAGGCCCACCGCTTCGCCCTCGACCATCACCGCGCGCGCCGCGACAAGGCGATGACGGGCTCGGTCTTCGACGAGCTGCGCGGGATCGGCCCGGTGCGAAAGAAGGCTCTGCTGAGCCACTTCGGCAGCCCCGACAGCTTCCTCTCGGCGAGCCGCGAGGAGCTCGAGTCGGTGCCCGGGATACCGTCGAAGATCGGCCGCGACATCCACCGCCAGCTGCATCGGGCCGGCTAGTGGGGCTCCGCGGATTCCAGCTCGGAAGCATCAACTGTCCTGGATTGACCGGCCTATAGCCGGGTAAAGCAGGACAGCGGTCGTGGTTTCAAGCTATTGGGAGCGCGCCTCGAACGCCTTGTAGACCGGCCTCGGGGAGAGCGCGCCGTCCTCGCCGAGCACGAGCCAGCCGAACCCGCTGGCGCTGCCGCTCGCGGCCTGCCCCTCGAGCAGCGTGTGAAAGACGACGGCGCTGACGTCGGGCTCGGCGGCGAGCGCATCGTAGATGCCGGTCAGGGCCTCGGCCTGCTCTCCCTCGTTGAGCTCGGCCCCGATCGGCAGCCCGACCTCGGTCACCCAGATCGGCTCACCGCCTTCACCGGCGGCGCGCATCGTCCGCCGCAGCGCCGCCATCGTCTCGGTCAAACGCTCGCGGGCGGAGGGGTAGGGGGCGATTGGATAAGGGTGGAAGGCGAGGCCGTCGATGTGCTCGGCCGCGCCGGCCTCGTACATCTTTCGCAGGAACTCGGTGAAGTCGATCCGGTCGGGGCCGCTGCCGCTTGTGTTCGAGAGCGAGCCGCCGAGCACCGGCAGCGATGAATCTGCCGAATCGACGCCATCGTCGATCGCGGCGAGCACGTCGACGTAGCGGGCCGGGTCGGGCTCGGTCCAGAAGGTCGCCAGGTTGGGCTCGTTCCAGGCCTCGATCGCTGCCGCCCGCGGGTAGCGCTCGGCGACGAGCCGGGCGAACGAGGTGAGCTCGTCGAGGGCATCCGGGCGCGGCGGGTCGATGCACGAGGCGACCGGGCAATCCCGGGCCTCGGCCGCCCACCCCGGCGCCCCGGTGATGTGGAAGATCGGCCGGATGCCCCGGGCAAGGCCCTCGCAGTAGATCGCGTCGTGGGTCTCGAGCTCGATCCGGCCGGGGTCGGGCTCGGCGAAACGCCAGTCGATCGCGACCCGCCAGAGCGCCGACCCTGCGCGCGCCTGAAGCTCGGCTTCCTCGACGACGCCGAGCACGCCGGCAAGCGCCGCGTGCGAGTTGAACCCGTAGGGGAGCGGGCGATCACGCTGACCCTCCGCCTGCTCGCCGCCGTCGCCAAGCGCCGGGCAGTCGGCCTCAGCGGCCGGCTCGGGCGCAACGGGCGCGCCCGGCAGCGCCTCTCCGCCGCCACCGCAGGCCGCGAACATGCTCGTCGCCGCGATCATCGCGGTCGCCACTGCTCCGGGTCGCGACGCAGGCATCGACCTACAATGCCCGACTCGTGAGCGAGGCTGTGATCAAAGTTCGCGGCCTCCGCAAGTCATACGGCGAAAACGAGGCCGTCCGTGGCGTCGACCTCGAGGTCGAGCGCGGCGAGATTTTCGCCTTCCTCGGCCCGAATGGGGCCGGTAAGACGACGACCGTCGAGATCCTCGAGGGTTACCGCGATCGCACCGAAGGCGAGGCTGAGGTGCTCGGCGCCGACCCGGCTAACGCGACGCGCGATTGGCGCGAGCGGGTGGGAATCGTCCTCCAGCAATGTCGGATGCGGCCCGAGCTGACGGTGCGCGAGACCTTGACGATGTACGCCGGTTACTACGGCGACGCGCGCCCGGTCGGCGAGACGATCGAGCGCGTCGGGCTCGGCGAGAAGGCGGACGAGCGATCGGGCCGGCTCTCCGGTGGCCAACAGCGGCGGCTCGACGTCGCCGTCGCCCTGATCGGTGATCCCGATCTGCTCTTCCTCGACGAGCCGACCACCGGCTTCGACCCGACCGCGCGCCGGGCCGCGTGGGCGGTGATCGCGGGCCTTCGCGACCTCGGCAAGACGGTTTTCCTGACCACCCACTACATGGAGGAGGCGCAGGCGCTCGCCGACCGCGTCGCGGTGATTGCCCGCGGACGGATCGTCGCCACAGGCACCCCGGCGGACATCGGCGATCGCGAGAGCCATCCGGCGAGGATCACCTTCCGCCTCCCCGAGGGGACCACGCTCGCCGACTTGCCGATCGACGGCTCCGACGAGGTCTCCGAAAGCGACGGCCTCGCCTCGCTGCGGGTAGCGGAGCCGGTCGCGCTGCTAAGTCGCTTGACCGGCTGGTCGATCGAGAACGGGGTCGATCTCAACGGGCTCGAGGTTCGCCGGCCGACGCTCGAGGACATCTACCTCGAGCTCACCGAATCGGCGGAGAACGGGGCGGAGGAGCGATGACCGGCGCCGCGCTCGCCCTGCACCAGTTCCGCTTCGACCAGCGCGTCTTCTGGCGCAACCCGGCCTCGGTCTTCTTCACGATCCTGCTGCCGATCATCTTCCTGCTGATCTTCGCGACGATCTTCGGCAACGACACGATCGACGAGCTCGGCGGGATCAAGACGACGACCTACTACGTGCCGGCGATCGTCACCCTGGCGATCGTCTCGGCGACGATGCAAAGCCTCGCGATCTCGCTCACCGTCGACCGCGAGAACGGGATCCTGAAGCGCGGACGCGGGACGCCGCTGCCGAGCTGGGCGTTCTTCGCCGGGCGGATCGGCAACGCGCTCGTCACCTCGGTCCTGATGCTGATCCTGGTCAGCGCGCTCGGCAAGCTGATCTACGGGGTCGATGTTCCCTGGGAGCATCTACCTGCGGTTCTGTTCACGCTCGCCGTCGGCGCCGCCGCCTTCTGCTCGCTCGGGATCGCGCTGACCGCCGCGATCCCCTCCGAGGACGCAGCGGCGCCGATCTCGAACGTCGCCGTGCTGCCGCTCTACTTCCTCTCCGGCGTCTTCATTCCGGAGTCAGAGATCCCCGACGGCGTGCTCAAGTTCGCCGACCTGTTTCCGATCCGGCACTTCTTCGAGGCCTTCTTCGCCTCCTACGATCCACTCACCGTCGGCGCGGGCTTCGAGTGGGGCCACCTCGTGATCGTCGCCGGCTGGGGCGTCCTCGGCCTCGCCCTCGCGCTCCGCTACTTCCGCTGGACCCCGCGGTCTGGCTAGCGCCGCTACAGCCCGGTCGGATCGACGTACTCGTCGAAGCGCACGCAGATGCGTTGCGAGACTACCGCCGGTCGGCGGTCTAGATTTCCCGCCGTGCTGCACCACGTCACCGTCGACGTCGCAGACCTTGAGCGCAGCGCCGGTTTCTACGACGCGTTGCTCTCGCCACTCGGTTGGCGGAGGATCTTCAGCGACACCGATGCGATCGGCTACGGCTTCTTCGACGACCTCCTGCTCGTGCTCTCGACCGGTCGCCGGCCGCAGCCGGGCACCGGACATTTCTGCGTCGCCGCCGTCGGTGCGGCCGCCGTCCGCGCCGCCTTCGAGGCCGGTGTCGGCGCCGGCGGGCGAAGCGAGGGCGAGCCGAGCGCTCGCCGCGGCTACGAGTCGGGGTACTACTCCGGCTACATGCGCGACCCGGACGGCTACCGGGTCGAGATCGCCGTCCGCGTTCCGGCACGCGCACGCGCCGCCTGACGCCCCGCGCGTCTGCGGCCCAATACCCTCCGCGACCCAAACTTCTTACTCCTAGGAGGTCGTGAATGGCAGTCAAGGTCGGGATCAACGGGTTCGGTCGGATCGGCCGCAACCTCTTTCGTGCCGCCCACGAGGCGGGCGCGGACCTCGATTTCGTCGCCGTCAACGACCTCACCGACCCGGAGACGCTCGCGCACCTGCTCAAGTACGACTCGATCCTCGGCCGCTTCCCGGGTGAGGTCGAGGCGGGCGAGGACTCGATCTCGGTCGACGGGACCGAGATCAAGGTTCTCTCCGAGCGCGATCCGGCAGATCTCGGCTGGGGCGATCTCGGCGTCGACGTCGTGATCGAATCGACCGGCCTGTTCACGAAGCGCGCGGACGCCGAGAAGCACCTCGCCGCGGGGGCGAAGAAGGTGATCATCTCGGCGCCGGCGACCGATCCCGACGTGACCCTCGCGCTCGGCGTCAACTTCGACGCCTACGACCCCGATGAGCACCACATCATCTCGAACGCGTCGTGCACGACCAACTGCCTGGCGCCGCTCGCCAAGGTGCTGCACGAGGCAGTCGGGATCGAGCGCGGGCTGATGACCACGATCCACGCCTACACCGCAGATCAGCGACTCCAGGACATGCCGCACAAGGACCCGCGCCGGGCGCGCGCGGCGGCGCTCAACTTGATCCCGACGACGACCGGTGCGGCGAAGGCCGTCGGCCTCGTCCTTCCCGACCTCCAGGGAAAGCTGAACGGGTTCGCGATCCGGGCGCCCGTTGCGACCGGCTCGGTCGTCGACCTCGCGGCCGAGGTCTCGCGCGACACCAGCGCCGAGGAGATCAACGCCGCGGTCTGCGAGGCGGCCGAGGGTCCATTGGCCGGGATCCTCGCCTACACCGAGGACCCGATCGTCTCCTCCGACATCGTCAAGGACCCGCACTCGTCGATCTTCGACGCTCAGCTGACGATGGTGATCGAGGGCCGGATGGTCAAGGCGGTCTCTTGGTACGACAACGAATGGGGCTACTCGAACCGCGTCGTTGAGCTGGCGGCGAAGGTGCTCGAGCCGGCCGCGGTCGCTTGAGCGAAAGCGTTCGCGAGGCCGAGGTCGAGGGCCGCCGGGTCCTCGTCCGGGTCGACTTCAACGTTCCCCTCGACGACCGTCGAGTCGGCGACGACACGCGGATCCGCGCCGCACTGCCGACGATCGAGCTGCTGCGCGAGCGCGGTGCCTCGCTCGTTCTCGCCTCGCATCTCGGGCGCCCCGAAGGGCACGATCCGGAGCTCTCGCTTGCCCCGGTGGCCGAGCGGCTGGGCGAGTTGATCGGCGCCGGGGTCAAGCTTGCGCCGGCGGTCGTCGGCGAGGAGGTCGAGGAGCTCGCCGCCGGTCTCGACCCCGGCCAGGTGCTGCTGCTCGAGAACACCCGCTACGAGCCCGGCGAGACGGCCAACGACCCCGAGCTCGCCGAGCAGCTCGCCGCGCTCGCCGACGTCTACGTCAACGACGCCTTCGGCTCCGCCCACCGCGCTCACGCTTCGACCGAGGGCGTGGCCCGGCTTCTGCCCGCCTACGCCGGCCTGCTGCTGGAACGCGAGCTCGAGGAGCTGACCGCCGTCCGCGAGGACCCGGAGCGACCGCTGGTGGTCGTCCTCGGTGGCGCAAAGGTCTCCGACAAGGTCGGCGTGCTCGAGCGCTTCCTCGACGTCGCCGACACGATCCTCGTCGGCGGCGCGATGTGCTTCGTCTTCTTTCGCGCCCAGGGCATCGAGACCGGTGATTCGCTGGTCGAGGAGGAGGGGATCGAACTCGCTCGCCGGGTACTCGATGCCGCCGAGTCCTCCGACTGCGATCTCAGGCTTCCGGTCGACCTCGTCCTCGCCGACGCCTTCGATGCCGGTGCCGAGCGCCGCGAGTCCCAGGTGCTCGAGGTGCCGGACGGGCGGATGGGGCTCGACGTCGGGCCGCGGACCGCCGCCGCATACGCGGAGGCGATCGCCGGCGCGGGCACGGTGCTCTGGAACGGACCGATGGGCGCCTTTGAGATGGAGCCGTTCGCCGCCGGCACGCGAACGGTCGGCGAGGCGGTCGCCGCGGCGCCGGGTAGGACCGTGGTCGGTGGCGGGGACACGGTCGCCGCGCTCGAGGCGTTCGGGCTGAGCGAGCGGATCGACTGGGTCTCGACCGGCGGTGGGGCGTCGCTCGAGCTGCTGGAGGGGAAGGCGCTGCCGGGAATCGAGGCGCTCGGTGAGGTGGCAAGGCGATGAGCGATCGCATGCCCTACATGGCAGCGAACTGGAAGATGCACAAGACCGTTGCCGAGGCGGAGGCCTTTTTCGCCGATTTCCTGCCGCGGGTTGGTGATGCCGAGGGGGTCGACATCGTCGTCTGCCCGCCTTACCTGGCGCTGACGGCCGCGGTTGACGCCTGCGCCGGTAGCTCGGTTCGGATCGCCGCTCAGAACATGCACGAGGAAGAGTCAGGCGCGTTCACGGGCGAGGTCTCGGCGCCGATGCTGAACGAGATCGGCGTCGATGCCGTCGTCCTCGGTCACTCCGAGCGGCGCACCTACTTCGCCGAGTCCGACGCGGCGCTAGCGAACAAGGTCCCGGCGGCGCCTGCCGCAGACCACCGGCCGGAGCGGGGCGTCCGCGCCCCTCGAACCGCCGGAGAGGCCGGCAAAATCCGAAGCGTACT